>JBBTUN010000005.1:0-68237 GCA_038063735.1 Patescibacteria group bacterium
CTAAATTGACAGTATAATGTCATAAGTGTAGACTACCTTCTACTCATTTTGTGGGATCGTAGCTCAGTCTGGTTAGAGCGCTTCCCTGTCACGGAAGAGGTCGGGGGTTCGAGTCCCCTCGGTCCCGCCACAAATGCCCCAGTAGGATAAGTAGTCACAGCTTTTAAGTGAAATTCTTTTCAAACAAAGACATAGCAAAGCTTTTTCGCTCCATTGCCGCTGCCTATTCTGTAACGGGTGGAAACAATTTTAAAATAATTGCCTATAACTCTGCTGCCGACAGTGTTGAGCACGCCACAAGTGAGCTTAAGGACCTTTGGGAAGATAATAAGCTCGATACAGTGCCTGGGCTGGGTGTAAGTATGCGCGGATATCTGGATGAACTCTTCAAAACAGGCCGCGTAAAACATTTTGAAGAACTGACAGAAGACATCCCGCCTGGCATGTTTGAATTTTTAGATTTAAAAAACATGGGACCCAAAAATGCCTATAAACTTGCCAAAGAATTTAATCTAAAAACGATTGCCGACCTAGAAAAAGCTGCAAAAGCAGGCAAAATAAGAAAATTACCCGGTTTTGGTGAAAAATCAGAAAGAGAAATATTAAAATCAATTTCTGAGTTTAAGCCTCAAAGTACCAGACAGGATTTGCCGTCCGCCTTTGCAGTTGCCCGGCGTGTAATTGAGCATATGAAAACAAGTTCTGCCTGTGAAAAAATAGAACCGCTTGGATCCTTAAGAAGAATGGTTGCAACAATTGGGGATGTTGACATTGCTGTTGCTTCCAAAAAACCGCAGCAGGTAATAAATCATTTTAAAACTTTTAGAGAAGTCGCCAGGATTTTGGGAGCGGGTGATATGGCGTCATCAATTATCTTAGAAAACGGTATACAGGTAGATTTAAAAGTTCAGCCGCTGGAGGCATTCGGAGCACTTCTCCAACACTTTACAGGTTCAAAATATCACAACATAAGCCTAAGAGAATTTGCCCTTAAAAAAGGAATGTCTCTTTCTGAACACGGCATTAAATACAAAGGCAAACTATATAAGTTCCCCAACGAAGTCTCCTTTTACAAGTTCCTGGGTCTTGATTATATAGAACCGGAGCTAAGAGAAGACAATGGAGAAATAGAAGCAGCTATGCACTCCGCACAGGGTAAAAGCGATGGCCTGCCCAAACTGGTAGAGCTAAAAGATATAAAAGGAGATTTGCATATTCATTCCGACTATCCAATAGAACCAAGTCACGATCTGGGGACAAGCTCTCAGGAAGTGTTGGTTAAAAGAGGAAAACAACTTAAATATGAATATATTGGCCTGTCAGATCACTCACCGGGTGTTTCAAATCATACAAAAACCCAAATTATCGAACTAATTAAGAAGAGAAAAGATAAAATAGAACACTTAAAATCCTCATTTAAAAATATAAGAATACTAAATTTACTCGAAATAGATATTTTAGCCAGCGGCGAGCTGTCCGTTCCACCGGAAGGGCTAAATTTGCTGGATGGGGCAATTGCCGGCATTCACTCAAACCACAATCAGGATAAGGCCACCATTACTAAAAGATTATTAACGGCAATAAGCCACCCAAAAGTTAAAGTGATTTCTCACCCAACCGGTAGAATGTTGGGTCAGCGCGAGGGCAGTGATGCCGACTGGGAAATTATATTTAAAGCATGCTCCAAAACCAATACTTATTTAGAAATAAACGCTTGGCCAACCAGGCTGGATTTACCGGACACGCTTGTTTTTAAAGCAAAAAAATTTGGCGTAAAGTTTGTTACAAGTACCGATTCTCACGACGTTAGGCATATGGACAACATGAATTTTGCACTGTCGGTGGCCCGACGCGGTTGGGCGACAAAGAAAGATATAATCAATTCTCTAGCTTCTATTGAATTTGCGCGAGTTTTTGAGATATAATCATTGCGATGATACCTACATATGTTGTTTTAGGAATTATTGTTGTTGTTGGAATTTTCCTATGGAGCCTGTATAACGGTTTGGTTACAGCCCGCCTTAGGATAAAAGAAGCTTGGTCCCAAATAGAAGTCCAGCTTAAAAGAAGATCATCACTAATTCCGAACCTCATGGAAACCGTCAAGGGCTATGCCAAGCATGAGAAAGAAGTTTTCGAAAATGTTACCAAAGCCAGATCAGCAATGCTTGGTGCCAAAAACCCCAAAGAAGCTGCTACAGCGGATAATCAACTAACAGGTGCCTTAAAAACTCTTTTTGCAGTGGCCGAAGCTTATCCCAAATTAAATGCCTCCGACAATTTTAAAGAACTCCAGGAAGAACTTTCGGACACAGAAACAAAAATTGCTGCTTCCCGTCAGTTTTATAACGCCAATGTACTGGACTACAATACAAAGATAAAAGTTTTTCCAAACGTAATCTTAGCTGGCTTTCTGGGGTTTAAGGAAGAAGAATTTTTTGAAGCTGGCGAAGAAGCCCAAAAAGACATTAAAGTTAAATTTTAATGAACTCCCCAAAAATTTTTGCCGGTTCATCAAATGTAAGCCTCACAAAAAAAGTATCAGAGCTCTCGCGAATTCCACTGGGGAAGATAGATCTGGGTAAATTTTCCGACAGCGAAATAGATGTTTGGGTTGAGGATGACGTAAACAACACAAACGTATTTGTACTTCAGTCTAATTCCAATCCGGTTAACGATAACATCATAGAACTTGCCCTAATTGCAGATGCCCTAAAGCGCTCGGGCTCTCACTGGATTACGGCAATTATTCCTTACTTTGGCTATTCCAGAAAAGAAAAGCAATCCCGCCGCGGCGAGCCAATATCTGCCAAGGTGATTGCAGATTTAATAATAGAAAGCGGAGTTAATAAAGTAATTTGCCTAGATTTGCATGCAGATGCGATTGTCGGCTTTTTTAACGTGCCGGTAATATACTTATCCGCCCTGGAAGTTCTTGCAACAAAATTAAAAGAAGAAAACCCGACAAACCCAATTGTGGTTGCTCCGGACGTAGGTGGTGTAAAGCGTGCTCGCAACTTCGCATCCATTCTTTCCGCACCACTTGCTGTTATAGAAAAGCACAGACAAGTAAACTCCCGGGACAAAATGGAAGTCTTGTCTATGTCAGGGGAAGTCTCTGGCGATACAGCAATAATTATTGACGACGTAATCTCAACCGGCGGAACAATAGTACAAAGCGCAAAGGCTCTTTATGAAAAAGGCGTAAAAAAGATTATCGTTTGTGCAACCCACGGAGTTTTTGCGGGAGACGCAGTTAAAAACCTCGAGAACAGTCCTGTTGATAAAATAATTGTCACAGATAGCATTCCCCAAAACCAAAAAAGCAAAAAAATAGAAGTCGTATCTGTTGCCCCGCTAATCGCAAGATGCTTGGCTGAGGAAATCTAGTGAATTTCGCCGACAAACTTTCCCGAATCACAGGTAAAAACAATAGCCTTCTTTGCATAGGGCTCGATCCGGATATCGGGAAAATTTCCGAAAATCTCTCAATATTTGAGTTCAACAAATCAATAATCGATTCAACTTCAGACTTAGTTTGTGCCTATAAGCCAAACATCGCCTTTTACGAAGCATATGGTATAGACGGTTTAATCCAACTCAAGTCAACCATCGATTATTTAAAAAAAGAGCATCCCCAAATACCAATCGTACTTGACGCCAAAAGAGCAGACATCCCAAATACTGCCAAGATGTACGCTAAAGCCTTCTTTGAATATTGGCAGGCAGACGCAGTCACTGTCTATCCGAACCTGGGGCTGGATTCTATAAAACCGTTTTTAGAGTACGAAGACAAATTAACAATTTTACTTATTAAAACTTCAAATGCCGATTCGGGAATGTTTCAAAATATTCAAACTAAAAATGGCCCGTATTACTTGGACCTTGCCAAAACCATTAGTCGCTGGCACTACGATAATCTCGGAATTTTCGTCGGAGCGACTTACCCTCAAGAGCTAAGGGTAGTGCGCGAAATATTTCCTGATAAAATTTTTCTATCCGCCGGTTTCGGCGCGCAAGAGGGAGAAGTAGGGCACGCGGTGAAAGCCGGGATTGATAAAAACAGTGCAGGGATTATGTTTAACGCCAGTCGTAGTATAATCTACAGCCAGGGTCCAAAATCTGCCGCACAAAAATTAAGAGATGAAATCAACAAATATCGAAAGTAAAAAAGTCGCAGAGATCCTTCTCGATATCGGAGCTGTTTTATTTTCCCGCAACAAACCTTTTAAATTCGATTCCGGAATCTTGAGTCCGGTATACACGGATAATCGTTTAATAATTTCGCATCCTAAGGAGCGCGAAAAAGTAGTCGCGCTTTTCGTAAACAAGATAAAAGAAATTGGCATCCCGGATGTCGTTGCCGGAACGGCAACTGCCGGCATCCCGCACGCTGCGTTTATCGCCCAAAAGTTAAAAATCCCAATGGTGTACGTACGGTCAAAACCAAAAGAGCATGGTCGCGGCAACCAGGTAGAAGGCCAATTGAAAAGAGGGCAAAAAATAATTGTTGTTGAAGATTTAATTTCTACAGCAGGTTCATCGATAAGGGTGGTGGAAGCTCTTCGAAAACAAGGTGCAATCGTTACCGACGCAATCGCCATTTTTACCTATAATTTAGATGCTGCGATCGATAATCTCAAAAAGGCTAAGATTAAATTACATGCCCTGACCAATCTGAGCGATGCCTGTGAAGTTGCCAGGAAAAAAGGGTTTCTGAAGGCAGGACAGATAAACGCAATACAAGCATGGGCAAAAGACCCAAAAAGTTGGAAACAGTGAATGAAGTTTGAATAAAATGACAGATATATCAACAAAAATTGCAGGTGTAAAACTCGAAACTTGCGTTATCAATACCTCAGGGCCCGCTGACGAAACGCTAAAGCAGCTAGAAATTATCGCCAAATCGGCTTCCTCCGCAATCACAATGAAATCTTGCACACTTGAAGCGCGGGAAGGAAATCCGCAACCTCGGTATGCAAATCTTGAATTTGGCTCAATAAACTCAATGGGTTTGCCTAATTTGGGATATAAGGCTTATGTTGAATTTTCCAAAATTCTAAAGAAGAAATATAAAAAACCGATAGTTGCCAGTATATCCGGGATGAGCCTGGAAGACAATATAAAAATATTTAAAGCTTTTAACAATTCACCAGTTGATATTATAGAATTTAATCCAGGTTCGCCAAACACAATTGGCAAACCAATTGTGGGTTATGACCCAAAAGAAACTGAAAGGTTACTAAAAGGTGTATCAAGAGTAGCAAAAAAACCTTTTGGGGTTAAGCTGCCCCCATATTTCGACTTAAACCAGTATGAAGAAATTGCCAAAGTCATTAAAAAATATCCCGTAAAATTCGTAACTTGCATAAACTCAGTTGGCAATGGTCTTGCAATAGATCCAAAAACGGAAAGACCACTTATCAAACCAAAAGGTGGCTTTGGTGGCATAGGCGGTAGATATATAAAGTTTGCAGCTCTTGCAAACGTCCGCAGGTTCTATGAAATTTTTGAAGATAAAATCCAAGTGATTGGAGTCGGAGGGGTTTATTCTGGAACAGATGCTTTCGAATTTATCCTTGCTGGTGCATCGGCAATTCAAATCGGGACAGCTTTTTTACAAAATGGATCTGGGATTTTTGCCAAAGTCCAAAAAGAGTTAAAATTAATAATGGACAAAAAGGGATATAAGAAAATCTCTGATTTCCGAGGGAAACTTAAACCTCTTTAAATCTTCGTAATCTTTTCCGCGGGACAGATCCAGACTTGAATAGTCCTTTGGCGAATGGGATTTTTGCCTTTTCCATCCCTGCCGTCAAATTCAAACGCAGCAACCTGCTGATATTTACCAAGCTCCAGTTTTCCGGATAAAACAGGTACCACAACACTTGGGTGCGAGTAAGTCAATGTCCGAATATGGGCAGCCGCATTGTAATCTTCGTCAATCTCATTGCAGTACGGATTATCCTGACACCTGTGTCTGTAATCTGTTGTAGGGTGGGCATATTCTTTGGAAACTCGGGTAGATCTTCTGTCTTCCGGAATTGTATGGAGTGTGTGATGCAAAATATCCTTTAGAAGGTTTGGTTCTGCGATTTCGTTAACAACAATCCCCAACGTCGTATGTTTGGTATTCACGAAGACAAAACCTTCGCGCACTTTGGCCCTTATAATTGCGGCATTGATTTTATCCGTTATATCCAAAAAATACGTAGATTCTGTTGAAGGAAACTTTATTTCGTGTAAAAAAGCTCTCATTAAAACTTAACAACAATTCTAACATGTCTCGCAAGTTTAAACTGCAGTTGATATTAAGGTATAATTCAACCTAAATCGGGAGCATTCATGACGGCCTATACCCAAGTATCTGCAAACAAACTCAAAACGTGGTTAATTATGTTTTTCTTTGCCACATTTTTAACAGCAGTTATTTTTATCTTTGCCAGTGCGTGGGGGTTTGATTATCCTTCTGCGCTAAGCTTTTCGGGATTTGCACTAATTATCGCAGGCATTATGAATTTTTTTAGCTATTACAACAGTGACAAAATTGTTATGGCAATATCCGGCGCCAAACAAATTCAAAAAAAAGATGACCCAACGCTGTTTAGAACAATAGAAAACTTAAGTATTGCCTCCGGTTTACCAATGCCGAAGGTTTACATAATAAACGACAGCGCGCCCAACGCGTTTGCAACAGGTCGTGATCCACAGCACGCAGCAATTGCTTTTACAACCGGAATTCTCGAGAAGCTCAATAAATTAGAATTAGAAGGGGTAGCGGCGCACGAACTTTCACACGTGGGCAATTACGACACTCGCCTTATGGCAATTGTATCGATTCTCGTTGGAACAATAGCATTGGCAGCTGATTTTTTCCTGAGAATCTCCTTCTTTTCCCGAGGTGACAGAGACGACGACAGGCAAGGCAATGCAATTTTTATGGTGCTGGGGCTGGTAATGGCAATTCTTGCACCAATTGTGGCGACGCTAATTCAACTAGCTATCTCCCGCAAAAGAGAGTTTCTGGCAGACGCATCCAGTGCACTTTTAACACGCGATCCGGATTCTCTTGCCAACGCTCTACTTAAAATTTCAGCAGACAAAGAACCACTGGAAGTTGCCAATAAAGCAACAGCGCACTTGTATATTACAAACCCGCTAAAAAATAACAAAGACGCAAGGAGTATGTTTGCCAATCTCTTTAACACTCACCCACCGATTACCGATAGAGTAAAAGCCCTACGCGCAATGCAATAACAAATATGTCAAAAGTCAAAATAGATATTAATCATATTGCAAAGCTAGCAAATTTACCGCTGTCTGCGGAGGAAGAAAAAACTTACGACAAACAATTAACCGCCATTTTAGAATATGTAAAGCATGTCGAGTCTGTCGACACAAAAGACGTAGAACCAACGTTTAACGTTACCCCGAACAAAAATATTACTCGCAAAGACACTGCGAGTAAATCTCTTACTCAAGACGAAGCATTAAATAACGTATCAAACAAAAAAAATGGTTTTGTGGTAACCGGAGGGGTCTTTGAAAATGAGTGATTTAACTCAACTTACTCTCACAGAAACAATCAGCGGTTTGGAGAAAAAAGATTTTTCTACAGAGGAACTAAACGGTGCATATTTAACAAGAATAAAAAAACTAAACCCAAAACTTAATTCATATTTATTTGTAAACGAAGAATCTAACAAAATTCCCGCTGCAATTAAAGACATTATTTCGGTAAAAGGGATGCCTTTGACCTGCGGCTCAAAAATCCTGGAAGGTTATATTCCTCCATATAATGCTACCGTTATCAAAAAGCTAATGGCAAACAGCGTTTCTGTTCTGGGCAAAACAAATCTTGACGAATTTGCCATGGGTTCATCAGGTGAAAACTCAGCCTATGAGAAAGCGAGAAATCCTTGGGATGTTTCAAAAGTTCCGGGTGGATCATCATCCGGATCCGCAGTCGCTGTTGCCGCGGATCTTTGCGCTTTTGCACTTGGAACAGATACTGGTGGTTCCATCCGTCAGCCTGCATCTTTATGCGGAGTTGTTGGTCTCAAACCTAGTTACGGAAGGGTTTCCAGATACGGCGCCCAGTCAATGGCGTCGTCGCTTGACCAGATTGGGCCAATCACGAAAACTGTAGCCGACGCAAGATTAGTTCTCAATTGGATTGAAGGGGCAGACGGAAAAGACAACAACGCAGTCCCAAATCCCAAATCCCAAATCCCAAATCCCAAATCGATAAAAGGTACAAAAATCGGTGTGCCGATTGAGTACTTTGCAAAGGGGCTGGATCAAGACGTCGAAGAAGTAATCAACACTGCCCTAAACAAATTAAAAGACCTTGGCGCAGAAACGGTAGAAGTGTCTCTCCCCCACACGCAATATTCCGTGGCAACTTATTATCTACTTATGGCCTCTGAAGTATCTTCCAATTTGGCAAGGTATGACGGCATTCGTTTTGGAAAAGACAGGAGTAAGTTTGGACCGGAGGCAAAAAGAAGAATAATTCTGGGAACATTTGCACTGTCTGCAGGGTACTTTGAAGATTATTTCATAAAAGCTGCAAAAGTGAGAACTCTTATCAAACAGGATTTTGAAAAAGCTTTCCAAAAGTGCGACGTTATCGCCGGCCCTGTCTCGCCAACAGTTGCCTGGAACTTAGGCGAAAAAATCAGCGACCCCCTAACAATGTACCTTTCCGATATTTACACGCTCTCAGCCTCACTTGCCGGTATTCCGGGCCTTTCCGTCCCTTGCGGTTTTTCGGCTGGTCTTCCGGTCGGTCTCCAACTGCTTGGCGAATATATGGACGAAGAAACAATATTATCAGTTGGTGAAATCTATCAATCTGCAACAGATTGGCACAAACAAAAACCGGGTTTGAATTAAGATTTATGAACTAAGTATATAAAAGCCTATGGACAATCAACAATCAACCACCAACAAATCTTGGGAAACAGTCATAGGCGTTGAAATCCATATAGAAACAAACACAAAAACCAAAATGTTTTGTGGCTGCTCTGCCGATTATTTTGGTGCCAAACCAAATACCCACACCTGCCCTGTCTGCCTGGGGCTGCCAGGGGCTTTACCATTTATAAACCAGGAGGCGATAGAAAAATGTATAAAAATTGGTCTGGCTCTTGGGTGCAGCATAAGTGAACACTCACTCTTTGAACGTAAAAACTATTTTTACCCTGATTTGCCAAAAGGATACCAGATTTCCCAATACCGCTGGCCGCTTTGCACCAATGGGACAATTGAAATAGACGGGGAATATGGTAAAAAAACTATTCGGATTAATCGTGCGCATCAGGAAGAAGACACCGGAAAATTAACACACATTGGCAGTGAAACATTTATAGATTTTAACAGGTCAGGTTTGCCACTAGTCGAGGTGGTAACGGAAGCGGATTTTAGAAACTCTGAGGAGGTCCGTGACTACGCAAAGAAGCTTCAACAAATCATAAAATCAATTGGAGTCTCCGAAGCCAATATGGAGAAAGGGGATATGCGCCTTGAGGCTAATGTTTCTGTTAGGCCCCAAGGACAAGAAGATTTGGCCCCTTACCGGGTAGAGTTAAAAAATATTAACAGTTTTAAATTCATTGGGGATGCCATAGATTATGAAGTCGAAAGACAAATAAAATTATTAGAAAAAGGAGAAAAGATTACCCAGCATACAAGAGGCTATAACGAGCGCAAAAAAGAAACATTTTTACAGAGGGAAAAAGAAGAGGCAAACGACTATAGATACTTTCCAGAGCCGGATTTACCGCCATTATCCGTAGCAAAAGAAGAAGTTGAAAAAATAAGAGCTGGTCTCGCAGAACTACCCGGCAAAAAAATAGCAAATCTTGAAAAAATTGGCGTTAGTGAAAAAGTTGCTGTGATAATTACAGCCAGCGACCAAAAGTTTGATATTTTCCAAGAAGCGATAACAAAGATTGATTCGGCCGAAATTGCACCTCTAGCAACATTTTTTGTCAATCAAGGATCCAAGAGCCAATCAGCAGAAGAGCTATTGGAGCTGTTCAAGAGTGTAACTCAACAAAAATCAACCCAAATTCAAGATGAAGGAGAGCTGACTAAAATAGCAAAAGAGGTAATTGGCGAAAACGAAAAGGTTATTGCTGATTATAAAAGCGGCAAATTAAACGCTGTGCAAATTCTAATAGGCCAATTAATGAAAAAAACCCAAGGAAAAGCCGACCCTATCAAGGCAAAAAATATCTTAGTAAAACTACTCAGCTAGCAAAAGACCTGGCCTTAACTAAATACCTTCAAATAGTGCTAAAATAAGCCTAGATTATGGCCAACTTCACTCATCTTCATGTTCATACGGAATTTTCTCTTCTAGACGGTTTATCAAAAATAAAAAAACTGGTAACACAAGCCAAAATAATGGGCATGAAAAGCATAGCAATGACAGACCACGGCGCAATGTATGGAGCGATAAAATTCTACAACGAGTGCCAAGCAGAAGGCCTAAACCCAATAATAGGCTGTGAAATGTACATAGCCAAAAGATCTTTATCCGATAAAGAAGCAGGCAAGGACAACGAATACTCTCATTTAACAGTATTATCATGTGACGAAGAGGGCTACAGAAATTTAATGAAGTTGGTAACCATCTCCCACTTAGAGGGATTCTATTACCGGCCTAGGGTAGATAAAGAATTACTTGCAAAGTATTCCAAAGGTTTAATAGCTTTATCCGGTTGTAATTCTTCCGAAATTTCAAAAAGTTTTGTGCAAGGCAATTTACAGGAAGCAAAAAAACTGGCCAAAGTTTATACCGAAATATTTGGTCAAAGCAATTTTTATCTTGAAGTCCAAAGACATGAATTTGAAAAGTTTGCAACTGCCCACGAACCAGGCAGTGAAATTTATAACGAATTAACAAGAATGCACAGTGAAGAAATCAAAATAATAAGCGGCGCGAAAAAATTATCAAAAGATACTGGCCTAAAACTAATCGCAACGAACGATATTCACTATGTTAAGCAACAAGACGCAAATGCCCAAGACGCTATAGTTTGTATTCAAACCGGTAAAAACATTTCCGACATTAAAAGGTTGAGAATGATAGACTCCCCTACTTTTTACCTCAAAAGCACGAGCGAAATGGAAGCACTTTTTGCAGATATGCCAGAAGCCCTGACAAATACCCAAGAGATCGCTAGTCGGGTGAATATCAATCTAAATTTAGGCAAGGTTGCCTTTCCGAATTTTGAAGTACCTGCAAATACAAATCCCGACGAGTATTTAAAAAAACTATGTTACGAAAGAATCAAAAGTAGGGTTAGTTTAGTTACCGTCGAGATGAAAAAAAGACTGGACTACGAACTTTCTGTTATATCCAAAAAAGGCTACTCCACATATTTTTTGGTTGTTGCGGATTTCGTTAACTGGTCACGCGAAAAAGGAATAATCTCCACAACCCGTGGCTCTGCTTCCGGAAGCCTTGTGTCTTTTGCGCTTGGCATAACCACAGTTAATCCGCTTTTTTTTAAATTACCATTCGAACGTTTCTTAAATTTATACAGGCCAAGCCTGCCCGATATAGATGTAGATTTTGAAGACATAAGAAGGGATGAGGTCATCGCTTATGTGAGGGGAAAGTATGGTCACGACAAAGTAGCACAAATCGGTACTTTTGGCACAATGATGGCACGTGCCGCAGTTCGTGATGTAGCCCGGGTTCTTGGCTTGCCTTATTCAAAGGCAGATAGAATTGCCAAAATGATTCCAATCGGAGCGCAGGGTTTTCCAATGTCCATTGACACCGCCAAAAAACAAAATAAAGAATTAGGTTATCTCTACAATCAAGACTCAGAAGTAAAAGAACTTTTGGATCTCTCGGAAAAGGTGGAAGGCAATGCCAGACACGTTTCGGTGCATGCGGCCGGTGTAGTTATTGGCCCGTCGGAACTCACAAAATTTACTCCGCTTCAAAAGGAAACAACCGGAGAAAAAATAATAACTCAATACGACATGCACGATGTTGAAGAAGCAGGTCTTGTGAAAATGGATTTTCTTGGTATTAGGAATTTATCCATTTTAGGTCAAGCAGTAAAAATAGTCGGCAAAACCAAGAAAATAGAAATTGATCTTTCCAAAATAGCACTAGACGATAAAAAATCTTTCGAAATTCTTGCCAAAGGTGAAACCATGGGCCTGTTCCAACTTGGCGGAACCGGTATGACACGCTACTTAAAAGAACTACGCCCGTCATCAATTTTTGACATTATGGCAATGATCTCTTTGTTTAGGCCGGGGCCGATGAATTCTATCCCGGAGTTTATCGAAAGAAAACATAACTCAAAAAAAATCATTTATTTTGACCCGCGCATGAAAGATTATCTTGATCAGTCTTACGGTGTAATTGTTTACCAGGACGACGTTTTATTAACCGCCATAAATATTGCCGGATATAACTGGGAGGAAGCAGACAACTTTAGGAAAGCCATGGGTAAAAAAATTCCTGCAGAAATGGCTAAACAAAAAGAAAAGTTTATAGATGGAGCGATCAAAAACGGTATGACTCCTAAAAAAGCCGACGAACTATTTAAGTTAATAGAGCCGTTCGCTGCCTACGGATTTAATAAAGCGCATGCTGCAAGCTACGCTATCATCGCTTACGAAACTGCTTATATGAAAGCTAATTACCCGGTAGAATTTATGACTGCAGTCATGACGGCAGAAGCTGACGACCCTGACAAAATAGCTATGGCGGTTGATGAGTGCGGGAAAATGGGTATTTTAGTTTTGCCACCAAACATTAACAAATCCGACACGGGTTTTAATATTGAGGCGATAACAGACGATGAATTTAAGGCCGAAGTTAAAAGAGGCATTATTTACCGCGACACAATACGTTTTGGCCTGTCTGCCATAAAAAATGTTGGCCGTGCTGCAATCGAGGCAATAATCACCGAAAGGGATGCAAAAGGTGAATTCACATCACTAGATAATTTCGCCAAAAGGATAAATCTGCGCGCCGTTAATAGAAAAACCATGGAAAGTTTAATAAAAGCGGGTGCCATGGATAAATTTGGAAACCGAAATGCCATGCTAAAAGTTTTAGACGAACTTAAATCAACCGGCACTTCACTGACTAAGGCAATCAGCGAAGGCCAGGGTTTATTATTCGATACGGCCGAACTTGCAGAAGCGTCAGTTCCTTCTTCTATTGATCACATGCTGCAAACAACCCAAGAGGCGCCAAGAGAAGAAATATTGTCTTGGGAAAGAGAGCTGCTAGGATTTTATTTAACAGAACACCCCTTGGCCAAATTAAAAGACAAACTGGAAAAGATTGTCAGCCTTAAAATAGGAGAAATAGACCCGGCAGCACACTCCGGCAAAATGATAAGGCTTGCAGGCATTATAGCCTCCATAAGAAAAACGGTTACCAAGGTTAAAAAAGAAGAGATGTGTTTTATTAGGCTTCAAGATATGTCTGGTACAGTGGAAGTTCTTGTGTTCCCCAGAACTTATGAGGTTGCCAAAAATGTCATAGAGCCTGATCAAATAGTAGTAATTAGTGGCAAGCTGGAAGCGGGGGAAGACACCCCGGTTTTAATTGCTAGCGACATAACTACTCTTGCTTCACATGATATAGATGACAAGCTTTCAGGCGAAGAAGTAAATATCACCTTGCCCCCTCAGGCTGACCGCATTCTGCTCTCTAAAATTTACGAAGTCCTAAAAGAAAGCCCTGGAAACATAGCCACCTATTTGCTTTTGCCCGGTAGTGATAGTGAAAGTAGGAAAATCCCTGTGCCCTTTACCATATCCCGTTCATTTCACCTCGACACAGAGCTGGAATCCCTCGGTTGTAAAATAATGTAAATAATTTACAAAAAACCCGAAATTCGCTATACTTACAATTCGTATGGATATAGCAAGTTTCAAAGTTGGCGATATTATTAAGGTTCTAACAAAAGACAGCCAGGAGAAAAAGGTGCATGCATCCGCTTTCGAAGGTGTTGTCATGGCATTTCGTGGCCAGGTTGGTGAGCAGACCTTTACAGTCAGAAAAAGAGGGGCAGACGGCGTGTTTGTAGAAAGAATCTTTCCGCTGGCCAGTCCATCTATCGAAAAAATAGTGGTGGTTAAGACTAACTCTGTTAGACGCGCCAAGCTCTACTATCTCCGCAATAAACAAAAAAAGTAAGTCAATGGTCCTGCCAACACTAAAGGTTGAAAAGAGTCTTTGGAAAAAAGGCCTTGCAAATGTCGTTGGAATAGATGAAGTCGGTCGCGGTTCCTGGGCAGGGCCACTCGTGGCAGCAGGAGTAATCCTGCCAAAAAACTTCATAGCCCCAAAAAATTTTGCTGATTCAAAACAAATCTCACTAACACTGCGCACACAGTTTGATAAATTTATTAGACAACAAGCTAAATGTGTCGCTGTCGCCGAAATTTCACACACTACAATAAACAAAATTGGCGTTGGTATTGCCAATCAAATGGCCTTTCGTAAAGTGTTAAAATTACTAGCAATTCCTGCAGATTTTGTGCTCGTGGATGCCTTTCATATCAAATACTTGGCAAAGTCCGCACAAAACCCGATTAAGCACGGAGACCAGCTTGTAACAAGTATTGCTGCAGCCTCCATTGTCGCTAAGGTTTATCGGGATAACCTTATGCAGGGTCTAGCCCAAAGTTTCCCCAAATACGGTTTTGAAAAGCATAAAGGTTATGGCACAAAAATACACCAGGAGGCCATACAAAAATACGGTTTCTGCCGAATACACCGCGTCAACTACAATCTCAACTTTCTCTTTACGTGAACAAAACTGCGCTTGGTAAGTACGGAGAAGACTTAGCCGGCGCTTATCTTACAAAGCTCGGCTACAAAATAATCGAACGTAATTTCCGAATTAGGGGCGGAGAAATAGACATTATAGCCACAGATGTCAACACGCTTGTGTACGTTGAAGTTAAAACGAGGTCAACTCACCAGTTCGGGCTCCCGGAGGAATCGGTTAACTATTACAAACTAAAATTTATGGAACGTGCTTCAAAATTTTACAGGCTGCAAAGGAAAAACCTTCCAGAGCTGGAAAGAATTGATGTAGTATCAGTCGACCTTTCAGGCAGTGAAGCAAAAATCAAGCTTATCAAAAACGCCTCACTTTGAACTTATAGTAAACGAGGTGTATAATCACCCATATGCCAAACGAAAGACAACAAACATTGCCAGATCAGCCTTCTTTAGCTAGAAGAGGGTCACTTTCAAAGGCTATGGAACAAAGAAGAAGGTACCATCACGAGCAGGGCAAGTGGGGAACTAAAGCCTCGATTATGTTTTTAACGTTGGCCGAATTGTGGAGGACATCCGTGGGTTCAAACATCGCCCAACAATCTGGGCAATCCGTAGAAGATATTGCTGCTGAAATGGGTTACAACACGCAAGAAAAAGAATTTCGAACAGTATTAAGGAAAATGAAAAGAGCAAATACATCGGCAAAAAGAGTTGCAGGGTTAATGGCTTGGGAAACAGAAATAATAGCAAGAAAGACTAACGACCAAATAGGATGGACTGCAAGTTTCTTGGACAGTAGTCTAGATATTTTAGGTCAAGAATTTCGCTTAAAACCATCTTATGTTCAAAAGTTAAAAATTCAAGCCTTCCAGCGGCCTTTAAGTTTGGCAAGTTAAACCTTCACTAGCCCAAACGGTTCTTTTCCTTCCAAAACATCAATAATATTTTGCGCCGCGATCCTGCTCATCTCATTCCTCGTCTCAAAAGTTGCAGACGCTGTGTGCGGGGAAAATATTACATTTTCCATCCCAAGTAGTTCTTTAGAGATCTCCGGCTCATGCTCATAAACATCAAGACCCGCTCCCGCAATTTCTTTTTTCTTTATTGCCCAAACTAATGCTTCTTCGTCTACAATTGGCCCGCGGGCGGTATTTATCAAAATTGCCGAATTTTTCATAAGGCGCAACTCCTCTTTGCCGATTAAATGCTTTGTTTGCTCTGTCAGTGGAACATGCAAACTAACAATATCCGAATCTTTTAAAATTTTGTGCACTGGCGCAAATTGTGCATCTGTTAAAAGTTCAAAATCTTCAGCTCGCCTAATATCAAAATACAGAATTTTCATCCTGAAACCGCCATTTGCTATTTGCCCGACAAAAGTGCCTATCCTGCCAAGGCCAATTATGCCGATGGTTTGCCCCCATACTTGGTGAGACAAAAATAAATTAGGATCCCATTTTTTGTATTTTCCGTCCCGTACAAACCGATCCTGTTGTGTGATCATTTTATTAAGTGCCAGAATCATTGCAAAAGTGTGTTCCGCAACCGATTCACTTGCAACCCCGGGAGTGTTGCACACCGCGATTCCCCTTGCGTTTGCTGCCCTAGCATCAATGTTGTCAAATCCTACGGCAAAATTAGCAATAACCTTTAAGTGCTTGGAAGCAAAATCTATGACGCCTGCATCTATTTTATTTGTTAAAAAAGAAAGCACAGCATCATAGTCTCCGACAATTTTTTTTAATCCTTCAACAGTCAAATCCCGGCTTGATTTATTAATTTCGACCTTATAGCCTTTTTTTAAGAGAAGATTAACCCCAATTTCTGGTATAGGGTTTGTAATATAAACACTGGGCATTAAATATTATTTTAGTCTATCTAGAAGTTTCTGACTACCATCTCCGGTACAGATTTACGATAACGCAGTAAATCTTCCTTTTTCATCTGCCCCGTTTGCGGGCCTAAATGTCTAAGCACATGTGACGCATTAATTGTTCCCCAAATCATTGCTTCACCGATTGTTTCGCCATTTATAAGTGCGCTAATAAAAGAAGCACAATAAGCATCGCCCACACCGGTTTTTTCTACAATTTGGGCGGGGAAAACACCTGCCTTTAATATTTTATTGCCATCACTAGTGTAGGAACCTTCCTCACCATCTGTTATCAAAATAATTTTAGGTCCCAAAAGATGCAGTTTTGCGAGTAGGTCATGAATATCAACTCTTTGCACAGGGTCAATTTCCAGTATTTTTTTAGCCTCCTCCACATTACAAGCCAAAAGCTCACAGCGTTCAAGCGTTTTGGGGTACCTTTTAATGTTTGCCTTAATTTGAAATGTTCCGGGTGCAAAAGCCAGCTTTGCTCCTGTTTTATCTATATAATGCGCAACCTCGTCCACGATGTTGGAGTCGATAAAAGATTGAGACACGGAAGTAAAATAAACCCATTTTGTCCTCGCCAGGTCCGGCAAATGATAAAACCAGGGCTGATGATAAACAAAAGCCGTACGCTCACCCTGAAAAGTGATAATAGCGGAAGTATTAGAGGCTTTAGAGGCATCGACCACTATATAGTCGCTACCGACGCCGGCCTTCTCAAGGGTGGTTTTGATTAATTTTCCCTCGGTGTCTCCCCCCACATTAGTATAAATTGCTGTCCCGATACCAAGCTTTGCAGCAGCCGTAGCAACGTTTGCAGCGTTACCGGCAACAGCCCGAAAGATGCCCTCCACGGGAATTTTGTCTCCATACGAAACACAGAGGCGACACGCTTCGTGGTTAATATCGCACTCAACAGTCGCATCGTGAATCTTAATAAAAGTGTCGATAGTGCTGTCACCAATTGTAATAAGGTCATATGCAGTATTATCAGCCGTCATATTTGAAAATCAGGATGGTTGTGTTTATGCATGATCGCCGGCAACGTCAATTTAAAGGCATCAATAGCAGCTATAACTTGTTCCGGCTTATTTACAATTTTAAAAACCTGCCTCTCCTCCGAGCGGATATACATGCCTCGTGTAAAAGCAAAAATTATTTCCTGCCAAAAGTCACCGTATAAAATGAGAGGCTTATGGTGGCCAAAATAAAGCCTTGCAAGGCCCCAAGCCATTCCAAACTCACTAATTGTGCCGGTGCCGCCGTTG
Source organism: Patescibacteria group bacterium (assembly GCA_038063735.1). Taxonomy (GTDB): domain Bacteria; phylum Patescibacteriota; class Microgenomatia; order Curtissbacterales; family GWA2-41-24; genus JBBTUN01. Next base: position 17,933 of record JBBTUN010000005.1, read on the forward strand.
AAAATAATAAATATTTGCCCCTCTTCCAAAAGTTTCAGGGTTCTTTGCAGATAGTTTTTTTCAACGATTAACTCATCAACTTTATTTGTTTTATCCCGTCCTTCAAACATCGGGATATCATCAGGATAAAAAGTAATACCAATCGCCTTACCGCCGCCTTTATGGGCACCCATCGTCGCCGCTTTCATAATACCCGGCCCGGCACCGTTAACTACCGTATACCCTTCGCGGGCGCACAACCTTGCAACTTCGAAAGCCGCCTTAAACGGATCATCTGCTTCCTTAGCATCTGCATAACCCAAAAATGTTATTTTCTCAACAACAGGAACAATTTTTCGGGCAGTGGAAGTCATCAAACTTAATTATCAGCCCAACGCAGCAAGCTTCGCAAGTTTAGCGTAAGCTACGTTAAAATCTTCCGCTCCAAATAAAGCGGAGGAGGCAACCAGATAATCGGCGCCGTTCTCGCTTAACCTGCGCACATTACTTGCATTCACTCCAATGTCAACTTCAATTGGCAGTTGTCTATCCAGCCTTTTAACTTTTTGTATCCGTTCATATGTATCAATACCCAACTTTTGTCCGGAAAAACCAGGTTTCCCTGTCATCAATAGCAATAAATCCAAGTTACCAAAGTGTTTAACAGCAGATTCAATAGGAGTTTCGGGGTTCAAAGAAAGCCCCACATTCTTACCAGCCTTTCTAATTAAATATATACACTCGTTAATATCATGGCTAATTTCCAACGGAAAAATAATACGGGATACAAAGTCTACTTCTTTAAGTTGGCTGATATAATTTGCCGGACCAACAACCATTAGCTGAACCTCTAAAGGGACCTTCGGCCGGTATTTCTTTATAACATCACAGCCAACAGTCCTGCTTTTGGCGAAATTACCGTCAACAACATCTATCTGGATAAGTTCCGCAGCCTCCTCTGCTATCTTTAGCTTGTTACTGTATTCACTTTCATCATTTGTTAAAATCCCCGGTACTATAATAGCCATATAATTAAAAATTCTAAATTCTAAATTCTAAATTTCTATAGCACATAATCTTCACCCTCTTGCGGCATATTTACTTTTATCTTTAGCTTTGTTTCAATCTCCTTCGCCAAAATCTCTGCTTGCTCACTTTCTCCATGAACCAAAAATACCTGCTTTAAAGAACCAACACGGGACACCCAGTTAACAAGTTGAGGCATATCGGCGTGGGCAGAATAAGACCCTATGGATTTAATATTCGCCCGAACCGTAACCTTCTTACCAAAAATCTTCACTTCGCTCTCGCCCTCAAAAAGTCTTCTGCCTAAAGTGCCGTTTGCCTGATATCCGATAAAAAGCAAAGTACAGCTAGAATCTTCCAGGTAGCGAATGGCATGGTGCAAAATTCTTCCCCCGTTCATCATCCCACTCCCTGCAATAATAATTTTTGGATTCGCTTGTTTTTCAATGGCCTTAGATTCTTCACTCGTTGGTGTAATGTGCACAAGTCCATAACCAAAATAATCGCCGTTGTCGTGGCCTTCTTTAACTTCATTATTCAAATATGTGGGGTATTTTCTAAAAACCTCCGTTACTTTTAAAGCCAAAGGGCTGTCTAAATAAAAAGTTGGTTTGGCGCATCCCTGTACCGAGCAAAAATCTTCAATGTCATGTAAAACCTCCTGCGTTCTTTCAATTGCAAAACTGGGAATTAAAAGCACGGTATTATTAACAATAGTGCTATTAATAACAGCAGCAAGTTTTTCTTTTCGCATGTTAAGATCCTCATGAACACGCCCTCCGTAAGTGCTTTCACATATAACATAGTCGGCTTCATCAACAAACTGTGGAGGGTTTAAAAGTAGAGAAGGAGTGTTTCCTAAATCGCTTGTGTAGGCAAGTTTCTTATCCTCGGTTTCCAAGACACAAATAGCAGAACCGAGTATGTGCCCCGCATTTTTAAAACGCAGCTTTATGTTGGGAGCTATCTCAAGTGCTTGCTCGTATTCTATTGTTTCAAATAAGTTCATTACGCCTGTTACATGATCGGCTGTATACAATGGTTGGTGCTTATCACGCCTCGATTCCTCACGCATCAATTTTTCCGTATCGTCAAGTACTAAGCGCGCAAGTTCTTTCGTAGGACCTGTAGAAAAAATTTTGCCCCTGAATCCTTCTTTATACAACTTTGGAAACCTGCCGACATGGTCCAGGTGTGCATGGCAAAGAATTGCAAAGTCGACAGTACCCGCATTAAAAGGGAATGGGGCATAATTTCTCTCTTCGGCAAGCCTGAAGCCCTGAAACATTCCACACTCAAGCAGGATTTTTTTCCCGGCCGCCTCAACCAATATATTAGATCCGGTTACCTCGCGGCACGCTCCATAAAAAGAAAGACGCATTAACTCTAGTATCAAGAATTACGAATTATGAATCAAGGATTAAAAATTTACTAAGAAGTTATTTGTCCGCTGAAAGAAACTTGAGTTTTAAATATTTACCGAAATCTTGCAGTTCACCCCTATAGGCAAGTAAGTTAGTTGCCGTCAAGTTCTCGCCTGATGGATCCAATGATGTTTCCTGTATTTCCATTCTAACGGTCCCATCTCCATATGGTTTTAAAACTATTCTTTTCTCGTAGGGTGTATTTCGTCCGCTATAAAAATGGTCTAAGTGACCCATCACCTTTCTACCTTCAGCAAGATTACTTTTTCTTAACGCTTCAAGTGACTCATCAGATTGGTCTTCGTCAAAGCGTTTTGACAACGAATCAGCTTCTAGAGATTGCAGATCAATCCAAGGGGTTAAACGCTGTTTATCATCTAAATGACCCTCGCAAGAGGCGGCAGTATTAACATCCAATAAATTTAACGCTACGACAGCTTCAAATATACCTGGGTCGATGGGTTGAGATAATTTGTCAGCCACATGAGAAAATTCTTCAACTTTAGCATCCCATTCTGCCTGTTTGGGCGAAGAGGCAGAAATTTCTACGTGATTTTCGTCCTTACCCTCACCCTGATCTGGTGTATCCATAGATCGATTATAACAACTTAGCAAAAAGCCAGGCTTTTAACAAAGGTGACAGATCTCCTTAAAGCCTGGCTTTGACTTGGCGCTGACAGTGTAAAATGACCCTAATGAAACTTTTTGTCTGGGACTTTCACGGCGTTTTGGAAAAAGACAACGAGCGTTCCGTCATTGATATATCTAATCGTGTGCTCAGGAAACTTGGATTTAGACAGCGCTTGTCCAAAAAAGACAATTTAAAGCTTTACGGCAAGAAGTGGTACGAATATTTCGAATATTTACTGCCAAACCAAACACACCAAAAGCATTTGGAAATTCAACAGGCTTGTATCTCCTACGAAGAAGCAAACCCTAATATCGTGCGCAGTAATATTAAACCCAACAACTACGCTATAGATGTTTTAGAAAAAATCCAAAAAAGTGGTCATGACCAAATTCTTATCTCCAATATGTCAGACGTCGCGCTACTTATGTTCACAAACTCAATCGGCATTACAAAATACTTTCCCAAAAAAGCTTTTGCCTGCAACAGTCGAATCGGTAATAAAATTTACACCAAACACGAAAGATTAAAAGATTATCTTAAAGATAAAAAATTTGATGAATTAATAATTATCGGAGATACCCCCAACGATATTAGCCTCTCAGAAGTTGCAGGCGGAACAACTTACCTCTACACCCATCCTTACCTTAAGTTTCGGGACTGCAACCCAACCTACAGAATTAACAACCTTCGCGAAGTTTTAAATGAAATCTAAAATTGACTAAAGTCAGCCCTTAAGCGCTTCTTCAATCTTAAGCCTGTCAAAACCCAAGATGTTTACCTGGGTACCGTCATCCTTTGTTATCACGGTAAACGGAACACCCATCTGTCCGGAAATCTCAATCATTTTTTGAGCCTCCTGGGGGTTTTCATCAACAAGTATCTCACTAAACACAATGTTTTTAGAATTTAAGTAATCCTTTTCCATTTTGCAAAAAGGACAAGTTGTCGTTGTATACATGACTACTTTTGCCATGCTCTAATTATATACTATTACCTTTTATTTTTTTATGTATATCAACTGGTTAGAATTATACCCACTAAGTGTATAATCAGGCCTTAAAGATAGCATCGTGGCCAAAGACTTAGCGTCATCATACGTTGCTGGGAAAAAGTTATTGGCGTTTTGTCCCTGTCGTAAATCAATAGCCACAACACTTGGATTTATTTCATCAAAACGAACTAAATCCAAAAGAACGACCTTTTTGGCACCCAAATGCGCAGCAATATTGTTTTGGGTCATAACCAAACCCCTGTCCTTTGGAATTGCTGCAAAAAAATCACCCATAAACTTGGCACGCTCTGTTTGCTGGTAAAAAACGGGATGGTGTGCCAGAAGCAGCGGTCCGTGCAAATAAAACCGATGTAAAAAAATTACCATAAGTATTGTCGCAATTGCCCACGCCCTTGCAGCATATATATTTTTTTTAATTAAAAACAAACAAAAGGGGATTGAGCCCAAGGATAAAATTGGAGAAAGCGTGGCGTTGTAATGGAATCCTAAATCCCAGCGGGTGGCAGCCTGGCTCATAACGAAGCGCTCGGTGTAGTGTTCAACTAAAATCGGCCAGATTGCCCATGAGAAAAAGGGGGCGAAACCGAATGTTAAAAAGCTCAAAAAAATTGTTCTGGTCTTTAAACTAATTGGAACAAAAAAGCTGGAAACGACATCTACGGGGTTGTTAGACACAAAAACCGGGTTGTAATTAAAGCTACCTCCCGAAAAGTAAGGAATAAATAAACGGGTAACAACCAAATAATATAAAGCCGAAACAGCAATAGTTATTAAGCCAAACTTAACTTGCCTTTCTTTTTTAAGTATCAAAAATGCCCCAACACCGGCCCCCAAGCCGGCCATGTTTTCCTTAAAGCCAAGCGTGACGATAAGGAAAAGAAAATAAAGATTCCACTTTTTGTTAAAAATTGCCCAAAATGTTAAGGCGACAAATAGTGTTGCCACAGTCGTGTCGTGAAAGTCGGTGTAAAGGGCATTTTGCATACCAACAAACCCCAAGTACGAAAAAATTAAGGAAAAGACAACAATAGGTTCTTTAATCATTTTTTTACCTACAAGATGGATAACCCAGGCGCCAAGTCCAACAGCTATCGCCTGAACAATAAGAATAGCTTCGGTTTTATCTGTAAACCAGTAGACAGGGGAAAACAAAAATAAACTGGGATTAAAGTGATCGGCAAAAATTAGATGGTTTCCAAACTGCTCAATAATAGGCGCTTGAAAGTGGGAGACTTTAAATATTGCCGTATTGTAAAGGCCAAGCTCATACCAGAATGCATCAAACTGCCAGTACCTGTTTAAAGAAACCAAAATGGCAGCGACTACATAAACAACAATAAAAGCAATTGTTAAAATGTCCCAATAACTGGGAAAATATTTCTTAAGCTGCGTCAATTTTTTAGTCCTGACCTAATTTAAAGCCATTTGCAGTTATATTGCTATAATTTACTAAGTGGGTGAAGTTGAAACGGAAATTCATGCAGGTAGGCTTGACAAAATCCAAGAACAGGATTCCTCTTTGTATCCGCCTGTAAACCCACCACCCGAAATTGCTGATAAATCCCGTTTTCGCCACTTCAAATTTAGTCGTTTGAAAAAACTTATCAATCGCCGAAACGTAAAATTACTGACCATCACAGCAGCACTTGTCTTAATTATAATCCCAGTATTTACTTACATTTTCTTCGCTCGTGATTTGGCAGACAAGGCAAGTATCATGAACAGAAACAACGCTGGGGTTAAGCTTCTGGACGACAAAGGTGAGTTGTTTTTTAGTTTTTACAGCCCCAAAAATATAGACGCAATTCCGCTTTCCCAAATTCCCAAAGATCTGCAAAAAGCAGCTATTGCCGCGGAGGATAAAGACTTCTACAAAAATCCCGGTTTTTCAATTCGAGGTATAGCCCGTGCCTTTTTCGTTAACGTAAAAAGTGCGTCCATCGATCAGGGCGGTTCTACAATTACTCAGCAGCTTGTAAAAAACGCGCTTTTGTCCTCCAGCAGAAACGTACTTAGAAAATACCAGGAAATTATATTGGCTCTGGAAATAGAAAGAAGATACTCAAAGGAAGATATTTTAGAAATGTACCTTAACTCCGTTTACTTTGGCGATGGGGCATTTGGCATAGAAAATGCGGCACAAGTTTATTTTGACAAAAGTGCAAAAGATTTAAATTTAGCCCAAGGCGCGCTTTTAGTTGCAATTCTTCCGGCCCCATCCGCCCTGTCCCCGGTTACCGGGGACCTGGAAGCTGCCAAAAAAAGGCAAGAAATAGTCCTTTCAAAGATGGTGGATCAAAATTTGATTACAGATGCCCAAAGAAACGCAGCTATAAAAACTCAACTTACGTTTGCTCCACCCAAAAAAGATGACGTTAATACAATAGCTCCTCACTTTGCACTCATGGTTAAAGACTATTTGATAAACACATACGGTGAAGAAAAAATAACCAGAAATGGGTATGTGGTTAAAACTACCTTAAACAAAAAATGGCAGGAAGCCGCGCAAAGTACTGTGCGCTCGCGTGTGGACGCCCTTGCCAAAAACAAAGCCACGAACGGCGCAGCTGTAGCAATAGACCCTAAAACCGGAGATATAAAAATGCTTGTCGGTTCCAAGGATTGGAGCAACAAAGATTTTGGGAAACTCAATATGGTTCTTGCCAAAAGGCAGCCCGGCTCATCTTTTAAACCTATTATTTACGAACGTGCACTGGAACAAAAATTAATAACAACTGCCTCCACAATAGACGATGCTCAAACAAGCTTCGGCAGTTACAAACCAAAAAATTATGATGGAAAATTTAGAGGGCAGGTGACAGTAAGACGTGCGCTTGCTAACTCCCTGAATATTCCGGCAATTAAAGTTATGGAGAAAGTGGGTGTAAGAGAAGGCCTGGATAACGCAAAAAAACTGGGAATTACCTCACTGAACGACAAAACAGATTATGGCCTGCCCCTGGTTCTTGGGGCGGGGGAGGTACCGCTACTGGAAATGACGGACGCCTACGCAACTTTCGCCAACGATGGCAAATACAATAAACCAAATTTTATTTTAGAGATTAAGGATAAGAAGAATAAAGAAATTAAAGTGGAAAGGGAAAAAGAAAAAAGCGCAGTGGGGGAGGGACCTTCTTTCTTAATTTCATCCATTCTCTCAGACACAAGCGCAAGAGCAGAAGTCTTTGGCGCGTCACTTAACACATCAAGAAACACAGCCGTTAAAACAGGCACCACAGAAGACTACAGGGACGCGCTTACACTGGGCTATACCCCTAGTATTGCCATCGGCGTTTGGGTTGGAAATAACGACAATAAGCCAATGGACAGGGTAGCAGGTTCTCTTGGCGCTGCGCCTATTTTCGTAACACTAATGAACACTTTTTCTGCTGATCTTCCCAAAGATGAGTTCAGAATTCCTTCATCTGTAGTCGAAAGAAAACCTTGTGAAGCTGGCCCTTCACCTACGCTCGGGGCCTCCCCTAGCCCCACGCCGGCAAGCTCACTTAGTGGTAAAGAATACTACCTTAAAGGAACAGAACCGCCGGCGTGTCCGTCACCGTCTCCAACGCCAACTCCACAGGACAGCCCGCAGCCCACACCCACAAGTCAGCCGACTCAAGAACCCAGCCCTACTCCGGTGCCCGCATCGCCGTCACCTTCTCCAACTCCAAGCCCCTCTCCATTGTTGTCGCCACTCGTATCCCCAATACTTAGCCCCCTACCGACTTAACAAATCGCAGCACTTTAAGGTATACTGACTACTCCCATGAAACACGCCCTACTCGCCCTCGTGTGCCTGTTCTTATTTACCGCCAACACTTTCGCCAGCTCCGACCCTCGGCTTTTTCCTAACAATAAATTTGGAATAAACACCTTGGCCCCGTCAGCCGAACTGGCAGAGGCTGCAAGCCTTGTTAACACAAATGGGGATTGGGGTTGGGTGGTAATCGTAATTAACAAAAACGAAAGAAATTTAGACCATTGGCAGCAGGTATTTAATCAGTTAAATGAGCATCACCTTACGCCGATAGTTCGCATAGCGACAAATGTTAACGAAAACGGGAATTGGCAAAAACCAACCGATTCGGATGCCCAAGATTGGGCACAGTTTTTAAATAGTCTTTACTGGCCGACAAAAAATCGTTATGTACAAATTTATAACGAAGTCAACCGCGCATCCGAATGGGGAGATAATGTAGACCCAACAGATTACGCACGGGAACTGGATAAAACCATCAATAGTCTTAAAGCCGCAAGTGAAGACTTTTTTATATTAAATGCGCCACTTGATCTTGCTCTAAATACCTCCCAAAATTCCCAGGATGCGGCCGTATTTTTCCAAACTATGGAGCAAGCCGTTCCGGGTATATTTAATAAATTAGACGGCTGGGCGTCGCACTCGTACCCTAACCCGGATTTCTCGGCGTCTCCCCTAAAATCTGGTAGGACGGGTATTGATGGATATAAGTGGGAATTACAGCAAATAAGTGCCTACACCAAAAAAGACCTTCCGATTTTTATCACCGAGACAGGCTGGAAACGCGCGCCAAACGGAGAACGTGGCCTGTCACAAGACGATATCGCAAACTTTTACAGGATTGCATTTAATAATATATGGATAGACAACAAAGTAGCAGCTGTGGCCCCGTTTCTTCTGGACTATCCGGAAAAATTGTTTCAAAGCTTTTCTTTTAAAGAAAACGGGATTTGCCTCAAATATTGTGACACCCTGCGCGATTTGCAAAAAGTGAAGGGAGCTCCTCTGAGGGAAAACAAAGCACAGTTCACAAAACTAACGCATTCTCAAATTGTCATCAGTAGAAGCCTAAATAAAGCAGAGATGGAGATTAAAAACGAAGGCAACTTTATTTGGGATACTCAAAATTTCACCATAAATATCAACTCTCCGGACATATTAGTAAGCAATGTACTGTGGAAAGACCAAAAAGTTTACCCTGGCCAAATTGCTCACGCAACACTCGAACTGCAGGTGCAAAAAGTAGAAGCCGTGTCTTTTTCAACCCAGATTAAAGAAAACGGGAACATACTGTCTCAAAAAAATTCATCAATAGAAAGCAAAACCTACCCGGATTTTATTATTAGCAGCATAAGAACAATTGTCACAAATCTTAGCAACATGACCTGATACCCAAAGCATATTTTTCGGTAAAATCCATACATGGACCCAAGAATCCTCAGACATTTTAAAAAAGCCGACCCTATTCTTTACAAAGTAGCCATCAATATAAGCAAACTGGAAGATCTGCCAAATAGGCGTGGTGAAGATTACTTTATAGATCTAATCGATGCCATTGTTTCACAGCAACTATCCGGAAAAGCTGCTGCCACAATCCTTGCCCGCTTTAAGGCCTTATTTAAAAATGGACAAATTACTCCGCAGGCCCTTCTTAAATTGAGAGACGTTGATATTCGGGCGGCCGGCATGTCCTATTCCAAAATAAAATATGTTAAAGATTTGGCCGCTAAAGTACATAAAAAAGAGATAGATCTAAAAAAACTGGATGCCTTGCCGGACGAAGAGGTAATAGAACAACTCATAATGGTAAAGGGGATTGGCAGGTGGACGGCGGAAATGTTTTTAATTTTTACGCTCGCGCGGCCGGATGTTTTTTCTCACGGCGACCTTGGTCTGAATAACGCAATTAAAAAGATATATAAATTAAAAAATCACACAACCCGCGAAGTCGAAAAAATTGTTTCCAAGTGGTCGCCCTACAAAAGCACAGCCTCCCGCATTCTCTGGCACAGCTTGGATAATAGATAAAATTTATTTAAATTTTGCTTGCGCGTCCTGCATGCCCCTTTCAACGGCCTGCTCGGGTGACGAGGCTACAGTTCTTCCAAAAATAGGGTGCTCTAAACCCTCGACAGCATCAAACCACGCTTGCTTGGTTTCCGAACCCGCATAACCTAAGATATAGCCTATCTCTTGGCCCGCAGTTTGCATAGGATTTCTTCTTGCGCTCTCATCGTCAAAATTATCCGCAACATATTGCGCGAATTCAAACATAAATCTTCGCATTTCCCCTGGATCTTTAAGTTCTCGAATAGCAGTGAAGACGACGTGGCCTTCGGGGTTATGCGCTATTAATTGTTCGACAAGTGACTGGCCTTTAGCCTCGATCATAAGCAAAATTTTACCATCATCATGGACAGAAATCAAACTATAGGGTGTGAACTTCACAGTGCAACAAATTTGTTAAAATTAACGCATGGATAATAAGCTGCAGGTTTGTAAGGAAACAAAACAAATCGCCCTGGACGCACTGGCAAATACCTTAAAAGTTATCCTTAAAAAAGACAAAATCGCTGAAAGCGAATTTCGCAACCTTTGGCTTGCCCAACTTAGGAAAAGCACTAAAATATTTCCAAACGGTTGGTACATGCCACCCCCAAACGGAATTATCGTTTTGTTTGCGACAGACAAAGACCCAAAAAGAGTTTTATATCCCAACATGAGGCTGGAAGAAACATGGCCAAGAGACGATGTTTATTTAGATAAAACTAATGGAATCATTGCACTATATGCATCTCCTATGGATAGGAAGACAGGCATAATAGGCGATACGGAAGTAATGATTTACCTTAGCAAGAATAAAGAAGTCATGAATACTTTTAAAACTTGCTACAGGATAAATAGAGAAATCTTTGAATTTGCGCAAGTTGGCCAACAATTTTCTCAAGTCGCTAAATTTGCAAACAAACTCATTGCCAAAAACGGCTTGACAAATAACGTAGTTAGTACAAGCGATCCTGCCAGCGTGAACCTTGGCCATACAATACCGGTATCTTATGAAGATTGGACTAGTCAGGAAAAAGCAATTTTTAAAAACGGCGAGAGTCAGTGGGAAAATGTTTGCCAAATAATTGCAAAAAAGAGAAAATTCGTAAACGAAGTAGACGATTTTCAAATAAAAGCGTCTATGGCCTTCACTATCGAACCACGACTAAGGCCTAAGGACCGCCCGAATCTTCCAAGCACCTGGACTCATTCAATTGTTTTAATCAAAGAAGATGGTTCAAAAGAATTATTTTTTGGTTACGAGGAAATTTTCAAAATCTGCGGAATGGACTGGGCGCTAAATTAGTTAGTTATTTACAGGTTTAGAAAGTTTCTTGTGCAAGAAGAGGCTGCCATTTGTTAATGTCATTAGTTGGTTTGGAAATTTTATAAGATCCAGTTCTATCCACGAGTTAAGCTTGTTGTGTTTTTTGAGGGCATTTTTCTCAGAATCAAAAAGCTCCGATTCAAGCCAAAAAAAGTCTTTACTAAAGTCTATCGCTTCCGTTTTATCCAAATTAAAAGTAGTCGGTTTAACCTTTTTCATTAAATTTATTGTGTCCTCAGTTAGAAATTGGGAAAGATAATTAACTGTTTCTTCACTATTTCCCTTGCACCTGGTGCTAAGCCACGACACGGAGAACTTAGACAAAATGTATTTTAAAAACTCGTCTAAGTGAAGAGCAGGCACGACTCCTTTCGTTATGATTACTCCGTCAATTCCTATGTACATATTGCGCTTCATAAATTTTATGTGCTAACCAAAAGTCGTATCAGTGAAAAGAGATACTTTAATCTTACTTATCGGGCCATAAGTATAGCACAGCAAGCATTACAGCCAAATTCACATTTAAATAGTTGTCTGCCCACGATTCTGCCCTTCAAATATCTCAGGATAAACGCTGTTTACCCTGAGCAATGGTGAGTGAAATCGAACCAGAGTCGAAGGAGAATCAAGTATTTACCTAACTCAAATCATTATACTCAGCTTTAGCTATCTCGTTTTAATGGCGACAACACAACCAACTATACCTGGGTCTGTTCTCGTCCTTTGTGCTTCAAAGGCACTACCTTCATACAAATTAGGCATATCGGAATTAATTTCAACGTTGAAATTCTGAAGTAAACCATTAATGCGCTCCAGCGCCCTCACTCGTTTTGTGTACTCTTGAAGGGAATTTCCTGTTCCCACAGTTATCAGCAAACAACCGTTTGGTTTTAATTTTCCCAAAAACGTTTTCAAAAGCTTATCAACTTTTCTGTCTTGCTCTCTTCTCTCTTTCCTTTTTACTACTGCGTTTGGGCCTTGAGGATAAATTATTTCTGGATCCATTCTGTTCCAAAAAATAGTCTGCAAATCGCCCGGGATCAATTCTTTTGTTAGAGCCTCTCCCAGGGATGTGCCAATAAAGAATACTTTATCCTCAGGAACTCCAAAATTTTTATTAGCTTCATCAAACGCGGAAAGATTTCTTAAGTTTGGCTCAACAGCCACTGCTTGACCACCTACAACAGCGGGTTTTTTATCAAGCCCTGCAAAGGTATTAGCAATGGCAACAAAAGCTGCATCTGCTCTGCTAAGAATAGCTACTATGGACTCCTTGCTGGGTGCCTCAATGTAACAGGCAAGGACCTCCGGAGTAGTTTTTCCTGATCCTATAAAAGCTTTGTCTCCACCTCTTGGGCTGCCAGTAGCAAGCTCAACAGTTCTTACAAATAAGTAAAAGTTAGCAAAATGCGGAAAGGATGCAGCAATTAGAGGATATTCAACTTCGATGGCAGAGATTTCCAGCTCTGAACGTTTTTTCGCTTCTGCAGCACTTAATTTTTCTCGTTCAAATAAGTAGTCATATTGGTGAGGGTTTTTTACGAGAGCTCGGTTTATTGAAGCCAGTCTGTGTATACTCTCTGCTGATACTGCTGCCCGAACATTATCTACATTAGTATTATCAACGCCTAAAAAACTCTCGTGAGGTACAAATAACCCATGCGATGAAAGCTCGCTCCGTTTCCTGTCAGACATAAGCGCAGATTATACAACAAGTCTCCGGAAAGATTAATGTGGCCCCACCATTTTCGCCCTCCTCCACTCTTCGAGCTTCGGATGGTTAAACAGTGTTTATCCTGAGCGATGGTGAGTGAAATCGAACCAGAGTCGAAGGAGAACCAAGTATTCTCCGAACGAATTTAATATTCAGGTTCCTCATTGTCTACAGTGATTGGAACAATTCTTGAAAAGTTGATGTATAATATTCGTATGAAAACATATATAACATCTAGTCCTGAAATAATGTCGGGTGCACCTGTTATTGTCGGCACTCGTGTCCCTGTCGCCCGAATTGTTTATCTTTTGAAGGATGGTTTTACGATGGAGCAAATAAGCAAACAATTTCCGCATGTCGGTCTAAAAAGATTGCGGGGTGCCGTGAATGACTTGGCTAAAAAAGTAGAAACTATTCCTTATGGTACGCAAATTTCACAAACACAAGCTACTGCTTGATGAAGGGTTCCCTGTCCGTTCTTATTGCCCTATTTTGAATAGACGCTTTGATGTTAAGCATATTACCCAAGATTTTAAACAAGTAAGTTTATCAGACAAACAAGTACACGAATTTGCGGCAGAACACAACAGGATTGTCGTGACATTAAATATTAAAGACTTTAAACCGCTTTCCCCAACAAACAAAAATACGGGAATAATCGGTGTTTCAGCAGGATTACAGTTTAAACAAGTTGATAGAAAACTTACTGCGCTTTTGAATAAATCTACTAAAAAACAGCTGTTGGGCAAACTTACCATTATAAGTGGCGAATCACAAAAGTAAGTTTCGACAAGCTTAACCTTCATATTTTAGGAAAGACATTAAACCCTAATTGGGTTACGTCACGCACGATAAGTGGTACTTCGACAACGACCTCTGTGACCCCACGATTTTCGCAATGGAACCAGGCATTTGTCGAACTGAAGTCGTTGTATTCAGCTTTGAGCCAGCCTCAAGAGCCGAACTTAAGCTATCTCCAATTGGGAAGTTGAACTACGGTAGCCCAGAAAAGAAGCTCTCAGCTAATTTTCCAATACTCTTTGTATCATATCCTCCTTCTTGAACAAATAAAGTAGGGAGGTTTAATGCTGCAATTTTATTGGCCATTTTTTTATAGAATGGTCTTGTGAGTGAAAATTTACAAATAGGGTCACCAATGTAGGTGTCAAAGCCCAAAGATACTACTAAGTACTCAGGGCTGAAATTACTTACTTTTTCCAGAGCTTTTATCAAAGTTTGTTGGTATTTTCTCTCTCCAGTATTTAGTGGAAGCGGGAAATTAAAATTGTATCTCTTTCCATCGCCTTCACCTTTCTCTCTAGAGTAGCCAGATTTATGAGGAAAAGCAGCTCTTGGTTCTGCATGGATAGAAACAAACAAAATATCTGATCTTTTATAAAACATTTCTTGGGTACCGTTGCCGTGATGATAATCGACGTCTAAAACAGCCACCCTGCCCCTTTTCGATAAGTAGTTTGCCGCAATCGCAGCATTGTTGAAAAAACAATATCCTCCCATCATCGATTTTCTTGCATGATGTCCTGGGGGGCGACAAAGGCTATAAACAAACATTTCTCCCAGTACTAATCTTTTTGCTCCCGACAGCGCAACATTCACCGAAGATTTAGCAGCATCGAATGCCCCATGGGTAATGGGTGTATAAGAATCAAAAGAATAACTGTTTAGAAAAAACTCATCATGTGTTTTTATTGAACTCGACTTAAGGAAATTCAAGTAACGTTTCGTGTGAAGAGATAGTATCCAAGATTCTCTAAAGCTCCATGCTTTGGCAATCATAACGCCTTGATTTCTCAATTGTCGCAAAATATTTTCAACTCTATCGGGAACTTCTGGGTTATTTATCAACTCACCATTGAATAATTCCTTTTTCGGTGAATGTTTTTTGTGTAGCGGAGAATAAACAACTCTAATGCTCATCTTAGTACCTCCTTCGTGTCTGGTCTTGAGTAGTATTTTTCAATATTTTCAGGAGGTAGGTGCATAAAGGTGAAGTCCCTGAGGCCTTTGGGATCAATGCCGTCATTTACTTCAACGTTTTGACAAAGTATTTGCGGAAAGCTATTCTGGTCGTACCTTCTTTCTGGGACAACAAAGCCTGCTCCATTTGCCGCTCTATCTGAGCGTGACATAAAATTACACTCGGCAAAAATCAGGAATTCTTTTCCTCGTAAATCCCTGATGACCTGCGAATTTAGGTGAGCTATGGTTGCAGTTATAAATCCTTGATTTTCATAGCCCTCCAGAGTCTTCCATTCTGTATTTTCAATTAAGTCGACATACCCACTACTTGTTCTTAATCTCAATTTTTCTGCCATAGCAGCAGCTACTATCACTCCATCTTTTGTCGCTGAGCTAAACCAAAGCGACCTTCCAATACCACGTTCTATATCGCCGTTTAGTCTTCTCCTTAAAGCAGTGATTTCTTCGCCAGACCATCCAAATGTTCGTGACCACAGATTAAGTAGTTGAGCTTCTTGCTCAGCTGTAAAGGTTGAATTGAAACTGACACCCAAATCCTCAAGCAACCTAACTCTTTCGAATGCACGTCTTGGCTTGTTAACGTAACTGCTAGTTTCTTTCACCATTTGAGCTACAGGCACGATAGGTTTTCGACTAACACCATTGTGGGCAGCTAAAATTATCCAGTCATTACCAAATGGCACTATAACTTCAATTTCAGAAGCAACCTCGGCTGGCATTTTTTGAAAGACATCGTTTGTGACCAGTGATCTAAAAACGACTCGAGAAATCCCGGCTAGTGAGCCTAAATTTCTCAAACGTCCATAAGCTCGCGACAAAATATCAGGGTTATCTATTGGTGCGCCTTTCCAGTTCCAATAAAGCCTGTCAAAGCCTCTCCGTTTTAAACCAGCCTCTCCTGTGCTTGAAAAAATTTGTTCTTGTTCTTTTGTCATTTTTTACCACTAAAAAACCCCTCATGTGAGGGGCTATCCTTTTTGTGAAATTTAGTCTAAAACTAGTCCACAACCAAGACGCCCCTGTTGGGGTTTTTCTTGGTTTTGTTTTTAGAAACTAAATAAATAGCCATTTAATGTTTGAATAGTAACAAATACTAATGAACATAGTCAAATCTTTTGAGGCTAAAGTCTATTAAACCAAAGAGCTACTCGAACATTTTAGCTTCAAAAAATGTTAAATGGTTTTTAATTTGAGGCTGTGTGCCCACGATTTTCGCAATGGAACTTGGTATTCTCTGAACCCAAATCATTATACTCAAGCCTAAACGTGCCTACCAAAAAATGAACTTGGCTACCTCCCACTGGGAAGTTGAACTATAGTTTTAATTTACCTTGAAAGAGAAAAGACCCAAGGCTTTAATTTATCCTTAGTTTCTTCTACCTCAATTACCTTTTTACCTGATTTCAAAAGTGATTTGATCAAGTTCTGATTTTCTTCATTAAGTTCCTCATCATCAGCTGAAAATACCACATAAGAAGTATCTTTTTTTAAGTTCTTTACCTCATCTGGATTTTTTTGCAGATAGTCTGCTAACCTGGCAGAAAGATTAATATTTTTTTGTATTTGTGTATTCTTACTCATTTGACTTCAGGGGAGGAATTATACAACATTTTAAATAGTAAACTATGAGTAATAAAATTATAATAACACATTATTTTCTCTTTTTGTTACTTTTCTTGAGGCTATTTAAATAGCCATTTTTATAATTTAAATACCTATTACTAATATCTTTCACGGCCCAAGTTAACCAATCATTAGAACCACCTTTTTTGATTACACCCACTGTGTTAGTAATTGGTTCACCGGATCTGAGTCTACTGTGACGGTGAAGAAAACCATGTTCACTATCATATCTACAAAGAGTTTTCCACTTACCTTTGATTAATGTTTCGTACGAGACATTAATAACTTCGCTTACTTCGTTATTGACATCTAGCTGATAAATATATGTAACTCTGTCTGTTCTATCAGAGCTCAACATAAATTGTTGACCTTTCTGGCTCTTAGGTAATTTAGACAGATCAGGGGTTGCGAGTTCTAGATTTTTCTGTCGTTTAACTAAATGTTTTACAGTCTCTTGCTTTGAAAGTACGACAAACGATTTTCTCGGATTCCGATGTGTTCTTCTCCCCACAATATTTAAGATTATAAAGTATTTTACGTGGTATAAACAAAATAAGTTCTGTGGCCCTACGGGGAGTCGAACCCCGCTTTGGACCTTGAAAGGGTCCCGTCCTAACCGATAGACGATAGGGCCTCACTACGTTCAGCCCTGATTCTCGCTTTGCTCAAAATAGGGCCAAAACATCAAAACAAAGCTAGGAAATTTTACCACAAAACGCACTCCAACGTTTACCACCGATCTATCAGGACCACCCATCTACCCGACTACTTCTTAAACTTTTCCCAAGCCATTTCTAAAATGTTTTTAGCCGTACTTTGGCCACCGAGTCCAAAGGCAAGGCCACCCGCAACCGCAAACATAGCAACAACTCCCGCAAACAGAATTCTCAAAAGCTCCGGCGCAACACCAAGCTGATGAAGAACCAAAAATGCAACAAAAATCATAATAGACCATTGTGCAATCAAACCAACCGTGTGCGAAAGGTTTTTACCCATATTCTGGCTTGCTCCATGAGCCAAGCGATAACCCAGTTTTGCCATCATCAGGCCGACCATTGCCAAAATTACGGCTACAATTACGTTTGGTATATAAAGGATTACGCGGTTTAAGACTGTATTTACAGCATCCAGCTTCCAAACCTGCAACGTTGGAACCAAAAAGACAAGGATTACAGCCCACCTTGCAAGTTCTGCAAGAATCTCGCTCCACTCAACGTCGTGCCCTTCAAATTCCACAATACCGTAACGCGCCAGGAGCTTTTCCAGTTGAATTACTTTTAAAATACCAAAAATTACGCGATAAACAACTGCAGCAACAATTAAACTAACGAGCAAAATAATTAAACCCCCGACCAAATTTGGAATAAAAGTAATAAAAGATGCTAGAGAACTTATAACAGCAGTAGAAACTGCTGTCGATAATTCTTCGACTATCAAATTAATCACCCCCTTTCACAAAATATCTCACCTAACCTTATTAAAGGTAAACAATCGGAATAAATCAAATTACATTGAACAAACAGGCGAAATTATATATAATTTAGTGTCTTAATCCAGCAAGCACAATAAACGGGTCTGTAGCTCAACAGGTAGAGCAGTTGCCTTTTAAGCAATTGGTTGAGGGTTCGAGTCCCTCCGGACCCACCAAGGTACAAATTACTTTCCCTCTATGAATTGGGTCGATTTAATAATAATTCTTGCAATTGGGGTTTTTGCAGCCGATGGTATTAAGCGTGGGTTTTTGATACAAGCCTTTAACATTGTTGGGTTTTTGTTTTCGCTGCTTTTTGCTCTGGCCCTGTATGCGCAACTGGCAAGCGTGCTGTTAAAGATATTTAATATTCCAGAAATAGCGGCAAACCCTATCAGTTTTTTAATCATCTGGATTGTCGCCGAAAGCGCATTTTTTGGGGTTTTAACCGGCATTTATGCTAAGTTTATTGCCCGCTATCACCACATAAAAATAAACAAGTACTTGGGTATTTTGCCATCCATCGCCAACGCCCTTTTATTTTTGGCGTTTGTCCTGCTCCTTGTGGTCTCTCTGCCAATTCGCCCAGGCATTAAGCAGGATATATTTAATTCAAAGTTCGGCGCCGAACTTGTAAACAAGGCAACTTTACTGGAAAAACCTTTTAATGACATATTTGGGCCGATCACCAAGCAGACTTTAACCTTTTTAACAGTTAAGCCGGAAGACAAGGGCTCGGTAGATTTAAAATTTACCCAAAAAACCGTAAGTGTAGATTATGACGCCGAAAAGCAAATGTTTGCTCTTGTAAACGAAGAGAGAATGAAAGCTGGCGCCAGGCCGCTCGTTTTGCGGGATAATCTGGCGGAAGTTGCAAGGGCGCACTCGCGGGATATGTTTGCCCGGGGTTACTTTTCCCATTTTTCGCCGGAAAGTAAAGATATTGGTGACAGGCTCGGGGCAGCAGACATATCCTACACATATGCCGGTGAGAATTTAGCGCTGGCGCCAAGCGTACAAAGGGCGCACACAGGCCTGGTGAACAGCGAAGGCCACAAAAGAAATATCCTGGACCCCGCTTTCACAAAAATTGGCATAGGCGGCATAGACGGTGGAATTTACGGCAAAATGTTTACACAAATATTCACGGAGTAAATATCGAGAGAAAGCTAAAATAATCCCAAGATTTAAGCGGCAACTGGTAACGGCCAGCTTTCGTCGGTAAAGACACGGTCGGCTTCCATCACCCATGTTTGAGGTTGCTGTGTGTATTTGTAGGGCCTGAGGCTTCCATCAACACCTACTATAAATAGTTCCGACTGCCTCGCACCATATTCGTTCAGCAATATCATTTCAGCCTCCAAAATTCTATCCCGTACAATATTTGCCTCATTAAGATATCCTAATTTAATAAATCCGAGTGCAATGATGCAGTTGTCGTGTGGCCAGATACTCCCATTATGGTACGAATCAGTGTCATTTTCAGAATAATTTGGCGATAGTAAAGATAACGTTCTAATGCCGTACGCAGTTAACATATCAGGCTGCATCAGTCGATTAACAACAAAGGGTTCTTTTTCGCTATCAATTATTCCAGTTACAAGTAAATGGCCGACATTTGATGTGATGTCCCTAATTTGAGTATCGTCTCCATCTAATGCCTGAGCGAAGAATTTTTCATCACTCATCCAAAAATCTTTATTAAAACGCGTTTTTAAGTTTTGCGCTCTTTCGTTTAACTTTTTGGCATATTCTGTGTCGAGGGACTCGTATAGCTTAGCAGCTCTCATTAAAGCCAAATACTGGTAACCTTGAACTTCAACTAATGCAACTGGCTCTTTGACCTTTTCATGCCCATCGGGATAATTTATAGAATTACCCGAATCTTTCCATCCCTGGTTTATTAACGCATTCCTATTTTTAGCTTGGTATCGTATGTAACCGTCGTCCTTTATATTGCCATAAATGTCCATCCATTCAATTGCCGCCCGTATTGACTGATCAAAATCAACAAGAAAGTCCATATCCTCAGTGAGCCTTAAATATTCACATGCCACCATAACAAATAGTGGGGTCGAATCAATTGAGCCGTAATATCTTAAACCTTCTTCATCAACACACCAGTTACCCGATGCAAGTTTTTCAAGAACGCGGTTGTTAGCCGTATCGGCGAGAATTTGTCCGTCATAGTCCCAAAATCTCAGCTCATGTGATATCTTTCCCGGTTCTTCGTCTCTTGCCTTGTCAACCACCTTGCCTTGGAATTTGGCCATAGTCCGTAGACTATTTCTTACAGGCAAAAGTGTATTAATAATAGCCTCCTTTTCTTCATCGGTAAATTCATCTATCTTTTTATAGCGGTCTGGATGAATTATTACAGGAATTTCTCTAAGAATTTGCGGGGGTAAATTTTTTCTTGAAAGTCTGAAAAATCTTTCTTCTGAAGCAAGGCATGCGTCCCTTGGAAAAAATCCGCTGAATGCTTGCGTTTCGCCTGAAGCCCTATAACCCTGTTCGTTTACAACCCCCAGGCAACTTATCTGAGCAGTACTAGAAATTCGTTCGACTACCTCCGGTGAGACCATTTATTATAGGTTAATTATATCATATTTATGTCTCTATTAAAAACATTATAGGCCAACTACCCTAATTCAATAAATTAGTTCGTTGACCTCAACTCATTATCTGATTAATATTGTGAAAATGTCAAATTGGTTAAGTTATGCAATTAAAATTTATCAAACTTTGCCAACTGGTACTTGCGGTCTCCAAAATAGCCGGTTACCTCGGGCATAACAATGGGCATGCCAAGTAGTTGCGCCGGAAAAACCGTGTATTCACCATATTTATCATTTATAGAGTCGGTACTTTTTATAAGTTTTGCCCATTTGACCTCGTCGCTAAAAAGGGGAGTGGTAATATAGCCGTTTCTCGTAAGCATCCCCAGGCTCACTCCGCAAAAAATTATATTCTTAAAATCCCAGTCGCTGGAAATCAATTTGCAAATGTCAAAAAGCTTTTTGCCATCATTTATGTAGGTTTTTAAGGTTCTGTGTCCCCAAAAACTATGGCCGCCATGCCCTTCACGCAAGGAAAAACCCACATAACGCCCCGCAAGATTCATACGCCTTGCTTTAAAAGCGGCCTCTTCACAAAGATTCCTGGCAACCTTAAAAATGTCTGCCTTTTTTGTTAAAAGTCTATGCGTTGTGTAAGTGCGGCCCACGCTTTTCTGCTCCGGCAAAGATTTAAAAGAGTTAACGGGTGCAGTGTCTACCCCTCGGCAGATATTCCACAGATAGGGTCCCCAAAAAGGACCAAAGTTAGCATTTAAAAATTGTGCAGGGCAATTACGCAGTTTTGGAAAGTTGTTTACCCCAAGCTTTGTTAAATGCCCGTAAAGTCCCCAACCCAGGCCGCAAACGTCCGTCAGTTTAGATTTGTCCAAAACCTCAATCACATTATCCTCTGTTATCCAAAAAAGACCATCGGGTTTTATTTGGTTGGAGGCAAGTTTGGCCAAAAATTTGTTATGGGAAACGCCAACGGAGCAGGTTAAATAATCACCAATCTCTCTTAACCTTTTTTTTAAATCAAAGGCAATACTAAAAACATTACCCCAGAAATGCTCTGTTTCGGTAACATCGATAAAACACTCATCAAGTGAAAAAACTTCGCAATGTGGGGAGTAGAGAGAACAAATTTTTATAAACTCATGGCTTATGTATTCATATTTACTAAAATCCGCAGGAACCAAAATAATCTCAGGACAAAGTTTTTTGGCGTCATACACGCGGCTTCCTGTGCCTACTCCGTATTTTTTAGCCTCTACAGAGGCAGCAATAATACAACTTCGGCCCTTTGCCTTTACAACGCCAACGGGTTTGCCCCGAAAAGCTGGATTTGCCTGTTGTTCGGCAGTTGCAAAAAAACTGTTCAGGTCGACATGAATAATAACACGTTGATCGTTCATAGTTCATTGTTAATAGAAGGTATAAAGCTCTTATCCTCGTCCACGAACCATTAACCACGAACCATCAACTATTCCAGTTCCATTACCTTCTTGACTCTCCAGCTATAGCTGCTGGTGTTGTATTCCAGTTCAAAGTTAGAAGTATCCGAGGCGCAAACCAAATCTACCAATTTCGTGTCGCCCACCCTTTTGGAGGAAGAAAAAATTAGCTTCTCAAACTTCACAAAACGTCTGTTCCAATTCATAGCAATAGGAAATATCCCACGATCAAAAAAAGCCCAAACTTTAACCTCATCATCAACTTCCACTCTCTTATATTACCCAAAGAAAACCCGAAATGTCAAGATCTTAAACGTTTACAATTTGGCAAAGGGTACAAAATCTGCTTACAATAGATATAAGCCTGCCAATGTCGACCTTATCTTATAGGGAGTACTTGGACTTTGTCGAAAAGTACAACAAGAATAGTATTCCGTTTGTAAAAGTAATTTCCTCTTTACTTGTGGTTGCGCTTGTGGCCTTTGTGTTTTCCACTTCGATCTCCAACTACAACAACAAAAAAATAGAACCTGCTGTTTTGCAATCCAAATATTTCGAAAATGTGAACGCAGGATACTTTAAAAGTAAGCAGGCTATGGCAGATCTTTTCGACAGTTTTCAGATAGCAGGCGTAAAAACAGAAAAACTGGATTCTCTTAAAGAATCCTCCCAATCCGTCCAGGCACCCGGCTTCTTTCTAACGCTGGGTGAAACACAAAAAGTTTTGTCCCAAATTAAACTGGCCGAAGAAAGTATTCTTACCGAGCGGGAGGAGCTTAAAAAACAGGTTGTTCCGCAAGTATACGAAACACTCAATAACCAGGTGGTTGAATATTTAAACCAGTCCGAAACGTTTTTGACCAGTCTCCAGTCAACCCAGGAACAGTTAAAAGATCTGACACTTGCCGCCGGACCTAATCTGTACCTGCCCACGCTTTCGGATGAAACTATCTGGCAAACTCAGGATTTAGAAAAAATAAAAGCTTATTACGAGAACCAAAAAAAGGAAGCCGAGGCGGCAACCCTCTCATACACTAAGATCCAGACAAAAGATCAGCTAAAAACTTACAAAGATCACGAGCTTACTTATTTTCAGCTGGTTATAAACGTCTCGGACAATATTATTAAAGTCTTAGGAAAAACTACAAATGAAGACCCTCAATCAGCCACCAACATAGAAGAAGCTTACCAGGTTTTAGTCGGGGCTAAGCGTGAAAACGAACAGCTGGCTCAACAGCTTCTGGATGCGAGAGTTAACCTAACATCTTCCCAGGTTTACTTTGAAAATATCTCCTCTCTTAAAAATCGACAAAGAGTGATAGAAAGCGGACTGGTTGAAGGGAATAAAGTACAATTAAAAAACGTAACGAAAGTAACCCAATCAAACTTACTAAACAAAATACCTATAGTTGGTAATTATTTTACTCCCTTACAAAGTAATTAATGCTTTTGCTAAACTATTAAAGAAGCTTGTTTCAAAGAAATTAGCTATTTAAACTAAGAAAGGAGGCAAAAATTATGGATCCAAATCAAGACGACCAAGGTCAAAACCCGGGTATGCCAGCTGATGACGGAATGGGAGGACAAACTCCGGCACCGGATACGGACACAAACCCAGCTCCGGTTGGGGGAGACTCACCTGCTGGTGGAATGGATGAACTTCCTCCTTCCCCGCCGGTAGTAGAAGAACAACAACCAGCAGATACACCTGCAGATTCAGGTTCCGAGGAACCTGCCGGGGACACAAACCCAGCAGCTTAAGGTTAGGCAAGGGCAGCTAAAGTTTCTTTCCAAAGCTTTGCAGTAAGGAAAAGAAATTTGACGTTAACAAAACTTAAATCTAGTTTTAGATTAACAGCAGTTTTAGTGTTGTTCGTGGCTTACTCGGTAAGTTTGTATTATTTTGGGCAAGTTTCCGTGCCAAAAATAACCTTATCCGCGCAAGACACCGATAAAAACCAAGGCGTTGCCGACAAAATACAAAAACCTCTTCCCCAAAACGAAACAGTATCTGCAAGAGTACTTGCTCAATCAGTAAAACTTTGCGCCAGTACCGTTAATTCGTTTGAACTTGCCTACCCTAAAGATTGGTTCACAACATACAATCAAAAAGACCAAGAGTGTGCATTTTTTGCACCGTATTCTTTTGTGATACCGACTAGTCTCGAAAGCGATTTTACCCAAGTCACCATTAAAGTGATAAATAAAGACCAGTGGGAAGAGGTGGTCAAATCTTTTGAAAACCCGAACGAGCTTTACAACATTGACGAAACAAAAAACATAGACGTAAACGGTAAACTTGTAAAGTTCATTAAATCCCAATCGACAGGTAGTCTTAAACCAAGGGGTTTTAAAAAGGTTACGTACCTTGTTTTTGATACAAATCATCCGCTGGAGATTACGTACACTCAGCTGGACGAAAAAGAAGATACAAAAAATTACGAGGTCGTTTTAGAAAATATGGTGCAGTCCTTAAAGTTTTACTAAAAGAAAAGGCCCCTCTTGCGAGAAGCCCTTTCGAGTTTGCCTATCTTGCGATAAGCACAAACTTTATACTGCGGGAAAATATAACTGTCAATACCCCAAAACAAGGCCAAAAAACAAGTGTTATACTTTTACCAAAATCCATGAAAATAATTAAGAACCACGAAGTCCACACAGTCTCCGAAATTAATCATTTTGCAAAACTAACACTTGAGCAGGTTATTGTGTGGGTAGAGGGTGAGGTCTCCGCTCTAAAAAAAATAGGGGACTACGATTTTTACCTGTTCGACTTAAAAGACGGCAAAAATGTTCTTCCCTGCTCGGCAAATGGCAGCATAGTAGAAGCACTCGGATCCGATATATCAAACCAAACAGTTATTGCTTTTGGCAACCTTACACTTTATGAGCCAAGCGGAAAGTATCAATTAAGGGTTCAGCACTTAGAGCTCTCGGGCGAAGGCCAAATTTATAAAAAGCTGGAAGAGCTAATAAAAAAATTAAGGGAAGAAGGTTTATTTGATTCCAGAAATAAAAAAGAGATCCCGCTCTACCCTAGAAAAATTTGTATTGTTTCCTCAATTGGCTCCGACGGTTGGAATGATTTTAAAACACACACTGTTGAAAAATTCCCGATAACCCAACTTTTTACAACTGATATTAGGGTCCAGGGGCCAAAATCAATAAATGATTTGCTAAGAGTTCTGCCTCAAGTTGACCAAAAAGGTTTCGATGTTGTCGTTATTACCCGCGGAGGTGGCGGTCTCGACGATTTGGCTGCTTTCAACAACGAAGACGTAGCCCGGACCATTTTTAAAATGAAAACTCCTACAGTTGTTGCCATAGGCCACGAAGCCAACGAATCATTGGCTGAATGGGTGGCAGACGCCCATGCATCGACCCCGACAGACGCAGCCAACATAGTAACTCGTGGGTGGCAAAGTATTTTAGACAAACTCAACCTGATTGACGCCAGGTTAGAATCAAAATTTCAGCGGTTTAGGGAAAATAATTTACAAAAATTAGATTACTTCTATGCAAAACTCAGCCAGGAAAAAATGAGAATCAACCAATACCCGCACCAATTAAAGAGACTGGAAGACAGTTTAAAAAACCGTCAAAAAATAATAATTACCGACGCTCAGCAGGAAGAAAAAAGACTCTACGAAGACCTGTCAAAAAACGCGAAATCTCTTATCCAAAGTTCAAGCACTACGCTTATAAGATATGCGCAGGCTCTAAACTTACTATCTCCCCAAAACACCCTAAAGCGCGGATATTCACTAACCACTGACGAAAATGGTCGGGTTATAAGGTCTGTTGCAAGTGTTGTAGTCGGACAAAAAATAGGAGTAAAATTGTCAGACGGCAGCTTAACATCCGTAGTAAAATCAAAGAGTAAAAAATGAAGCAAACAGAAGACCTAACGTTTTCAAAGGCACTTGCCAGACTTGAAGAAATTGTCGCTAAACTTGAAGAACCGGATTTAGACCTGGAAGAAGGTTTACAACTTCTGGAAGAAGGAGTTAGATTACACAAAGTGTGCAAAATTAAGTTAACTTCAGCAAGCGCTAAAATTACTACCATCCTAAAAGAAGAAAATGGCGGAAGCTAACATTGGGGTCGTAATTCATTGCTTTCCTAAGCTGTTTGTGGCTGTCATAAAACTTTCCAAAAAAAATTTAAAAATAGGAGACAGGATAAAACTTGTTAATAAACAAGGGGAAAACTTTACTCAAACGGTAGAATCTATGCAAATTAAGCATGCTCAAATTGACATTGCCAGGGCTGGGGACGAGTTTGGCCTTAAAACTACAAATGCTGTCAAATTAAAATCACCCGTTATAAAAATATTATGATTTACGTGCTTCACGGGGCAAATTCTGATGACTCCTCACAAAAAATTAAAAGCCTTGTAACCAAATATCCGGGATATGAAAAAATATACGTACAAGCGCAAGACTCGGATCTTCTGTATCAAAGCTTGTTTGCCCGAGACATAACCGGAAGCAAAAAACTTATTATTGTTGAAGGGTTCGTAGAAAGAAAAAGTCTCAAAAACATAGACCTTAAAAATGTCCAAGAAGATAATATACTCATTATTTGGGAGAAGAAAGAGATTACGGCCGCGCAAATCGCGAAGCTGGCAAAAGTGGCAAACGTTGAGAATTTTAAATTGCCATCCACCCTTTTTTATTTTTTAGATTCAATTTCGACCAGTCCAGGGCAGACTCTCAAATATCTTAAAGAACTCCAAAGCGAAAAAGCAACCGGCCTGGCCTGGCACATAGCAAACCGACTTTTTTTGATGATCCTTTTAAAATTAGAGCTAAAAGAGGCCGAAATTCAACAAATCGCTGGCAGAAGACTCGCTCCTTGGCAGCTTGATAAAATTAAATCTCAAGCCTTTGCTTTCCCTTTACCAAAACTAAAGCAAATGTTTTCTGCCGTTCTCAAGGTTGATACCCTAATTAAAACCGGCAGCACCCAAATGCCGGAGGCAACGCTGCTGTCCCTTATGTTTGCAAAGTACCTAAAAGCTTAAAGTTTGTTACAATTAATACAAGATAAAAACTGCCCGCTGCCCGCCCTCAAAACGGGCAAGTCGGCATTGTTTTTTAAAAAATCTTAAAAACAATGCGAAGCATAGTTTGGTTTAAAGAAGTAGATAAGAATGATATAGCTCACGTTGGTGGGAAGGGCGCAAACCTAGGCGAACTCACAAAAATTGGTGCACCGGTTCCGGATGGTTTTATCGTTACCTCGCAAGCATATTTTGATAATTTAAAGGTCTCCGGTGCGCTCGATAGGATACGAGGCATACTCTACAATGTGGATGTTGACAATCCGACGGCCCTTGAGACAAAAGCCCAGGCTTGTCAGGACGAAATTAAAAAGATAACCCTGGACAAAAAACTCGAAGAAAATCTCTACGAATATTATGAAAAACTTTCCAATAAAAAAAATGTCTTAGTCGCAGTAAGATCCTCCGCAACCGCAGAAGATCTTCCGGAAGCATCATTTGCAGGACAACAATCAACATTTTTAAATATTAAAGGCAAAGACAACCTCAAAGAAGCCTTGTTGGCAGCCTGGGCTTCCTTGTTTGAAGCAAGAGCAATTTTTTACCGCGTCCAGAAAAATTTCGACCACTTTAAAGTTGGTATCGCAATCCCTATCCAAAGGATGGTCCAATCACAAACATCCGGAATTATGTTTACTATGGATCCCGTAACAAACAATAAAAACACAATAATAATAGAAGCAATTTTTGGCCTCGGGGAACTCATTGTCGGCGGCCAGGAAACGCCGGATCATTACGAAGTTTCAAAAAAAGGCTTTACCATAAGCGCCAAAAAAATCGTCGCTCAAAACAAACAAATGATTCTTTCCGCGCATGGTAATAAAACACTGAGCGTTGCCCCCGCTTACAAAGAAGAGCAGAAACTTCCCGACAAATACATAGTAGAACTTGCCAAAATCGGTCATAGCGTAGAAGAACATTATTTTTTCCCGCAAGACATAGAATGGGCATTTGAAGACAACAAATTATACATAGTGCAAACAAGGCCGATTACAACTATAAAAAGTACAGGCAAAGACCTGGACGATAAAAGCACTCAGAAGTTTGACCAAAAAGATGTTCTCGTTCAAGGCGCCCCTGCCTCCCCCATTATAGGTACAGGGAAAGTAGTCATTGTAAAAGATATAAAAGAACTGGGTAAAGTAGAAAAAGGAGACGTTTTAGTAACAGAAATGACCAATCCGGACTTTGTGCCCGCAATGAAAAAAGCAATAGCAATTGTCACGGACCGTGGTGGGAGAACATCACATGCTGCAATTGTGTCCCGCGAGCTTGGAATTGCCTGCGTTGTTGGCACAGGTAATGCCACCCACAAATTAAAAGAGGGCATGATTGTAACTGTAGACGGCTCAACAGGCGTCGTTTATAAAGGGCAAAACTTAAAAGGCTCCAAATATATTGAAGCTACTTTTAAAAAAGAGCACGCAAAACACAGTAAAACTGCAACTCACATTTACACAAACCTGGCAGAACCGGATCTTGCCGACAAAGTCGCCCGCCAGAATGTAGATGGTGTTGGTCTCCTGCGTGCAGAATTTTTGCTCGCCCAAATTGGTACCCATCCAAAAGAATTAATTGCTGAGAAAAAACAGGAAAACTATATAGGCCAGTTGGTTAGTGGTTTATCTATTTTTACAAAGGCATTTGGAGAAAGACCTGTCATTTACAGGGCCACTGATTTTAAATCAAACGAATACAAAAATTTACGAGGTGGCGAAAAATTCGAACCACAAGAATCCAACCCTATGCTTGGCTATCGCGGCGCATACAGGTATATAAAAGATCCGGATGTTTTTAAACTGGAGCTTGAAGCCATTAAACGTGTGCGAGAACATCATAATAATTTGCACCTGATGATTCCATTTGTAAGAACTGTGCAGGAACTTGTAACTGTAAAACAGATGGTAACAGATTGCGGACTCTTTCTGGACCCTAAATTCAAGTTTTATATGATGGTAGAGATTCCTTCCAACGTAATTCTTCTTGAGGAATTTATTAAAGTCGGCATAGACGGGGTATCTATTGGATCCAACGATTTAACTATGCTTATTTTAGGTACCGACAGGGACAACGAAGAGGTAGCTGGTGAATTCTACGAATTAAATCCGGCTGTCCTTTGGGCCTTAAAAAAGATTATTGAAACTTCAAATAAATATAATGTTACTTCATCAATTTGCGGCCAGGCCCCGTCTGTTTACCCCCAGCTTACTCAAATGCTTGTTAACTGGGGAATAACCTCAATTTCCGTTAACCCGGATGTTATTGACTCAACACGCAAACTTGTCTATGAAGCAGAACATCATTTACTAAGCAGAGAAAAGGACTAAAAGCAAAAAAATGGCAAAAATTAAAAAAATAATTGGCCGCGAAGTATTAGATAGCCGTGGTTACCCGACAGTTGAAGCTATAGTTCAATTAGACGACGGGGCAGTCGGTAGTTTTGCGGCCCCATCAGGTTCCTCAATCGGCAGACACGAAGCAGTTGAACTTCGGGACGGCGACATAAAAAGGTACGGCGGTAAGGGAGTCTTGAAATGCTTGCACAACATTTTATATGTACTTGCCCCAAGAATAATCGGCAAAGATGCAGCTAACCAGGTAGAAATAGATAAAGAGATGATTCAGGCAGACGGTACCAGTGATAAATCCAGGTTAGGTGCAAATACAATTCTTGCTATTTCGGCAGCTGTTGCCAAAGCCCAAAGTGCCTCGGAGCACAGCACTGTTTACAAGTATATCTCAAAACTCTTAAGCGGCACCGCCTCCGAAAAATTCGAAATTCCGACCATCATGTTCAACATTTTAAATGGAGGTAAACATGGTGGCGGGAATACGGATTTCCAGGAATTTATGATCGTACCTCCACAGGCCACTTCGTACTCGTCAAACCTTCGCGTAGGCAGTGAAATTTATTACGCGCTGAAAGAAGTCATCGCGAACCATAGCGGTATTACTTTAATTGGTGACGAGGGTGGTTATGCACCAGTCTTATACACTAACGCAGATGCATTAAAAATTATAGAGGAATCTATTCAAAAGGCCGGATATAGTTTAGGCATGGATGTCTTTTTTTCGCTCGACATTGCCGCTTCTTACTTTATGGAGGGTAACAGTTACAAAATTAAAGACAGGCCGGTTGCTCTTTCTACAAACGATTTTATCGATTACTTCGCTACTCTAAACGAGCAGTACCACATTCTATCACTTGAAGACCCGCTCTCCGAAGACGACTGGGACGGATGGGCACTTATTACCCAGAAGTTGGGTTCAAAAACACTAATAGTCGGTGACGATCTAATAACAACAAACTTGGCACGCCTGAATAAAGCTATAGAAAAAAAATCTTGTAACGCAATTGTTGTAAAACCAAACCAGGTGGGAACCATAACGGAGACACTGGAAGTTGTAAAAAGAGCCAAAGAAGCCAACTTTAAAATCGTTGTATCACACAGATCCGGTGAAACAAATGAGGATTTTATTGCCGATTTTGCTGTTGGCATCAACGCGGACTATGCAAAATTTGGCGCCCCGGCAAGAGGAGAGCGTGTCGCCAAATATAATAGACTTTTGGAAATAGAATACGAATTGTCCTAAATGCTCCGGATTACAACTAAACCTCGACCGCTCGTCCTTTGTATTTTAGACGGCTGGGGTGTTGCAGATGCGGGTCAGGGTAACGCCATAACTCTGGCCAACCCCCAAAATTTTAACGACTTTTGGTTTTCATACCCCCACACTTTATTAGTTGCCTCCGGCCAGGCGGTTGGTTTACCGGACGGTATTTTTGGCAATTCCGAAGTAGGACACATCAACTTAGGGGCGGGTCGCGTAGTCTTTCAGGATCTCCTGCGTCTTAACAATGCCATAGCAGATGGCACTTTTTTTGAGAACGAAGCATTTCTACAAGTACTGGATCATGTCAACAAAAACGGCACGAACATTCATTTAATGGGGCTTGTGGGCCTGGGTGCAGTACACAGCGATATTAGCCACCTTTACTCCCTCCTGTCTTTTCTTCAAAGGAACAAAGTTTCCCCTTCTCGAATAAAACTACATTTGTTTACTGATGGTCGTGACAGCCCCCCAAATGCCTCCAAAGCTGTGATAGCCGGCCTTGAAGAAAAATTAGCTCGCGAGAATACCGGCCAAATAGCCTCAATAGGTGGCAGATACTACGGAATGGACCGTGATAACAGATGGGATAGAACAGAAAAAGCCTACATTGCAATAACGGGCAAGGGTACAGAAAAAGAAAAAAGCGCGCAACTTGTAATTGATAAGTCCTATGCCGCCGGCGTTACCGATGAATTTATCATTCCGCACACTATTGTCGACGAATCCGGCGTGCCGATTGGACCTATCACCGAAAATGATGGTGTCATATTTTTTAACTACCGGCCGGACAGGGCAAGACAAATTAGTAAGGCTTTTGTCCTGGACAATCTATCCAACTTAAAAACTTCATCCGGTGAAAAAGTTCAGGGTTTTAACCGGGGCGCCAAAATCAAAAACCTATGCTTTGTTTCTCTGACAAGATATGAGCGTGATTTGCCAGTAAGCAAGGTTGCCTTTAGTCCGGAAGAGGTAACAATGCCAATTGCACGGATATTTTCAGAACGCAGCATGAATCAATTGCATATCGCCGAAACAGAAAAATACGCGCACGTTACTTACTTTTTTAACGGCGGCCTGGAGCAGCCGTTCCCGGCAGAAGATAGAGTACTTATTAATTCACAAAAAGTAGATTCATACACCCAGGCGCCGGAAATGTCAGCGCCTACAATAACAGAAAAATTAATTGCAAAAATTTATACTCAAAATTATGACTTTATAATCGTAAATTACGCAAACGCGGACATGGTTAGCCACAGTGGCAACATAGAAGCTACTGTCAGGGGAGTTCAAACTATAGATAAATGCTTAGGAATGCTTGCCAAAGCAGTTTTAAATGCCGGGGGAGGCATGATAATAACGGCCGATCATGGAAATGCCGAAGTTATGCTAAGGGTTGGTACAAACGAACCCGACACCGAGCACAACATCAGCCCGGTACCTGTGCTATTTATATTTAACGACCTTAAAGGTCAAAACCTGCAATTACCTCAGGGGCTCTTGGCAGATATTGCCCCAACGATACTCAGCATTCTGCAAATTCCCAAGCCTTCGCAAATGACCGGCCGCAGCCTGCTTTAAATTTCCAGGTTAAAATGTTTATAATCACTCAATGGTTATTGAACATGCCGCCAGGACAGTGGATACAGCAGAAGGAATCACGCCAAGACAGCCACTCCTTTCGATGGTCGTGCTGGAACCTTTATTTTTAGGTCGTACAATTTCAGAAGCAAACATACCCTTAATATTTCAAGGAAGAGAAACCAGCACCGAAAGGGAAGTCGTTTTAGAAGCAAAAGCCGGGGAAGACCAAGCGCAAGCATGTATTTATGTTGCTTACCATGACAGAGTCGCCCTTTATGTTCTTGCCAGAACAGGGCGCATAGAAACAGCTGAAGACCTAGCAGGGGATACCATGGGCAAAGTGCTAAGTAGCGTTGGTGGCTTTGAATTTCGAGAAGGTATTGAGTTTTCATCTTGGGTTTTTAGAATTGCGCATAATCTCGTAGCAAGCTTCTACAGGAAAATGGGCAGACAAGGACAAGAATTACTCGTTCGCTTGCAGATGACGTGGATCACGAACATCTTACCGCCATGCACAAAGACGATATTGAACTGCAAGCTATCGGGAAATTACTATATGAATCTGCTGTCAGCAAAATAAAAGAGCTGCCGGAAAGGCAACGCCAGGCAGTACACTTAAGATTTGTGAAGGGCCTATCTGTAGCAAGAACAGCGGAAGAAATGGTAACAAACAAAGGAAATGTGAGAGCTCTTCAGCATAAAGGCATGGCTAGATTAAAAAAGTTTCTGATAGAACAGTAAACTACAGAACTATCACAAACTCGCCCTTTGGCGGGTGCTCTGCGAAGTGCTGGATAACAACAGTTACTTTTTGTCGCAAAACCTCTTCGTGCAATTTAGTAAGCTCCCGGCAAACGACAATATCAATGTCCCCGAAAATCTCATTTATCGCTTCTAAAGTTTTTAAAACCCTAAAAGGGGACTCATAAATAATAAACGTGGTCTTTATGATCTCACCAACCTTTTTAATGTCTGCAAGTTGATTCCTGCGCTTGCCGTCTTTTTTAGATAAATAACCCACAAACATAAATTTATCGGTGGGTTTGCCGGAAACCGTCAAAGCAGAGATTACAGCAGATGCTCCCGGTATTGCCGCAATCGTGATATTTTTAGAAGCCGCTTCTCTCACAAGCTTAAATCCCGGGTCCGAAATTAAGGGTGTTCCGGCATCGGAAACGAGTGCAATACACAGACCTTTTTCCAGGTCCCCCATCACAGAATTTATCACTCTCTCCTCGTTAAAATCATTAAAAACTACCATTTTTTTATGAATATCATATGCGCTAAGGAGTTTACCGGTAACTCTGGTGTCTTCGCACAAAATATAATCTACACTACCTAGCGTCTCAACGGCGCGATGTGTTATGTCCTTTAAATTACCAATGGGTGTGGATACAATGAAAAGAGGCATACTAACAGTGTATTGTATCTCGTTTATCATTTAATGTCTTTCTATGAAGTATGAACAATGAACTATCAACCACTAACCATTAACCATCGACTAGTTTAATGATCACAGAAGCACTTATTAATTTCGCGACAAATATAATCCAGTCGATGGGCTACCCCGGTATCTTCCTCCTAATGACTGCCGAGTCCATGTTCATTCCCTTTCCTTCGGAAATAACCATGACATTTTCCGGTTTTTTGGTCAGCAGCGGCCATTTCAACTTTTTCCTGGTCGTACTATCTGGTGGTCTGGGTAACGTACTAGGTTCGTCAGTCGCTTATTATCTTGGTCACAGCCTAAAGCACAAAGTTATTAATAAAATAATAGAAAAATATGGCAAATTTCTTTTTGTTACCAAAGAAGAATTCACAAGCACCGAATCCCTTTTTAAAAAACACGGCTCGTGGATCATCGTGGCCTCAAGATTTATCCCTGGCGTCAGGGCTATTATTTCTGTACCTGCCGGTGCAGCGCACATACCTTATCCGTCATTTATCCTGTATACGGCTCTGGGTTCTTTAGCCTGGAGTTTTATTCTAGTCTATGCCGGTACTATTTTAGGATCCAATTGGCAAGTTGTACGCACACTACTTCACAAATTTGACACAATCATTTTGGTTGTAACTCCAGTATTGATAGCTGCCTACATTTGGCATAAATTCAGAAAAAACCTAAGTGTTCAAAAAACTTAACTTCCGGTCAAACAATCAAATCTTTAGAAATCTGATAAGATTAATCTAGAAACGTACTTCACCATGGTTAAGTTGCCTGATGAACCAATTGCCAAAGCAGAAAGAACTGAAACCTCGCGTCCTCCATTAAAGAAAAAGAGGGCTGGACGGCTCTTGCGGATTCTTGGTCCCGGAATCGTAACCGGTGCAGCCGATGACGATCCATCAGGCATAGCAACATATTCCCAGGCTGGTGCCCAGTTTGGCTTCAATTTGCCATGGACCATGCTGTTTACCTACCCCTTGATGACGGCAGTCCAGGAAGCTTGTGCACGTGTAGGAGCGGTAACGGGCAAAGGACTTGCTGCAGCTGTTCGTGACCATTATCCTAAGAAGGTACTATATCCTGTGGTTGCGCTTGTAGTAACAGCCAATACATTTAATATTGGCTCCGATATTGGTGCCATGGCAGCAAGCACCCGCTTACTTTTGCCAAATGTACCATTCGGTCTATTGGCACTTGGTTTCGCTGTAATCATCTTGCTGCTAGAGGTTTTTGTTACCTATAAAACGTATATACGCCTCCTGAAATGGCTGGCAATGGCCCTCTTTGCATACTTTATTACCGCATTTTTGATTTCTGTACCGTGGGTAGAAGTATTAAAAGCAACTTTAGTGCCCCATCTCGAATGGAATAAAGATTTTCTCTTCATTATCGTTGGCATCTTCGGTACGACCATTTCTCCGTACCTATTTTTCTGGGAAACTAGCAATATAGTTGAAGATGAGATATCCGAACATCGACTGGCAGAAAGTGGAGGCGTGCCTAAACTAACTAAGCCTTACCTAAAAAGGCTTCGGATTGATAATGCTGTTGGTATGCTATTCTCCAACGTAAGCGCCTGGTTTATTATTGTGGTGGGTGCAGTGGTGCTAAACCAGGCAGGAGTGACAAACATAACCAGTGCAGCGGACGCTGCCAGGGCTCTTGAGCCGCTTGTGCACAGTTTCCCGAATGCAGGCTTTTTGGCCAAGTTAATCTTCTCTATTGGTGTAATAGGAATCGGACTTCAGAGCATACCGGTCCTGGCAGGTTCCTCGTCTTATGCTATCGCGGAAACATTTAATTGGCGGGAAGGTCTTTTCCGCAAGTTTAAGCAAGCCCGTGAGTTCTATTTTGTAATCATTATCGGAACATTGGTTGGGTTGATGTTTAACTTTATTGGCTTCGACCCTATTAAAGCCCTGGTTTTGACAGCCGTTTTCAATGGGATAGCGGCAGTTCCGCTCATATTCCTTATAGCACGAATATCGAGCAGGGAAGACATCATGGGAGAACATAAAAGCGGCATATGGTCTAAGCTGGGGCTTTGGATTACGTTTTCTGTCATGGGGATTTTTGCCATAGCACTACTTACATCGTTTCTTTGAAAACTTTTAATTTACAACTACAACAATATCAACTTTTCCTAAAAGTTAAATGTCAAAATATTAAAGGAAAAAAAAGAAATTAGTTCTGGTATCGCCTGATGACTCCAACACACTTACCTTGGATAGTTACGTTTTTAGTAATGATAGGCTGCATTGCGGGGTTTGCAGGCATCAACCTTACCTGGTCTTTGTCTCTATAAAACCTCTTTAGTGTAACAACCCCATTTTCCATCATAGCAACGACAATATCGCCATTTCTCGCCTGATTTGTTTCCTCAATGACTACAAAATCACCGTCCAGTATTCCGTCGTCTATCATGCTTTCGCCTTTAACTTGCAATACATAAGATTTTTTATTGGCAGAAACCATGTTTCCGGCAACGGCAAATGTTGCTGTCGGGTCTGTGTATGGTTCAATTGGTGCACCGGCTGCAATAAAACCGGCAAGAGGTAGTTCAATACCTTTTACAATATTACCGATCTTTTTATCAATTAACTCAATACTTCGTGCAAGGCCGTTTGATTTTTTAATAAGGCCCTTTTTCTCAAGTGCGCCTAGGTGCTCATGGACTGTTGCTAAAGATTTAACGCCAAGATACTTTGCAATTTCCGATAAAGTTGGAGCATGGCCATACTGGTCTATATAGCCGTTTAAAAAATCCAGAATCTCTCTTTGTCTTTTATAAATTACAACTGTCATGCGCTCAATATACCCCGAAGATAACCCGAATGTCAAGAGTATATAATCATTAAAAATGGGTTATAATGCAGTTTCTATGAAATTTAATCTTAAGTCCACCTACAAACCAACCGGCGACCAGCCAACCGCAATAGAAAAACTCGTCGAAGGGCTCGAAGAAGGCTTCAAACATCAGACATTACTCGGAGTAACGGGCTCCGGTAAGACGTTCACGGTTGCCAACGTTATCCAAAAAGTCCAAAAGCCAACATTGGTTATCAGCCACAATAAAACCCTGGCAGCGCAACTCTACCAGGAACTCCACGAATTTTTTCCCCAAAACGCCGTCAGTTATTTCGTCTCTTACTACGATTATTACCAACCGGAGGCATATTTACCGTCGACAGACACATACATAGAGAAGGAAACCGAGGTTAACGAAGAAATAGACCGGCTGCGCCTGGCGGCCACCACAAACTTATCAACCCGAAACGACGTTATAGTTGTCGCCTCAGTCTCAGCGATATACAACTTAGGCTCTCCAAAGGAGTATAAAGACGCACGAGTTGATTTTAAAATCGGGGATACTTGGCCCCGAATAGACTTGCTAAAAGCTTTCGCCAAGCTTCAATACGAAAGAAACGAAGTAGATTTTGCCCGCGGCACATACAGAGTCCGTGGGGAAAATATCGAAATATTGCCGGCATACGAAAATAATGGTCTAAGGTTTGGATTCTTGGGAGATAAAATAAACTCCATAGAAATTATCCACACGATAACAGGGGCAAATGTTAAGTCGTTAACTCAAATTGCCCTATATCCTGCAAAACATTACGTTCTCTCGGATATTGGTCAGGAAGAAGGCATAAATTCAATAAAAGCGGAGCTGGAAACAAGGCTTAAAGAACTCAAAAC
This sequence comes from Patescibacteria group bacterium, assembly GCA_038063735.1. Lineage (GTDB taxonomy): Bacteria > Patescibacteriota > Microgenomatia > Curtissbacterales > GWA2-41-24 > JBBTUN01. Next base: position 55,366 of record JBBTUN010000005.1, read on the forward strand.
ACAAGGAAAAGACCTTGAGGCTCACAGACTCAAACAACGCACGAGTTACGACCTTGAAATGATCAAAACATTTGGTTACTGCAAGGGCATCGAAAATTATTCCCGTCACTTTGACGGCAGAAAACCCGGAGAAAAACCATTTTCGCTTCTTGAACACTTTCCCAAAGACTATTTAATGGTTATCGACGAATCGCACATGACCGTGCCTCAAATCAATGGTATGTACAACGGAGACAGGGCTCGCAAGCAAATGCTCGTCGATTTTGGCTTCCGTTTGCCCAGTGCTTTTGACAACCGGCCCCTAAAGTTTGAAGAATTTTCCCGCCTTATTAACCAAGTTATATACACTTCGGCAACACCGGCGCAGTACGAATTAAAACTTTCCGATCAGGTAGTAGAACAATTAATCCGCCCGACAGGACTAATTGACCCGCAAATTACAATCAAACCTTCCAGGGGGCAAATCGAAGATTTAATAGGGGAAATCGAAAAACGAGTGGCCAAACACCAGCGTGTTTTGGTGACCACCTTAACCAAAAGGATGGCAGAAGAGTTGTCTAATTATCTGGACGAAAAAGGGGTAAAAGTTACCTACCTTCACAGCGAAATACAAACGCTTGACAGAACCGACGTATTGGACGACTTAAGATTGGGTAATTATGACGTTTTAGTCGGCATTAATTTGCTGCGGGAAGGCCTGGACTTGCCGGAAGTTACCCTTGTTGCCATACTGGACGCCGATAAAGAAGGTTTCCTGCGCTCCGAAACGTCTTTAGTACAAACCATGGGACGTGCAGCGCGGCACGTGGAAGGGTCTGTGATACTTTACGCTGATAATATTACCGGTTCTATGCAGAGAGCAATTAAAGAGGTTGACAGAAGACGCTGGGCGCAAAAAACTTACAACAAAAAACACGGCATAACTCCAAAATCCATTGAAAAACCCATACGCGAAAAACTTGCCCAGCGCGAAAAAGAGGAAGAAAGGACTCAAATTGTTAAAGACGCTGTTTTGGCCAAAGTGATGGAAAGGGCAAGAGAAGGCTCGATTTTGCCGGACGACAAGAAACGAATGGTTAAGCTTTTGAACACCGAAATGAAAGACGCCGCACGCGTACTGGATTTTGAAAAAGCAGCCTATCTCCGCGACCAAATAATCACCCTAAAATCATCATCTTGAAATAAAAATTTAATCAAAGTATATTATCTCCATGCTTTCTAAATCAGATATTAAAAATTTAATCGAGGTATTTGCAACTAAAGCAGAATTTCATAGTGAAATTAGCCAAATCCGAGAAGACATGGTAACAAAGGGTCATGTTAATAAAGTTATGGACAAACTCGACTCAGTCTTAACAGAAGTTAAAGATATTCGTCAGGAACAGCAAGCGCACTACTCTCAACATGACAGAATCGATACGCGACTCGATTTTTTTAGAAACAAGAGTTGATACAATAGAACAACCCGCATAAGTCCTATAACAAACAACGATCAATCCGCCTTTCCGCGACCAAATCATTCTACTCAAATCAAGCCAAGCTTAAGGCACTACCTTCCACAAACAAAACATTTTAACTTTAAAAGTAAATTAGTTATACTTAACATATGGGTGCAGATGAAGGCAAAGAAATTCTATCGAGTGATATTAAAACGGCCGACAAGGCCGAGCCCACAATAATTAGGCACCCGGATTCTGAAGCCTCATTGTCATACGACGAAAAAGTTGAAAAGGCAAAAGCCAGCCTCGATACTAAACTTAAAGAAATAGGGGAAAAATTTAACCACCCGGAGCTGGAAGGAACCGGCAATATTCATGCCATGATGCACATCCCCGAGGGGGTACCCATGGGGCACCACCTGCAAAGTTTTATTGACACTGTCACCGACGGTTCTAGCGGTGCTCGAATAGTAAATATCGCCTACATTAGGGAAGAAGATCAAAGCGACCCCGAAGCATGGAATACGGCAACACTGGAACTAACAGGTGGCGCAGGCAGCTTAAATCAAGGCGCTGGCGACTATGGCTCTGAACCTTTCGGTTTTATAGATCATTTTGCAGAAAGAGCTTACGAGTTAACATACGAAAAAGGTGCATTCTTTCGCACAGGGCGCAAAGTTATGAAAATGCCCGAAACAGACCTTGAACAGGCAGAGTGGAATTTAGAAGTTTCTGAGGCTGATGAAACCAGTAAATTTGCAACCCCGCAAGAACTTGAAGATCTAGAGAAACTCCTTAGCTTTGCAACCGATCGGCCACCTGGACAAGATCCTGAATTGGGTAAAGTACCCGTTTAACACTCCCTATACTCTGGAATAATCTCCCCCAAAGTGATAAAATATTCGTTTCTTCCATGGACAAAATCATCATCAAAGGCGCTCGCGAGCATAATCTCAAAAATGTTAATGTCGAAATAGCTAAAAACAGTCTAATAGTCTTTACCGGTCTTTCCGGCTCCGGAAAATCATCACTGGCTTTTGACACAATTTACGCAGAAGGCCAACGCAGATATGTCGAATCTCTGGCATCCTACGCCCGCCAATTTTTGGGTGTTATGGATAAGCCAGACGTAGACTCAATCGAAGGTTTGTCTCCGGCAATTTCCATAGACCAAAAATCAACGTCTCACAATCCACGGTCAACTGTCGGTACGGTCACCGAGATATACGATTACATGCGCCTGTTGTTTGCCCGCGTCGGCCACCCACATTGCCCTGTTTGCGGCCGCGAAATTTCTCACCAATCGCCGCAACAAATAGTCGAAGAAATTCAAAAGCTAGGGTCTGTCAAAGGTCAAACGTCAAAAATTCTTCTGCTATCCCCTGTCGTTAGGGACAGAAAAGGAGAATTTAAAGATCTTTTTGCCGATCTTCTGAAAAAAGGCTACAGGCAAGCCAGAATCGATGGTGTAGTAAAAGATATTGATGAGGATTTCATCCTGATTAAAACAAACAAGCATACGGTAGACGTTGTCATCGACCGCCTAAATTTACCGGCCGAAAAAACCCGATTAACTCAGTCGGTTGAACAGGGTTTAAAACTGGCAGAAGGAACAATAATTGCTGCCGAAATCCTGGATAAATCATTCGAAATACCAATCTATCCAAAAGAGTTAAAAGCCCACTTGTTTTCCGAAAAACTAACGTGCCCCATAGACAACATTTCCTTACCCGAAATTGAGCCAAGGTCTTTTTCTTTTAATTCTCCTCACGGTGCCTGTCCAACCTGCAACGGGCTCGGCACACTTAGAAAAGTGGACCCGAATATTGTTATTAATAAAAATTTGTCCATTGCCGAAGGCGCGATATTGCCATGGGCAAGAATGGTGGGGACAGATTCTTGGTCTTGGAGGGTTCTGGAAACTGTTTGCCGTGAAGAAAACATACCCTTAAACGAAGATTTCCGTGATCTGCCTGCCGACAAGCAGGAGCTTATTTTAGAAGGTTCATCAAACCAGTTTAAAGTTAAGGGCCCCAACAGATTTGGCAAGATAGTTACCTGGGAAACCCAATTTGAAGGCGTAGTGCCTTCATTGGAAAAAAAATACAACACCACAGAATCTGATTTTGTAAGACGCGAGGTAGAAAAATTTATGCTTGTGGATATTTGCGAAACTTGTTTGGGTTCTCGCCTCAAACCGGAAACCCTATCAATTAGCATAGACAAAAAATCCATAGCAGACACAGCCGAGCTTTCTGTGCAAAAATTACACGATTGGTTACTGTCCGTAAATGCCGAAAAATCGCAAGTATTAACAGATCGCGAAAAAATCATTGCAAAGCCAATATTAAAGGAGCTAACGGCCCGGGTACAGTTTCTCCTGGACGTTGGCCTGGAATACTTAACAATCGCCAGGAGTGCTACAACTCTGGCAGGAGGCGAGGCCCAGAGAATCAGGTTGGCGTCACAAATCGGGTCCGGTTTATCCGGAGTGCTGTATGTGCTGGACGAACCTTCAATTGGCCTGCATGCCAGGGACAACAACAGGCTAATAAGCACCTTAATCAAACTTAAAAATCTGCAAAACACAGTAATTGTAGTGGAGCACGATAGCGAAATGATGATGGCCGCAGACAATCTTTTGGATTTTGGTCCGGGGGCGGGGGAGCATGGAGGCAAAATAATTTCTCAAGGCACCCCAACCCACGTAATGAACGACATCAGATCCATAACAGGTAAGTATTTATCCGGCAAAAAGAAGATAAAAATTTCAAGTTCTCAATTTAAAGAAGAGGCGCTTGTTGCATTAAAAGGCCCCAACGCCTATCAGAATGAAGAAAATGGCAGCAAATACTTAAAACTACTTGGCGCAAGAGAACACAACCTGAAAAATATAGATGTTACTTTTCCGCTTGGAAAATTTATTACGATTACCGGAGTTTCCGGATCAGGTAAGTCCACGCTGGTTCACGACGTACTTTACCGCGCACTTTCTCAAGAACTTTACTCCTCTAAGGAAAAACCCGGAGCGCATGACAAAGTCGAAGGAGTCGAAAACGTTGATAAAGTCATCCTTATAGACCAATCGCCAATCGGCAGGACTCCCCGCTCCAACCCGGCAACATACACGGGTGCATTCACCTACATCCGGGAATTATTTTCTAAATCCCTGGATGCAAGGGTAAGAGGTTACACACCTGGGAGATTTTCATTTAACGTTAAAGGCGGAAGGTGCGAAGCATGTGAGGGCGAGGGTCAGGTTAAAATAGAAATGCAATTTTTACCGGATGTTTATGTCGATTGCGAAGTTTGTGCGGGAAAGCGCTATAACGAGGAAGCGCTGGAAGTCCACTACAAGGGAAAAAATATATCGGATGTTCTGGAAATGACTGTAGAAACCGCCCTTGCGTTTTTTGAAAATGTTCCTCAAATCAAAACAAAACTGGAAACGATCTATGATGTTGGCTTGGGCTACATACATCTTGGCCAGCCGGCCCCAACCCTCTCCGGCGGAGAAGCCCAGCGTGTTAAATTGGCAACAGAACTATCAAAGAGGTCAACGGGCCGCACCGTTTATATACTGGACGAACCAACAACGGGCTTGCATTTTGCAGATATCGAAAGATTGCTGCTTATCTTAAAACGCCTGGTTGCCGTTGGTAATACGGTTGTTATTATCGAGCACAATATGGACGTTATAGCAAACGCAGACTGGATAATAGATCTTGGCCCAGAAGGCGGCGATGGCGGCGGGGAAATCATAGTCGAAGGAACACCAACTCAAGTCGCCCAGCACACAAAGTCTTATACAGCCAAATTTCTAAAAAAGCACCTGGAAAGAAAATAATATAGAAACACTTGATACTAAATACGAGATACCGGATACTAGAAGTAGATGCAAACTCTTGCCCGAATCATTATTCTTCCTATCCTGTTTTTTACATGTTACCTATTACTTTTTACGTTTCCCGCCCGTGCGGAGGGCGAATTTAAAACCAGTTACAAAGTTCATTATCAAATAGAGAATACCGGCCAAACTACAGTTACCCAAACAGTTACCTTAGAAAATCAAACACCTAATTTTTACGCTGATAAATTTGAGTTAAAGATTGGCTCCACAAAAATAAACAATTTAAAAGCGCGAGACGAATCTGGGGACCTGGAAACGGGCGTTAAGTTTGAAAATAACGTCACAACCATAAACATTAAGTTTAACCAGCGTGTAATTGGACAGGGAAAAACGCTGACATTTAATTTAAGTTACACAACAGGAGAAATTGCCACAAAATCCGGTCAAATTTGGGAAATATCTGTTCCCAAGCTAGCCAAATCCCCCGATCTGGGCGCCTACGATGTAACTGTAGCTCTGCCCCGAGGATTTGGTCCAAATGCTTTCGCAATTCCCGAACCCCTAAGTGTTACGCAAGGAGCACAAACTCAAGAATTTATTTTCAACCGGGACCAATTGCTAACTTCTGGTATTGCCATGTCTTTCGGCCAGAAGCAGGTTTTTTCCTTTAGCTTAAAGTACTTTTTAGAAAATACTAACTTAACATCCCAAACGTACAGCATTACATTGCCTCCGGACAATAATTATCAAAAAATAGTCATAGGCAAAATTGAACCCGCGCCAATAGATGTGGTTGTAGACGACGATGGAAACTTTTTGGCAAAATATAAGCTTAGACCTAAGGAAAAACTTTCAATACTGGTTGACGGTGACGTTGAAGTGTTCTCCAGGCCATTCCGTAAAATTAATGTTAACCTGTCCCAGGCACAGCGGGAAACATATACACAACCGCAGAGGTATTGGGAAACAGACAACGCCTTTATAAAAGATAAAGCCAAAGAATTAAAAACTCCGGAAAAAATTTACGCCTTTGTCACCGACTTTTTAAGCTACAACAATGACAGGCTGAACTTACCCAAAATAGAAAGAAAAGGGGCCGTCGCCGCTTATTCTGCCCCCAAAGATTCTGTTTGCATGGAGTTTACAGATCTGTTTATAGCAATCGCCAGAGCTGCAAAAATACCTAGCAGAGAAGTACAAGGTTATGCCTATACACAAAACGAAAGACTCAGGCCGCTCTCTCTAAACCTCTACCAGGGAGACGTGCTGCACGCATGGCCCGAATATTGGGATAACGAAATGGGTTGGGTGCAAATTGACCCGACTTGGGCTTCAACCTCCGGTGGGCTAGATTATTTTAACAAGCTGGATTTTAACCACATCACCTTTATCCAAAGAGGTACATCATCCACACTGCCATATCCCGCCGGAGCCTATAAAGGCGAAAACCAGCGGAGCGAAAAGACGGTATTTGTGCAATTTGCCCAGGATTTGCCTACTCCCACAAGCATTGCCCAGATAGAAGCGGGTGGCCCCAAGCGTGCATTTGCCTCATTTCCATTCAAAGTAAAGGCAAACCTTATTAACACAGGCTCAACATCCATTATCGGAAAAAGTTTAGAAATAAATACAATTAACCTTAACAACAGGCAGGACCAAACAGTAGACATCCCCATTTTGCCTCCTTTTGCCCACAAAACTTACGAATTAAATTTTCAAACAGATGGCCTCTTTAAAGCTACAAACGCGGCCGTTATTTTTGCCTTTGCCGATGTTCAAACAACAAAACCAATAGTAGTTGAACCCATTTATAAAGTGCTAATGGACCCGATGTTCATCGTAAGCATACTTACCCTAATTGTCATAACACTAAGCGGGTTATTTATTTACAAAAAAGTTCACAGCAGCCATAAACACAACTTTTAAAAATTCTTCTGGAAGAATAATGTAAAATTAGGGCGCTATGACTAGTCTCGAACGAGAAATTGCAATTCTTCCCAAGAACCCCGGTATCTACAAATTTTATGATAATGCGGGAAAACTGCTGTATGTGGGGAAATCGGTCTCTATTAAAAAACGTGTCGCTTCGTACTTTGCAAAAGCAGACCTTGGCCCCAAAACAAATAAATTAGTCAAACAAATTGACCATGTAGAATATATAAAAGTATTTTCCGAATTCGAAGCGCTGCTTTTGGAATCCGATTTAATAAGAACATACAAACCGTTTTACAATATCCAGGCCAAAGACGACAAAAGCCCCCTCTACATTAAAATTACCAAAGGAGAAATACCGCGCGTGGAAACAACTAGGAAACAAAATGCGCAAAGAGGCGATTATCTTAAAGGACCATTCCCGTCTGCACTCAACACCCGCGACGTCTTAAGAGTGATCAGAAGAATTTTTCCCTATTGTCATCATAAAAATGCCAAAAATCCTTGCCTATATGTGCACCTGGGCCTTTGCCCCTATCCCTACAGTGACACGAACACGAGACAAAAATACCAAGTAACGATAGCGAAAATAAAAAAACTCCTAAGCGGCAAAAGCAAAGAACTCATGCGTCAGCTTAAAAAAGAAATGCAACAACTCTCCGGCGAGCAAAAATATGAAGAAGCTCAAAAAATAAAACGACAGATTGAAAAGTTAGATTATATTACCACAAGCTACCGCCCACCACGGGAATTTCTGGAAAGGCCAACTCTCGTCGATGACCTGCAGGCCAAAAAGCTAGAAAGCCTTAAAAATGAACTTAACTTGCCAAAGGTTCCCAAAAGGATCGAGTGTTACGACATAAGCAATATAAGTGGCAAACATTCAACCGGGTCTATGGTAGTTTTTACCAATGGCAAAAGCGAAAAAGGGGAGTATAGAAGATTTAAGATAAAATTTTTAAATACTCCAAACGATTTTGAGATGATAAAACAGGTTCTCACACGTCGGTTTAAAAATAATTGGCCGGATGCTGACCTCATAATTATTGACGGAGGTCTCGGCCAACTTTCCAGCGCAAACGAAGCTGCGGTAAAATTTAACAAAAGAATGCCAATTGTCGGCCTTGCCAAGAAACTTGAGGAAATATACACAACAGACTCAAAAAAACCAATTTCTCTTCCAAAAGAAAGTCCGGCCAGGCAATTAGCGCAAGCAATTAGGGATGAAGCGCACAGATTTGCCATCACTTACCACCGCAAACTTCGCTCAAAAGCATTCCTTACTTAAAACAAATCTATATTGAAACTGTGAACTATTAACGATAAACTATTAACTAACCAATCTGTCCATGCGTCACTATTTAAAATCGGTTCTTATAACAATTGCGGCCTTTTACATAACATATACTATGGTTCCCGCGATTAATGTTGGACCAGATCCCAAAAACTGGCTTCTAGTTCTAGGTGGCCTCTGGATTATTTCTCAGGTGGTTAGCCCCATATTCTCGTTGGTTTTACTGCCTGTCAATATCCTTACATTTGGCCTCGTCTCCTTCCTTTTAAATATCGCCTTTGTATTTGCACTTCTAAATTTTCTGCCGGGGTTTAATGTTGGTGCCTATAATTTTGCGGGGACCCAGGTCCAGGGTGTTATTTTTCCGCCTGTTTTTCTGAATCAAATTGCAACTATTGCGCTTGTCGCCACACTAATTACCATTCTTCAAAAACTTTTCCATATTATTTTTGAGTAATATGGCGCCAATTCGACTTTTTATATCGCGTTAAGTTAATATACGCTAAAGTTTATTATGCTTGGTACATTTTTAAGGCATTATTTAGAATTGCCGCAGGAAAATAAAAAAATAGTTTGCCTGGGCGGCGGTGTTGGAACCTCCCAAATTTTAGCGGGCCTGAGAAAATACGAGCACGAGATTACGGCCATAGTATCTATGGCAGACGATGGGGGCTCGGCTGGCCGGTTAAGACGGGCATTTCAAGTACCGCCCCCGGGAGACCTTATAAACTGTTTAGCCGCGCTTTCCGACGAAGAATCAATAGTCAGGAATCTTTTCTTATACAGGTTTGAGGGGAAAAGACAAGGCAAAGACACAGATTTGGGCGGCCAAAAACTGGGGAACCTTATATTCGTTGCCCTAACCGAAATTTGCAAAGGTGACACTAATAAAGCTCTCGAAGAACTCTCAAAAATTATTTCCTCGCGGGGTCGCGTACTTCCGGCAACAATGGGTGACGTTAATATATGGGCAAAAGCTAAAAACGGCAAAAAAATATATGGCGAAAAAAACATCGACCTTGGAAAATATAATGGCACCCGGACACTGGACCAGGTTTATCTGGACCCCCCGAACATAAAAGCCTATAAACATTCCCTGGCTGCAATTGGGCAAAGCGATTTAATTGTTGCCGGCCCCGGTGATCTTTTTAGTACCGTTTTGCCGGTCCTTATTGTGCCCGAAATCAAAAAAGCACTGCGCAGTACCAATGCAAAAAAAGTATTTATTGTAAACATCGCCAATAAACCGTTCGAAACTGCCCGCTTTAAAGTATCCAATTACCTTGAAAAAATCAACTCACACTTAGGAGATGCTATTTTTGATACAATACTCGTGAACACAAACCAGAGGCCTAAGATTCCAACAAGCCTTAAATACGGGTATGTCGAAGTTGACCAAATCGGTCCAAAAAATTATAACGGAGAAATCATAAAGGGTGACTTTGTTAACGAAAAGTACCCGCTTTATCACGACAGTAAAAAAGTCGCCGACAAAATTATCAGCATTCTAAAATGAAATCAATAATATTAATCGCCCAAATTGCAATTTCGATCTCTCTAATAATCGTTATCCTTTTGCAGTCAAAGGGAACTGGCTTAGGAACAGCCTTTGGCGGCTCGTCCCAGGTATATAGGTCCCGCAGGGGAGTGGAAAAACTTTTTATGTATTTAACAATCACGCTCGTGGTGTTGTTTTTTGTAATCTCTATTCTTCAAGTGCTTGTAAAATAAATGCCCGGTCTATCATCCAAAACAAGACGGATTAAATTTTGGTGGCACCTAACTCTCGCTTATATTAAAAGGTACCAGTTAAGAATTGCCTCGTTTATCTTATTTGTACTTGCCATCTCATATCTTAGTTTTAAGCTCGCACCCAATGTTCTTAAAAATAATTTAGTCTCAATTGGTTATGTGGGCACGTACACCCTGGAAACAGTACCCGCAGACTCCCTGTCTCTGGCTACTCAACCTTTAATATCAAAGGATAAATCGGGCAGAAGCATTTCCGCCTTGGCCTCTCACTGGACTATTGCCGAAGACGGAAAAACATACATTGTCTTTCTTAAGGACAACTTAAAGTGGCATGATGGTACAACTGTCGAAGCAAAAGACATTTCTTTGGCAATATCAAACGTCGATATAACAGCACTTAACAATAAAACAATCCAATTTAAGTTACCCAACCCCATTTCTTCTTTTCCCCAAGCGCTGGATACGCCAGTTTTTAAATCAAAATCTTTTTACGGCACTGGGGATTTTAGGATTGTAAATATAGTCAAAGTTGATAGTGTAATTAAGAAAATAGTCCTTCACCCAAAAAACGAAGGGCTTGCCCGAGTAGAAATAAAATTCTATCCTACAGAGGATCTGGCCATTCAGGCCTTAAAGATCGGAGAAATAAAAGTGCTTTCTGCAGCCAATGTAAAGGCTTTAGAAAATTGGCCAAACCTGAATGTTAAAAAAGAACTGTCAACAGACGAAGTTGTAACAATTTTTTACAATAACCGGGACGAAACACTGGCAAACAAAGACTTAAGACAAGCTTTAAGCTTCGCCATTAACAGGGAATCTTTCGACGGCCAACTGGCGCTTGGCCCTCTGCCTCCAACAAGTTGGGCTTATAACCCCTCGATAAAAAAATACGACTACAACATAGGTAAAGCCAAAGAACTTTTTGCAAAAAGTGAAACTAAAAACAAAAAAATAACACTAAGCTATACCCAAGATCTGGAAAGTGTCGCCAAAGAGATTAAAGACGGTTGGCAAAATTTAGGCTTGGAGGTTGAGCTTAAAGAAGAAAAAGGCGTGCCAAAAACCTTTCAGGCACTTCTTGCCATTAACAAAATTCCACCGGATCCTGACCAGTACGCACTTTGGCATTCAACTCAAAAGGATACCAACATTACCAAGTACGCTAACGTTAAAATTGATAAACTTCTGGAAGATGCCCGCGTTGCCCAAAAAGAAGATGAAAGGAAAAAACTTTACGACGACTTCCAGCGCTTTTTAGTAGAGGACGCACCCGCAACATTTTTATATACGCCCTACAAATACAAAGTAAACTACAAAAACATCGAAAAACACCTCGCTAACCTCCCGCAAAGTTAATTATTCAATTGTCAGGTGATACGGGTGTTTATCCTGATCGAATGTAATTTGTGAAAGGCTTGACGATGAGTTCCAAAAACAACTTTTTTTCAACCAATATTTTTCAGATCGAAAGAACAAAAATAATCTTAATAATTTTTAGGTTATCTGTTAAGATGAAACCATGATTTTAACAAAAAGTGAACCATATTCTGCTGAAGAAATTCAAAAACTAAGCGGAGAATTCGATACATATATTAAAACTGTAATTGATATTGATAAAAATATTTGTTCAGGAGGCGCTAATCGTCACTTCGAGAACGAGAAAATACTTTTGGAAAAAGGTTCATTGCAATCAAACCTATGGGGTGGTGGGATCGATCTAAAAACCTTAACGATAGACAATAATTCCATGATAAACATAAGACCCAATGAGAACAATAATAGCAATGAAATTCAAGACCCGAATCATCGGAAAATATTTGAGAATCTTATGAAATATTATTTTAAAGTTCTATGGACAAAATAACACTGCTTTCTCTATCGAATGATCTAAAAAGAATTGTAACATCTATACAGAGAGGATCAAATGAAAATTCACAACGTTTTACACAAGAGGCTAAACACTGGTTAGAGGCATCAGAAACCTTAAAACAAAATGATTATCTCACTTCACTCCTCAAGAAGATAAAAGTCACTTTAAACAAAAAGGATGGTCTTGAAAAAGCAGAGGATTGTTTAATGTATTCTGTTTTAATTCAGAATCATGCATTATTTTCTTCGAATTAAAATTTCTTATTTTGTTAATCAATTCCATACCAATTTAGTCTCAAATTAAAATTTCGCTTGACGATGAGCTCCTAGAACCGCCATTGAGGCAAATATCCTTAGATCAGCGTCAGATATTGCAATAAAACTCTCAAAAAGTTAAACATTAAGCTGATTCTTATTTCCCAATATGTGTAAATTTTGCTAAAATGTATAGGTTTTGCGGGTGTAGTTCAATGGCAGAACACCAGTTTTCCAAACTGGATACGAGGGTTCAATTCCCTTCACCCGCTCACATTTGCCCGCGTAGCTCAATGGACAGAGCAGTCGCGTTCTAAGCGATTGGTTGGGGGTTCGAATCCCTCCGCGGGTACTTAGAAGAGTCACAAGTGCAAAGTGATAAGTTATAAGTTGTTAGACTATTCACTAATCACTTTTGACTAAATTTGGTGGCTGTAGCTCAGTTGGTTAGAGCGCTGGCTTGTGGAGCCGGATGTCGGGG
>JBBTUN010000006.1:0-79061 GCA_038063735.1 Patescibacteria group bacterium
CTGATGAAAATCTAGGCTCCATAATACCAAAATACCTCAAAAGCGTAGGTTTTAATATAATTTGGGTACAAAAAACTTCTCCCGGACAGCAAGACTTCGAAATTCTACAATTGGCAGTCATAGAAAACAGGATACTCATAACACTTGATAAAGATTTTGGAGAATTGGTTTTCAAAGAAAAATTAACCACGACAGGTGTAATCTTCTTAAGGTTAAAAGACGAATCTATCAAAAACAAGAAAAGGGTTTTGCTCAGTCTTTTAAATTCGAAAAAAGACCTTTACGGAAAATTTACTGTTGTCACAGAAAGTAAAGTGAGAATTAAGTCCGCTCTCAAAGCGGACATGAGAAACTAGACTTATTACACCTCGGCATTAAAAAAACTGCCAACCGCCAAACCAAAAAGAAGCAGAGCTTTTCTTCGAAAAAATACAAGAACCAAATACAAAATCATTTACCTAAGAATAAACAAGCGCTACTTAATTTACAACTTTTATATCCGCTCGCAGAATACCATGAACCATTAATCATCGGTAGTGTATTAAATATTGACAAAAATTAAGAATTATTGTTAAATATCAACAATGTCAACGATAACTATATCATTACCAGAGAAAATAGCGAGAAAAGTAGATCAAAAGGCAAAACAGCAAGGTTTTGCAACTAGGTCAGAATTCGTAAGAAGTCTTCTACGGCAAAATCTTCGAGAAGACTTTGAACTGGAAGAGTTTGAGCAAATAAAACTCGAAAAAGTAGCACTAGAGCTCGCAAAAACAGGGAAATACACACAGGATTTTATAGAAAGCGTTACCTCTGGCCTCAAAAAATCTTCAGCTTATGCTAAGTGAAGATCTAAGGAAAGATCTTTTATGGTACCTAAAAAAGCGCAACTTACTAAAAAAATTCGAAAAACAGCTTTCCCTCTTAAAAAACAACCCAAAGCACCCATCACTTAATACAGAAATTCTTGAACCCAGACAACTAAGGATCTACTCATTCAGAATTGACAAAAAATACAGGGCAATTTTTGTCATTAGAAACGGGAAAATTGAAATTGTAGATATCAATGACCACTACCGATAAATACTGAGTAATAACTACATTAAAAAAACTGCCAACTCCGATTAAATCGGAGCCAACAGCAAAGCCAGAATAAGCAAAGCTTTTCTACGAATAAGCAGAGCTTTTCTACGAAAAAACACAAGAACTAAATACAAAATCATTTGTCTAGCATAGACAAACAATCTCAAAAACACAATTCAGCCTCTCAACAAAGTTTGCTCAAAAAAGTAAAGTACTTCATTGAAAAAGCTATATATAAAGTATAACCTTGTACAATGACAACTCACCCGAGTTTAATAATCGCATACTTACTATTAATTTTTGCTTATAGCCACACTCACGGATTCTTTTCTTTGGGGAGCATTTTTATGGTCATATTTAGCTTTTTAATTCTGCTTTTTACGGATTTAGCCAAAAGGGGTGACGATAAAAGCCTAAATATAATTTTAAAGCTAACCCTTGTGATCTGTGTTGCGCTGTCTACTCTATACTATGGTGGTTTGTATCAGGAGGACGAAAACTTCGTTATAGTAAATTACTTGATAATTGCTACATGCATGCCAGTGTCTCTACTTTTTTTATCGAAAACTTCGAAACACTTTGAGTTATTTCATAGATATAAATTTTTCTATCTTTTATTTTTTGCAATCCTGCTTAGAATTTTCATGATCATTTCTTCTCCACAACCAAGAATTGACGTTTACAACTCTCTAGAATTAGGCTCAAAATCTTTATTAGAACTAAAAAACCCATACACTCTTACTTTCCCTAAAATTTACCCAAATCAAATTCCAACTCTTTATGGATACTTTCCAGGATCCGCAGTAATTCTAATGCCATTTACATTACTCCTTGGTGATCCGCGTTATGCTTATGTTTTTGCAGATTTTGGATCCGCAGCTATTCTTTTTTTAATTTTAAAGAATTTAAACAAAAAAGATCAACAACTTGCAGAGTTAATGCCCCTTATTTTTTTGTATAACCCAATGTCCCTGTATGTCATCGAACAATCATACCTTGAACCATTAACTACTTTTTTTCTATTTTTATTTGTATATTTGTATCTAAGAAACAAGGTTTCAGTTTGGCCCTTTGTCGCCATTGCAGTCAGCTTAACAATAAAGCAATCAATGATTTTAGTGCTTCTACCCCTCCTGTTAAAACTAAGAGTGACCATCAAACAACTAGCTGTTTTCACTTTCATGGTGGCACTCGTAATAGGCCCTTTCTTCCTTTGGAATCCAAAGGAGTTTATTTTTGACTTAACAACAGGCTTCAATCCAATTTATAACACCGCGCCAACAAATGTGTCCCTTAACGTTGACTCACTGATTTATAAGCTAACTGGCCAACAAGTAAACAATCTCATAAGATTTTCAGTTATTATCTTTTTTGTTGTATTAATTTTTAAAAAATCCAAAAATAACGCTCTTGGTTTTGCATACAGTTTCACCTTATTTACCTTTACTATTACATTATTTTACGTTCAGGCTTTTTTGAACTATTTTACGTTTGTGAGTTCGCTAATTCTAATAACTACAGCGGTTTCACTTTTACCTGACAATAATCGGCCCACAACCAAGACTTAATTAACTGCCTTTTGAATGCTTGAAGATATATTCATTACACCCAGTAGGTGTCCGAGCAGGAATGACTCTAATTGATTTAAATCCGAGTGAGGTAACGAAACTACGTACTTCATCAATTGATGCGTATTCGTATGGGTAACCACCTACCCAATCAACAACGTCGTAATAAAAATCCATACCTCTACCTTTTTTAAAAGGATTCCTCCTCAATGCAGTGACTTTAGCAAGTAAGATAATAGGGTACAGGGCATACAACAACATTTTCTTTACGAAATTCGGCGATTCGCTGTGAAGTTTTTTAATAAATTCCCAGGTTGGGCTACTCCAATGTTTATTATAGATTGCCAAAATTAAATATCCATTTTCTTTTACTAGTGAAGAAATATTCTCAATCGCTTGTCTCATATCACCAGTGTGATGCAGAACCCCCCACGAATGCACGACATCGTAACCTACCACACTTTTCTTCCTCAATTTGACCAGTACTCTCTTATCGAGAATCGAGCCCAAAACAACAGGGACTTCTTTTTTGGAAATAGTCGGAAAGAATTTCAGTGTTTCATTCAAAGAAGCAATGCACTTTGAATTTATCTCACAGCCCAAAACTCTACTACCTGATAGCCTAGCGATCAGCAGTGAGAGTCCCTGACCAAAGCCTATGTCGAGGAATGAGACGTCATTTAACCTAATGCCACGTGTTAAACGTTTAAAGTCATTCTTAGCCTGAACAACTTTCTCTTTCGTAAGCGCGTGTTCAGAAAACTGGAGCCAATTCTCACCAAAATCAAATTGTGTATCAATAGATTTTTTCATAGTTTTTTGTATGTATTAATTTACAATTTCGCTATTCCTTTTGAACAAACCGCAAAATTGATCACCATATTTATATTTCGTAGACAAAGCGCTAAACATTAAAAACAAAACAGCAGAAATTAATTTTTGTCCTAAACTGTAATTTATTCCATTTGTAAATGAATTGTTCGAAGCATTTGTAAGGTTACAAAATTCTCGATAAATTGGCGAAAAGAACGGAAAGCCCGCATAATATATAGTTATTGGTTTAAAACCTTTACTGAGCATAAAATTCTCCACTTGGTCTTTCCTAAAGTTTCTAAGGTGTCCAACGTTTTTTTCAAATGATCTCATTCTTCCTGTGGGAAAGGAGAGTAGAACATACTTATTTGACGAACGGGTAATCCTGATTAAAAGTTTCTTCCATTCCTCAACATGCTCTAACACTTCAAAAGAAGTGACCAAATCATGATTTCGGTCTAGAAGATTTGATTTTAAATCGTGTTTAAAATTGAGGTTAGGCAACTTGTAGCGGTCATGGGCAAGCTTTACACCCGTTCTGGAGAAATCAATTCCCGTGACTACGGCCTTAGGGAGCATTCTGGCAATTTCGTATGTAACTGTGCCTTCACCACACCCTACATCTAAAACACTTTTTATTTGTTTTTTGTCTACATTCAAAAATATATCCCTTATTAAAACACGCAACCATCTACTCGCAGGGCCATAAACCTTCATGTCAACCCAGTCTGCCCAATTTTCATCATACAGTTTTTTATTATTAATTTTTTTTATCTTTGTCATAGACAATTACAATAATTTTGAATACCTTTTGGCAACCAAATCCCAACTAAACTTACTAACAACAAATCCTCTTGCATATCTTCCAATTTTTACCCTCTTTTTCTTGTCAATAACAAGTAACTCCAGTGCCTCCTGTAATTCTTTTTTACGATTCACTTTAAACAAAAAGCCGTTTATTCCATGTTTTACCAAGACTCGATTCGCACTAATATCACTTGCTACAACAGGCAAACCGCATGCCAAAGCTTCAAGAATTACGTTAGACATTCCCTCATATAAAGAGGGCATAATTAGACAATCGGAGTTGTTGTATTTGCTTAACAATTCATCCTTCTTGAGCCAATCTGTCCAAGTTACCTCATTTTTAATACCAATCTTCCGTGCGTATTTTTTTAATTCCTGTTTCTGGGGGCCATCGCCAACTATTTCCAGCATAAATTTTGATTTCACACTTTTTTTAAAATCACTTATTGCGTCTAACATAAAAACCAAATTTTTCTGCATATGCAGTCTTCCAACAAAAATCGGGTGAAAAGTTTTATCAACCTTTCCTTCACTTGTGGGTCGAAAAAAATCTGTGTCAACTCCATTTGGTATTACAGAAACATTGATAGGATCATATTTTTCCGACAAATTTTTTAAGACAGCTGAATTAGCAATCACACTACTTGAAGCGTTCAAAATAGACCTTCTAATAGGACTTAGCAGACGATGTAAGCTGTCTAGCTCTGGCACCAAACCTGGCACATCTCCACCTCTCAAGGAAACTATAAAGGGGATCTTATATAGTTTATTGATATAGTAACTTACAATCCCACCGGGAATCGTAAAAAAGGCAATTATACGTTCAATTCTTCGCTCTCTGATTATCTTCCTTGAATAAACAATTCCGAAAAATGCAAAAGTCGACATTTCCAGGATATTGGACCTATCGATATGCCTTCTTAACGCCGGCACTCTGTATATATGCAAACCATCTCTTCGCTCATACGGTAATTCGCCTTTAAACGAAGCTGTTATCACAGTTATTTCGTGACCCATTTTTTTTAAAGACCTGGCCAAAAACCAACTAGCGTTTGATGCACCACCCCCTAAAGGTGGAAACTCATGATTAACAATAAGTATCCTCACCTCACTCTGCCTCCAAATTTCCAGGAATTACCATTTCTATTTATAATATAAGCGTATTTTTGATCAACCCTAGAATTATTTGAAAGCCAGGATTCGATCGTCTTTTTGTCAAAATAGGTCGTTTGAGGAGTCACCAACTGATCGAATACCACATGTCTAAAAAAAGAAAATTCCCTTCTCGAAATCCAAAGACAGTACTGGTAAAGTGGTAAGTTTTTAATAAAAATTAAATGTTTTAATTTAGATATAAAATTTGCATAAAGGTAAAAGGGGATAGCTAGCGGGGTAGCTATCAAATATTTGGTAACCCACCAAGGCAAATGCGCGACAATTTTTCTAAGTGGATCTACTATTATAATAACTAATTCATTACCATCCTTCCCATAAACCCAGCAATGAAAACGACCGCCTGGCTTAACATTCCTTATTACAGAGTCAAATCCATACTTAGGGTTTTTAAGGTGATGAAGCACCCCAATGCAATAAACCAAAGCAAATCCATCGCTTTTATACGAAGTTAAATCAGCTTGCTCAATGAGCCAATTTTTAAACGAGAGCGTTTTCATATTTTTATTACCAGACTCAACCGAATCACCAAGATCAACGCCACAGATATACTTAGGCGACCAACGGACCAGATGCATCATTAAACTTGCATTACCACAACCAAGTTCTAATATTTTCTTTCCATAAACATCTTTTTTAGTGATCGGAGCCATCCAGTCTTCAAACTGATCTTTGGAGTAAATCGACCCTGTTGGAAGGTTATTCCAAGATCCTGCAAACGCTTTGGCAGTAGCCTTATCGATAGACTTTTTATAAGTCCGCATAGAAGTCGTTTTTGCTACATTTCATACCGTTCAGGACTCGCAAGTTCCACAGAAAAGCCCGTTGGTCTGATCTATTATTTAAGTGCTGAGACTTCAACTTATCTGCGTACCCCATATTTAAGTATTTAGGGAATTTGCCACCTATATCGAGCGAACCGTCTCTAAACCATTTCCCAATAGGCATGCCAAACCCTTTTTTCGATCTGTAGAGTATCTCTTTGGGTAAAACTTTCTCCAGGGCTTTCTTAAATATGTATTTAGTTTGCCTATTTCCAACCTTATACTGCCAAGGAATTCTCCTGATAAAATCAACGAGCTCCATATCCAGAAATGGAGCTCGCACCTCCAGTGAGTTCATCATGCTTGCCCTATCAACTTTAACTAGAATATTGTCTTGCAAGTAGATCTTAGTATAGAACTGCAAAACCTTATCGACAATGTTGTCCTGTTTACATTTTTCCCAAGTTTCGATAGCTTCGGAATACACGTCTTCCAAATCGATTGGCTCCAAAAATAGTTCTTCAAGCTCCTTTGGTGAAAGGGGAGCCATCCAAACTGCACTCCAAAATTGTGGAGGATACGCTAAGCCCCTCAAAGTTCTTTTTATTTTAAAATCCAAGCTCATGTTGCCATGTGACACCGGAAAAACAGAAAGTGCGATTTCTATTGCAGGATGCACCTTTTTGGGCATAAATTTTTGGTAAATTTTTGCAAAAGAAAGCACTTTAAATGGATCATAACCTCCCAAAAGTTCATCACCCCCATCGCCACCAAGTGCCACCGTTACATGCTTTCTCGCAAATTTGGCTAAGAGGTAGGTCGGTATAAGGGAACTGTCTCCCATTGGCTCATCCAACATCGAAACGACTCTTGGTAAAATTCTTCTGGCAGTGTCAAGCGAAAGAACTTGGTGATGATGATCTGTGTTAAACAATTCTGCAATTTTATTTGAATAACTTGATTCGTCAAAACTAGATTCGTCAAACCCAATACTAAAAGTTTTTAATGAGCCTTTGGGCAAATTTTTCGCAGCAAGTGCCACAATCGCCGAAGAATCCATGCCACCACTTAAAAATACTCCTAGCGGTACGTCTGCAATTAACCGTTCTTTAACAGATTTTTCGAGTAAGTAGAGTATCTGCCCCCCCCATTCCTCTTCGGGATTTTTCGGGATCTTGGTGAAGGGTAATAGCTCAAAATTCCAATAACTTTTTACCGAAAAGTTCAAAGTTAATGAGTCGAGAAGCAGAGAACACCCAGCGGGCAACTTATAAATGCCTTCAAAAACGGTTAAGGGTGCGGGAATATACCCGTAGGCAAAATATTTTTGCAAAGACTTTTTAGACATCTTTGCCTTGACGTAACTGTGTTTAACTACTGCAGACAGTTCAGAAGCAAAAACAAACAAACCATTTTGCATCGTGTAAAAAAACGGCTTTTCACCAAAACGGTCTCGGCTACAAAATAATTTCTGCTGGCCAATGTCGTATATGACAAACGCCCACATCCCATTAAGTCTTTTTGTCATTTTGACACCCCATGCTTTATATGCGTTCAAAAGTACCTCTGTGTCTGAATGGTCAGTTTTAAAAACATAACCAAGACCAATAAGTTCATTTCTTAATTCACGATGATTATAAATTTCACCGTTATACGTAATTACCAACTTTTTATCGATAGAAAACATTGGCTGGGCTCCTCCAGAAAGGTCAATAATTGATAACCTGCGGTGTCCAAAATACACAGATCTTTTTCTATCAACCCAAAAGGTTCTGTCGTCAGGCCCCCTGTGCGAGAGCCCATCAGTCATCTTAGTCAATATTCCTAAATCGCCTCGACCCACAAATCCGGCAATTCCGCACATAGTTTATTTTTGTTTAAAATTTATAGTGTTTCTTATTAAATAAATCTTTTTATGTTGGGATTCATAATAAGTCCTGGTCAGCATTTCGGAAATAAGACCAATCAAGATAGATTGAAACCCGATTAAGAAGAATAAAACTACAATTAAAGGTAACGGGGTCGAAATAAAGGATTTTCCCTCAAAATATTTGAAATATAGTGTAAACAAAAAAGCCACACCTGACAAAAATATACTCAAAAACCCAAAAGTTCCAAATACATATATAGGTTTTTGGGAATATTTAGATAAAAATTCGACAACAATTAAATCTAAAATAACCTTCAAAATTCTCTCAAGGCCATACTTTGATTTTCCGTGCAAACGAGGATTGTGATGCACAACTACTTCGGCAATTTTGGAGGTGGGGTAAGTGTTTAAATATAGCGGAATAAATCTGTGCATCTCTCCATACAGTTTTATATTTTTTATTACTTCCGATCTATATGCTTTAAGAGTACATCCATAATCATGCAGTTTAACTCCAGTAACTTTCGAAATCATAATATTAGCAAATTTACTTGGAATTAACCTCGAAAGCAGATTGTCCTTTCTGTTTTTCCGCCATCCAGACACAACGTCGTATCCCTTGTTTACCCTATCGAATAATAAGCAAATGTCTGCAGGATCGTTTTGCAAATCGCTATCTATAGTAACGATTACTTTGCCGGAAGCATACTCAAAACCCGCCATTAAGGCAGCTGTTTGGCCAAAATTCCTCGCGAATTCGATAACTTTTACTGATCTGTTTCTTCGCGATAATTCTAAGAGGACATCATGGCAGTTATCCGTCGAACCATCATTAACAAAAATAATTTCCCATGAAGAAGTAAATTTATTCAGCTCTAATTTCAGTTTCTGAAAAAGGACTTTTAGATTTTTTTCCTCATTATAAACAGGCGAAATTACAGAGAGTTTTATTGGCATACCAATATAAATTACGTCAAGAATTTACTTCTGTTTAGCAAAAATGCCCAAATTAGTCTATAGGCAATATCAATATAATGATTTCCTTAAGATCTTTTTGATAAACTAACAGAATGATCAAGCAGTTATTAAATAATTCTTGGCCCCTGTTTATTATTGCCATAATTATTTTGATCTTTCATTCTCGCTTATTCATTCCATACACCTCATTTTACAACCCTCCAGATTATGGAAGGAGCGATGCTTGGAATCTTTCCATTGCAAACAAGTACTATTATTCTCAACAAGTAAAGCTAAATAAGCTGCCAATTTGGAATCCCTTGATAGGTACAGGTTTCCCTGTGCTCGCAGAAGGACAAACAGGGATATTTTTCTTGTCAAATATTGTATTGTTTCGATTTTTACCCTTTCCGCTTGCATACGACATCAATATAATTTTGACGTTTTACATTGCGGCAGTAGGAACATATTTTTTTGCCAGATCTCTTACTCTAAGTAAAATTGCATCGCTCTATGGTGGGATCTTATTTTCCATGGGTGGCTTTTTTGTAGTACACGTACAGCACCTACACCTAATTCAAGCAGCTTCGATACTACCTTGGCTCTTTTGGGCTATCAATATGTATGTCGGTAGCAGCAGAAAACTATACTTAAGCGCATTCGCACTGCTCCTGTCTCAGCAACTTTTTGCAGGTTTTCCACAGCTTGTCTTTTATACACTTTTTGGAATCTGCATCTACTTGTGCATAAGAATTCTACTTTATAAAAACATCGAGAGAAGCAAACTAATGTTGATAATTCTTTTTACGATTTTAGGCTTCGGATTAGCTGCTGTACAACTATTGCCTACATACGAACTACTTAAAGTCTCAGGCAGATCGTATACGGGTGCTAGTATCTTGGAACAATTTCCATACACCTATAAAAACCTTCTGCAATTTCTAAATCCATTTATTCTGGGTAGCCCAAAAAATGGTACATATGCAACTTGGTCCCCAGGAACATGGGGGATCTACTGGGAAAGTGTAGCCTACGTCGGCATCATCCCGCTACTCCTAATACTATCTTCATTTTTTTTCAAGCATCGCGAGAAAGAATCAAAAAAAGTCTTTTGGATTTTCATCATTTTGGGAACACTATCACTTATGCTCTCATTGGGAAAATATTCCCCTACACACCCTATTTTCTCCATACCTCCATTTAACATATTCAGAGTACCTTCAAGATTTCTTTTAACTACCCAATTTTCGCTCTCTTTGCTTGCAGCCGGATCGTTAATTAAATTTAAAGGAAAATACATTACATGGGCTATAATATTTATTTCAACTGCAGACATTTTCTATTACTTTTACAATTACAATCCCACGTATGAAGCAAAAAAATGGCTGCAACCCCCAGAAACTGCCGAAGTCATAGGCAACAATTCTGAAAGAATTCTATCAGTAGGACAATCGGAAAATTGGAACAAACACTTTTTAAAGGAAGGCTGGGCTAAGGCCAATGACTATTATTACTTTGCTCGCAACAGCTTAGATCAAAATTCTAACCTGATCTTCTCAAAATCTCAGATATCCGCTTACGAAAGCTTACGCCCCAAAAGACTAAAAGAATTCACAGACGCTATTTATGATGGTTTTACTGTGGATGGAAATAAGCTAACTCTAAGCGATAAATCAGCAAGGATGCTTACAGCGTCATATCTGTCTACAATAGTCACAACTAAGGACCTTCAGAATGATAACTACGAGAAGATTTATCAATATAAGCCTACGGGTAACGACACTTTCAGTGTATATAGCAACAGAGAAGAGCCGATTCGCACTTATATTGCCACGAATTACACATTAGCAACTTCAATTGATGAAATTAAGGCAATAGCCAAAAATTCAACTTTTGACCCACAAAAAAAGCCAATATTAGAAATTGACCCACTTCTAAGTAAAGATTTCCTGGCAAGCAGCTGGACAACAAAAATAACAGGTAGTTCAGAGAATGAAGTGAATTTATTCGCCGATTTAAACGGTGACGGCATATTAATACTTGCAGATAGTTATCATCCTGGCTGGAGTGCTTACGATAATGGACAAAAAGTAGAAATAATACCTGCAAATATTAATCAGAGAGGACTATCTCTAAAAAGCGGGGGCCATCAAATTACATTCAAATATCAGCCATCAAGTGTATTTTTAGGAGCGCTGATATCCTTAACAAGCATAATAATTTTATCGATATTTTCTGTGTTTGAATACTACAAAAGCAAAAAATAACTAAAAGCCTTTGGGGAATTCACCTGGTGTTTTTCTCATCTCGTCTGCTTTATCAAAATAGTTTTTGGCGTTTACTTGGTCTTTTAGGCAATTACTATAAACAACAGCAACAGCTTCAACGAACTGCCAGTTCTTGCTATCAATTCTGCTTGCAGTCATAAAATAATCCAATGCTTCGCTACAATTTCCCCCTTTAAAGTAGACATCTCCCAAGATTGCGTAAGCTTCCTTTCGGTCTGGAAGTAACATTTTTGCCTTACTAGCAAAAAGTGTAGATTTTTCTAAACTCCCTTCTGTGAGGTGGTAATTAGCAACTGCGACAAGCGCTTTATAATATTGTTCTTCTATGTGTGTGGTTATATATTGGGTATAGCCAGTACTCTTTCCAAAGTCTTGGTAGTAAAATTTAGAAAAAGCTTCGTCATTTAGCCGAGATACCTCATCGCTAAAGTCATTGTCACTTGGGTATAACTTTTGGATAAGTCCTACCGGGAAAGATTTGTAATCTGGATCAAGAACTATATCTTGTATATAAATCGGGAATTTATCGAAGTTTGATTGCACCAAAGCATTCACTGCTCCTGGATAATCTTTAATACTCGGGTCTAAAAAGTTTTCCGGATAACTAAGTTGTGGGTATTGTTTAACAATCTGCTCTCTGTATTCCAAATAGCTAAGAGACCCAGCAGCAATCAATTTTATATTCTCATAACCATCCATTTTGTAATAAATATATCGCGCGTTAAAAAGTGAAGTATCTCCTATTAAAAAAACTATGGCGTTCGGTTCCGCTGAAACTAAAATGTCGTGTCCATACCAATCTCCAACTTCAAACCGGCTTAAATTTGTCTTTGAATCATTTAAGAAGTAATTTGAAAAGATGATCAGAAACAATGACAAGGTCAAAAGTAATTTAATTGAGTCACTTTTTAATACAGCAACTTTGGTATTACTTCTAAAAAATTTGTGGATAAAATTAATAACGAACAAACACCCGTAAGCCATAAATATAGCGACAAGGAAGTAACTTGCTAAAATAAATCTTTCCCATAACCCTGTGTAAAAATCATTCGGTAGAGGGAAAGCAGAGTAAAAAACAAAAAATGGTCCTACAGAGAGTACAGATAAGATGAAAAACCAAAAGTAAATTCTGGCTCGGATAAAGCTATACACAATTCCGATAAAAATAAAGAAAATGCCAATATGCGAGAAGTCAGCTTTAAGAAATGATGCAAACCCCCAAACCGACACCAGTCTCTGTAAAAACGTTGAAGAAACCAAAAATGATGAGGCTGTAAAAGTCCCGTAATCACTCCTTGTGATAAGTCGGACTAGGTTTTGGAAGCTAACAGGATCATCCCAATTTACTGGAGTTTTTCTTAGTGCAGCCCAAACAACAAAGATGTAAGGTAATAGTCCTAAGGCAAAAAAAGCGATTAGCCTAACAACAAGTAATTTATTTCTATAAATACTTTTGTCCGTTTTAAATAGGAAATACAGTATGGCAGGTAGTAAAAGCGCAGCAGTATGATGGTGAAACACTGCCAGTCCATAAAAAAACGCTGACCAATTTAATAATTTATAATTTTTACTCTTTAAGTAAAATGACTCTCTCCACGAAATCAAAAAATAAATCGCAGCTGCTATTAAAACAATATTTAATTGGAAAACCTCATAAATATGTGCGTACAGCCAATACAGGGGTACAAAAGCTAAAAAAAAGCTTGCAAACAAACTAGCAAATATATTTTTTGTCAACTTGTTACAAATCAAATACAATAGCGAGATAGCCAGCGCACTTAAAAATGCTGCTGCCAGGTTCGCCTTAAAAGCAACTGTTGCATTAAAAGGCAAATGGGTAAAAACCCATCCAATCATGGTGTTTAGGGGGTAACCTGGCGGATGTGCAACACCACCAAACCAGGAAGCCAAAATAATATCCCCGCTGTCTCCTCCATACACAGAATGCGAAACACCAAGCGCATATAGGGGAAATAAAAAAAGAAAAACCAAAATCGCCATCATTTTTATTTTAAACATTAAACCACAAAAAGAGGCACGCATACCCATATGACATAAACGTGCCTCTTATATGCTTTTAAATTTCATCAAGGAGCTGAGCAACTTGCTGCAGCCAAAATTTCAATGGCAGAACCTTGACTTGATCTCCAGCACCAAAATCCGGTAGCACCAGTTGGGTCACCTAGAGATGCATACATTGCAACCTCAGAAGGACCACCTCCAGTTCCACATCCCGTTGCGTTTCCAGAAGTTATATAGTCGTACGCAATACCACCCACGTTTGTTGGTAATTGCTTCAAGTAACCTTGCTGAGTTAACACTGGTAATGAAAGTGGGTAACAACCAGCACCTGGAGTTGTGAAAAATCCCTGGACCTCTGTGACTACAGCACCAATATCATTCTTCCTCTTGGCGTCTTGTGCTTGTCTTTGTCTTTTCCCAGGATTGATAGCAATAAGTACTGCTGCAGCTAAAATACCAATAATGGCAATAACTATAAGAAGCTCGATAAGGGTGAAACCCTTGAGTCTTTTTTGGGCAGATTTAATCATAATTTTTTGGTTTCACCTCCTCTCGGACAATAAAATTTGTCTATGTATCCAGTATTAACGCAAACTAATTTTTTGTCAACATTCATTTTTATCAAAATTGGGCTGTAAGGTTATAAATAGGCATGATAATAGAAAGCACCAAGACACCAACACTTGCACCCAGCACGACTAATATAATCGGCTCAAGAGCCGTAGTTAGGTTTCTTACCATGTTTTCGCTTTCCTGCTCAAAATAAAGGGCAAGCCGCCCCAAAACCTCATCCATTTTCCCTGTTTCCTCGCCAACACGAATCATTTGGGCAATAATCGGCGGAAAAACCGGATTGGCCGCAAGAGGTACATGCAGTGGGGAACCCCTTTCTACTCTTGTCATAGCATTGTCTATCCCATCACGGTAAGTGGAATTAGTTAATATGTCCCGAACCACACGCAGCGCCGTAATAATTGGTATTCCTGTGCCAATCAAAAGACCCAGAGTCCTTGTAAACTCTGCCAAAATTAAAGTTTTTCGCATCTTGCCCCAAACAGGTAAATTTAAAACTACTTTGGAAATCAAATCGGCGCCTTGTGGAGTTTTTGCAAAAGTCCTGAAAGCAAATGTGGCGCCGCCAATTACAATAATAATAAGCCACCAAAAACCTCTCATAAAGTTAGACACTCCTATGAGTATTCTGGTTATTAGAGGGAGTTGAGTCCCCATTTCTGTATAAAGACTGGTTAATTTGGGGATAACAAAAATCATCATCATAGTCATCACTACAACCATCACAAATACAACGATTACAGGGTAGATAAACGCACCCTTAGTTTTAGACTTGAATTCTCTTTCTTTTTCCAAAGATTCCGCCAGCTTTCCAAGCACCTTGTCCAGAACACCGCCTGTCTCACCAGCCTCAATCAATTTTATGTATACAACCGTAAAAACCTTAGGATGCGTCGCCATTGCCTGAGAAAGAGAAAGTCCTCCTTCAACATCGGTAACTACTTGCGACAACACTTTTGCAAAAGTGCCACTTTTGGTCTGCCTTTGCAAAATCATCAAGGAATCCGTAATAGGTAACCCCGCAGAAACCATGGTAGAAAGCTGCCGTGTGAATCCAACTAGTTCTCCGTAAGAAACACCGCCTCCAAAAGAAAATCCACTTACGAGGCTCTTGCCCCCTTTTTTTCTAACATCAATGGGGGTCAGCTTTTCTTGCTGGAGAATCTTGATGAGTGAAGCCTCGTCTATCGATTCAACTTCCCCGGAGACTGCCTTTCCTTCTGCATCTTTTGCTAAATATTTATATAAAGACATTTTTTAACTACTTTGTATTTCACTTCTCTTTGTCTTGCACAATCCTGCTTTCAATTAGCCGCTCAAGCTCTTTTGGTCTTAAACTGTACCTTTTGGCAGTATCAATAGAAATTTTTCCGGCCCTAACCAAATAGGCAAGCGAGGCGTCAAAAAGCACCATGCCACTTTCTCCGGACGTTTGAATAATATTATCGATTTGGTGAGTTTTTCCGTCACGAACCGCGGTTTGCACGGCATTAGATGAAAGGAGAATCTCGCAAGCAGGTATCCTGCCCCCACCGATAACTGGAACCAAACGGATAGAAATTATTCCGGCAATTGTCGCCGCTAGTTGCATTCTAACTTGTGCTTGCTGGTTCTCCGGGAAAACGTCAATAATACGGTCAATAGATTGCGCAGCGCTGTTGGTGTGCAGCGTTGCAAACACCAAATGCCCGGTTTCGGCAACCGTTATAGCGGAAGCAATCGTTTCAAAATCTCTCATCTCACCAACCAATACAACATCTGGGTCTTCCCGCAGAGCGCTCCGCAGAGCAACATCCCACGAGTGCGTATCCAAGTGCATTTCCCGCTGGGAAACTAACGCCTTTCCCTTTGGATACACATATTCAATAGGGTCCTCAATCGTCAATATATGCAGTGGTTGGTTCATATTAATTTCATTGATAACAGAAGCAATAGCCGTAGACTTTCCGTGCCCGGTAGGACCCGTAACCAAAATGAAACCTTGTCTCATGGCCGCAAAATTGTGCAGAATTCTTGGCAGGGACAATTCTTCAATAGTCTTAATATAATTTGGAATAAGCCTGAGAGCTGCCGAGATATACCCCTTTTCAAAGTAGGCATTAACCCTGAACCTGGCAACTTCTCCAAGAGCAAACGAGAAATCAATTTCTTTATTAACTGTAAACATTTCCCGCTGCTCGGTAGAAAGAAGTTCAAAAACTAAACTTTCCGCTTCATCCGGCGACAGGGAACTGGACGTTAACGGTATTAACTGCCCATCGATCCTAATCATTGGAGGATGACCGGTAACCAAATGCAAATCCGATGCTTCTTTCTTTACCGTTATTTCTAAAAATTCCTGTATACCCATAAAATCAGTCAGGGTCAAAGTTGAAAGTGAAAAGTATCTTTACCCTATGACTTTACACTTTGACTTATTTATTCCTGCGCGACCCTTAGTACCTCCTCTATTGTAGTTGTACCTTCTATCACTTTTAAATAACCATCTTGCTTCATAGTTATCATACCATCAGAAACTGCCTGGTTTTCCAAAGTTTGAGCTGTTTCACGAACAAGTATCAGTCTCGATATTTTCTCCGTAATCAGGAGCATTTCATAAATTCCTATTCTGCCCTGATAGCCGGTATTGTTACAATCCGGACAACCACGGCCGGCAAACAGCGTAATTTTATTTTTTTCAAAGTCATATAGATTCCCTAAAACTTTCTTTAGCTCAGTAAGAACCTCACCGCTTACATCTTTCTGAAAGCGGCAAGTAGAGCAAATTTTCCTAACAACACGCTGACCCACAACGCAGGTAACTGTAGAAGCGATCAAATACGGTTCGGCATGCATATCCAAAAGTCTTGGCAAAGCACCCGCCGAACTATTAGTGTGAAGTGTAGAAAACACCAAATGTCCGGTCAAAGACGCCTGAATTGCAAGGTCTGCGGTTTCCGCGTCCCGAACCTCACCGACCATGATGATGTTTGGGTCCTGACGCAAAAAAGACCTTAAACCGGAAGCAAACGTTAAACCTGCCTGCGTATTAACCTGCACCTGGTTTACACCGGCAATTTGATATTCGATAGGGTCCTCCAAAGTCACAATGTTAACGGCAGTCGAATTAAGCTTAGATAAAATAGAGTAGAGTGTCGTTGTCTTTCCGGATCCTGTTGGCCCGGTTATCAAGATGATTCCATGCGGCCTGGCAATCGAATCCTGTAAGTTCGAAAGCGCCTTTCCCCTCAAACCCAATTCCGGCAATGTAGGCACACCTCCGGATTTCTTGAGAAGCCTCATAACGATCTTTTCCCCAAAGGCTGTCGGCAAAGTCGAAAGCCTTAAATCAAGATCTTCCTGGCCAATTTTAAAGTTAAACCTGGCGTCTTGCGGAATTCTTTTCTCGTCGATCTTCATGTTCCCCAGGATTTTTATCCTGGAAATTACCGCATCATGTATTTTGCGAGGTAAAACAAGTTTCTCCTGCAAAATTCCGTCTATTCGGTAACGAACCCTCGATTCGTTCTCCAGAGGCTCAATATGAATGTCCGATGCTTTTATCTTGATACCATATTCAAGTACCGTAGAAACGATCCTGGCAACCGGCGCTTCGCCTAAAACCGTTGTTGCGTCAAATTGTTGAACCTGTGTTTTTGATCCGCCCGCCGCATCCTTTAAAGCTTCTGTTACTTCCGAAGAAAGCCCCCTGTTGTACTGGTCTGCGATCGCGCGGTTAATAGAATCTGCCGTTGCCAAAAATGGCCTTACGGACAAACTGCTTTTTTTCTCCAAAAATTCAATAGTTTGCAAGTCTAATGGATCAACCATTGCCACAGACAAGGTGTCAACATCCTTGGAGATCGGTATTACCGTAAATCTCTTTGCAACATCTTCGGGTACAAAGTTTAAAAGTTCCGGAGAAAGCGGTTGAGTATCTGGCCTCGCGTAACCAACACCCATGACTATCGCCTTAGTCTGGGCTATTTGTTCGGTAGACACCCAATTCATCTGCGCAATAATGGTTTCGGAAGTTTGTTGCCTTCTTTTTGACTCGTTTTTAACAAAGCTGACTTGCTCGGTAGTTAGAAGTCCTTTATCATGAAGTACGTCTTCTAAATAAGAAACTTTTTTGGTCTCATGTGGTTTAGTTTGCGCGATTTGGGCAGTACTGTTCATGCGATCAATATACAAACACAGTGGCAAGCGAATTCGCTGCCATATTTAAATAATAGCAAACTAGGTGTATAAAATGGAAATAAGCAAAATGGCAAAGAATAAAACAACCAGAAAAAGCTTCCAAAGCTATTTAATTCTCACGAGTCTCAAAAGCTTCGATAAAGAATTAAATTCTTTGCTTACAAGCCTAGGTATTCAATCTAAAAACGATCTGGATACAAAACTTATCGAACCTCAAAAAAACTCAATATCCATAGCGCAAATCCGAGAAATAAATAAAGATATCTACCAAAAACCTGTGATTTTGCCCTTAAAAGTCATCATCATAAAACAAGCTGACCTGCTTACCCCCGAAGCTCAAAATGCGCTGTTAAAAATATATGAAGAGCCACCGACCCACGCCATTATTATTTTGCTAGCAACAGACACGAGACACCTGCTTCAAACTCTCTTGTCTCGGGCAGTTATTATCAAAAATCCAAATGACGAAGCGAGGGAAAAAGTAAGCAGCTTTTTAGAAACAAGCCCCATTGAATCCCTAAGGGAACTGGAGGGCATTCAAAATCCGAAGGAATGGCTAAACGAACAGATTACAGCAACATATTCATTGCTTGTCGCAAGAATAAAAGCAGGCAAAGACACCAAAAGCATTTTGCAAACGCTCGTATTGTGCTCAAAGGCAAAAATTGCGCTTGACGCCAACGTTAACCCTAAATTCACCCTTGCCAACCTGATACTTAACTCCACATAAATTGTCGAAACACGACCCTCAACCACAGCCTCAAAATAGCTTGCACAGCCTATTTATCTCTGTTAGAATTAAACGAATGGTTTTGAATTCGACTACTTTTCACTTTTCACTTTTCACTTTTGACCTACCCAATGGCAGATAACTCATACACGGCAAAAGATATTCAAGTCCTGGAGGGCTTAGAGCCGGTCCGCAAAAGGCCGGGTATGTATATTGGCTCAACCGATATCACGGGTCTCCACGAACTCGTTAAAGAAATTATTGATAATTCCGTGGACGAGGCCCTGGCGGGTTATGCCAAAAATGTCTGGACAGTTATAGGCGAAGACGAAAAGATAACCGTTGCCGACGACGGCCGGGGAATCCCTGTCGACATCCACCCCAAAGCAAAGAAGTCCTCACTGGAAGTTACCATGACAGTTCTGCACGCAGGAGGTAAATTCGGTGATGGTGCATATAAAGTTTCCGGCGGTCTTCACGGAGTCGGTGCGTCGGTCGTAAACGCATTATCCGACTGGATGAGGGTTGAGGTCAGGCGCGACGGGAAACTTTATGCTCAAGAGTATAAAAGAGGCAAACCAACTGCCAAAGTAGGCGAAGTCAACGAAAGTCAAACACCCTCGATATTAAGTCTACCAAAAACCGGTACAACATCAATATTTCTGCCGGACAAAAGCATCTTTCCAACAATAACAAGCGAATTCAAAACTCTTGCCAAAAAAATCAAGGAGCGCGCATATCTGGTCGCAGGCTTATTCTTCCATCTTTATGATCAAAGGTCCGGCGAAGAGGTCCACTACTACTTCGACGGCGGTATCGAATCCCTGGTTCGCCACCTTAACAAAGATAAAGCAGTTGTTAACGACATGCCGTTTTATGTAAACAAAACTGTTGATGAAATCATGGTTGAAGCTGCCGTTCAATACAACGACGGCTATACCGAAACCGTAGAGTCTTTTGCCAACGTTATCGCGACCCACGAAGGAGGAACCCACCTCACCGGCTTTAGGATGGCCTTAACACGGGCAGTCAATGATTACGCCCGCAAAAATAGTTACCTTAAAGAAAAAGACGAAAATTTAACAGGCGACGATATGCGCGAAGGCCTAACAGCAGTTATCGCTATCAAAATGAATTCCGAACATTTACAGTTTGAAGGCCAAACCAAAGGAAAACTCGGAAATGCCGAAATACAGCCTATAGTCATGACAACAGTTAAAGAGGGCCTTGATACTTATTTAGAAGAAAATCCAGCCCAAGCCAGAAAAATCATGGAAAAAGTAATTTTAGCTGCCAAAGCAAGAATGGCGGCAAGAGCGGCCAAAGAAGCAGTCCTTAGAAAAGGCGCACTGGAAGGGATGACCTTGCCCGGAAAACTCACCGATTGTCAGGAAAAAGATCCAGCCCAAAGCGAACTCTATCTGGTGGAGGGAGATTCCGCAGGTGGCAGCGCCAAGCAGGGGAGAGACCGCAAATTTCAGGCAATCCTGCCCTTAAGAGGCAAGATTTTAAATACCGAAAGAGCACGCCTAGACAAAATCCTGGAGTTCGAGGAAATTAAAACGCTAATTATTGCGCTTGGCACAGGTATTGGCGACACAGTAAATGTCGACAAAATTAGGTATCACAGGGTAGTTATTATGACAGACGCTGACGTTGACGGAGAACATATCATGACGCTTTTATTAACATTTTTCTTTAGATATCTACCCCAAATAATCGAAAATGGATATTTGTATATTGCCATGCCTCCGCTCTATAAAATCACATCCGGCAAAGAATTGAAGTACGCCTATAACGATGAGGAAAAGATCCAAATTATGGCAGGTTCCATGGCTGGTAAAACAGTTGGTATCCAAAGATATAAAGGTCTGGGAGAAATGAACCCGGACCAGCTTTGGGAAACAACAATGAACCCAGAAACGCGCGTTATGAAACAAGTTGGCGTAGAAGACGCATCGGAAGCAGATCACGTTTTTTCAATGCTAATGGGGGACGAAGTCCCACCCCGCAAACGGTTCATCCAGACACACGCGAAGTCAGCTACTCTAGATATATGAAATATAAATATAAATTTGCTGACGGAGCCCCTCTGAAATTGCGCCTTGAGCCGTGGCCGTGTATGAATAATACTGAAAAGGCGATAGGCAAAATTAGTGGGGCAAAGAATGCAACTCTAGACATATAACATGGATTCACGCAGAAGGGAACAAACAGCCGTAGAGGAGAGGGGCGGGGCAAAAACAATTGAATTCCTGCAGAAATTTACGTTCTTCGATAAACCAATCCCGTCCAGTGATGATGAAATTATCGAAACTGCCGATATTGCATATAAAGACCGAGTGGTCGGCGGTTTGGTGGGCCGTATATTTACGAGTTCCGGAGAAAGAATTGCCGCAACAGGCGCACATATCGCATTTACAATCGACAAGAAAGATGACGAAGTAAATACAAATGCCGGTGTTACCAGACAATACGATCCGTTTGGAGCCAGGTTTGAAACATCTGTTTTTTACATGACTTTTTCGTCCGGACAAAAATATGCAAGCCTTGGCACACTCCAAGAATCTGGCAAAATTTCGTTTACGGACTGGATCGAGATTGACAAGAACGAAAATGAAGATAAAAACAAGGTCAAAAAATTATTACAACATAGGAAAGCTCAACCTCTACCATTTCGCTTGCACGAACTTATCGAAGCAAAATATAAAATAACATAACCATGGGCGATATAGGCAAAATATTAAAAGTAGAAATAACCACAGAAATGCAAAAGTCCTATTTGGACTACGCCATGTCTGTTATCGTGGCGCGGGCCCTTCCCGATGTCCGCGACGGACTAAAACCTGTCCACAGAAGAATCATCTACGCAATGCAAAGAATGGGCATAACCCACAGCGCCCATTACAGTAAAAGCGCAAAAATAGTCGGGGAAGTTTTAGGTAAATACCATCCCCACGGAGACGTTGCCGTGTACGATGCTATGGTGCGTATGGCCCAGGATTTTGCTATGCGTTATCAGCTTGTCCAGGGCCAGGGAAACTTTGGTTCTGTAGACGGAGATTCGCCGGCCGCCATGCGTTACACCGAGGCCCGGCTCTCGTCAATTGCCGAAACCCTTCTTTACGACCTGGACAAAAACACTGTCGATTTTGTCGACAATTACGATGGTAACCACAAAGAACCTGTATTTTTACCGGCAGTTCTTCCTAACCTTTTAATTAACGGTGCATCCGGAATTGCCGTTGGTATGGCAACAAATATTCCGCCACACAATCTAAACGAAATTGTCGACGCCACCATTCACCTTGTTAAAAACCCCGAAGCATCAGTGGAAGAATTAATGGAATTTGTTAAGGGTCCGGACTTTCCAACCGGTGCTCAAATATTTGATATCACAGAAATAATTGCAGCCTACGCGACCGGCCGCGGCAAAATAATGATGAGAGCAAAAGCAGATATCGAAGAAACTAAATCGGGTCGCTTCCAAATAATTATCACCGAAATCCCATACCAGGTAAACAAAGCAAACCTTGTCACCAGAATCGCAGAACTCGTTAAAGATAAAAAATTGGATGGCATTTCGGATCTCCGCGATGAATCTGACCGTAAAGGTATGCGAATCGTAGTCGAACTGAAAAAAGATGCACGGCCAAAATCTGTTCTAAATAATTTGTATAAACACACGGCTCTGCAACAATCTTTCCCAGTCAACATGGTAGCGCTCATCGAAGGCACACCCCAAACATGTACCTTAAAAATGATCCTTGAGCAATTTATTAAACACAGAAAAAATGTCATTACAAGAAGAAGTAAATTCGAACTGGAAGAAGCCAAAAAAAGAGAACACATATTAGAAGGCCTAAAAATCGCCGTTGACAATATTGACGAGGTTATCGAAACAATCAAAAAGAGTAAAGACCAAACGGACGCCAAGGTCAATCTTATGTCCCGCTTTAAACTCTCCGAAATCCAGTCGCTGGCAATTCTGGATATGCAGCTCAAGCGCCTGGCTGCTCTCGAGCGACAAAAAATCGAAGAAGAACTGGCAATGGTTAGAGAAGAAATCGCCTATCTTGAGGACCTGCTTGCCCATCCGGAAAAAATCCTGGAAGTTGCCAAAAGCGAGCTCGTAAAGCTTAAAGAGAAATATGGGGATGTCAGAAAAACTAAGGTATTCAAACAAAAAATAGGTGAATTTTCCGAAGAAGACTTAATCGCCAACGAACCAACAATTGTCACGTTTACAGAAGGCGGTTATGTAAAGCGTCAGGACCCGGCTTCATTTAGAACCCAAAGACGAGGGGGCAAAGGTATCTCCGGAATCACTACAAAAGAAGAAGACATTGTCAGCCAGTTATTCGTCGCGCAAACTCATGATAACCTTTTATTCTTTACCGACAAGGGTAGGGTGTTCCAATTAAAAGTTTATGAGGTACCGGAATCGTCCCGGGTCGCAAAGGGCGGAGCCGTAGTCAATCTCATCGAGCTTCAACAAGGCGAAAAAGTCCTCTCCGTACTTCCTATCAAAAAACATACAGACAAGGACGGCGAAAAACCAAAATTTGTCGTCATGGCGACCCGTCACGGTGTTATCAAAAAAACAGCCATCCTGGCATATGAGTCAATCCGCCGCTCCGGCATCATTGCCATCAAGCTCACGGCCGGGGATCAATTATGTTGGGCAAGACTTACAAAAGGCGAGGACACAATTTTATTGGTTTCTCAAAAAGGTATGTCGATAAAGTTTAAAGAGACCGATGTAAGACCAATGGCCCGCGACACCATGGGGGTAAGAGGAATCAAATTAAAAACAGGCGACGTGTTAATCGGGATGGATGCGATCGATAAAGAAGACATAAAAGCAGAACTTTTGGTAATTACCGAAAAAGGCATTGGTAAAAAAACATCAGTTGACGCTTGGCCCAGGCAACTGCGCGGGGGCGTAGGTGTTAAAGCCGCAAATCTTACGGATAAAACCGGCAATATCGTTACCGCGCAAATTTTAACTAAAGACGATGAAGGCCTAATCTTAACATCCAAAAGAGGCCAGGTTATGAGAACAACAATCAGGTCTGTTCCACGCTTAACTCGCGATACGCAGGGAGTAATAATAATGAGACTTACCAAAGAAGATAAGGTGGCAGCAGCAACCATTGTTAAAAAGAAAAAGGATGAAGAAGTAGAAGGACTGGAGATAGAGAAAAAGGCCACCCAGAAGGCAACAAGTCCTGCTAAAAAGCTGAAAGCTCCACCTGCAAATAAAAATAAATGATAAGAATGCTATCAAAAAGTTCACCGACGCCAGAAGCCTCAAGGCTTCTTTTTTTTAAATATACTCCCGTCACAGATTTCTTTCTTCATTGTGTAGTTGGCGTTTTTGAACTTACTAAAAAATTGTAGGGAAACGGGAACTGACCAACGGGAATTCCCGAGAGCCCTGCGATTTTTTAGCATTAGTTCAACAGCCAACGGAACTCTGAACGAAAAAATCTGTGACAAAAAATGAAACTATGAACGCAAAACTAATTTTAGAAGACGGAACTATTTTCCAAGGCGAAGCACGAGGCTATAAAAGTTCCACAAGCGGAGAAGTAGTTTTTACAACTGGTATGGTTGGCTACGATCTTTCATTAACAGATCCTTCATTTAGAGGACAAATTTTAACCTTTACCTATCCGCTTATCGGCAATTGGGGTGTTCCGCCAAAAAAATTCTGGGAATCAGAAAAAATTCACACAAAAGGGATAATTATCGGTGACCTGACAGACAAACCGGACCATTGGCAAAGCGAAAAAACCTTGGAGCAGTGGCTTATCGAGAATAAAGTGCCGACGATCGTAAACATCGATACTCGCGCGCTTACTCAAAAACTAAGAGACCACGGAGTAATGCTTGGGAAAATTGTCGTTGATGGTAAAGATATTGAATTTGACGACCCCAACAGAAGAAACTTAGTTGCGGAAGTATCACTAGCAAAGGTTAGGGTCCATAACCCAAATGGTAAAGGACCAAAGATAGCGCTACTTAACTGCGGTGCAAAAAGAAACATAGTCAACTGCCTAACCAAAAGAGGCGCAACGGTTTACGAACTTCCCTGGAACTATGACCCGTTTGCAAATAACTTAAAATTTGATGGTCTTGTAATTTCCAATGGCCCCGGAGACCCAAAGATGGCCACAGACACTATTAATATAATAAGGAAGGCTCTTGATAAGAAATTACCTACATTCGGAATATGCCTAGGGAATCAGTTGCTAGCGCTAGCCGCAGGAGGCGATACTTATAAATTAAAATTTGGCCACAGATCGCAAAATCAGCCAACACTTCAAGTTGGAACAAAAAGGTGTTATATCACAACTCAAAACCACGGTTATGCGGTTAATGAGAAAAAGTTACCAAAAGGCTTTAAGCCTTGGTTTATAAACGCTAACGACAATACAAATGAAGGAATAATCCACGAAAAACTACCGTTTTTTTCCGTCCAATTCCACCCCGAAGCAGCCCCCGGACCTACAGATACCGAATTTTTATTCGACTTTTTCCTAAATAAAGTGAAAAAAAACAAATGAAAATTTTACTACTCGGCTCAGGCGCCCTAAAAATTGGCCAGGCCGGAGAATTCGACTATTCCGGTTCCCAGGCAATAAAAGCCCTCAAAGAAGAAGGCCACGAAGTTCTTTTAATTAATCCCAACATAGCTACCATTCAAACCTCCCAGGGTTTTGCCGACAAAGTTTTTTTCCTACCGGTAGAACCTTACTTTGTTGCAAAAATAATTGAAGATGAAAAACCGGATGCTATTCTTCTTTCTTTTGGTGGACAAACTGCCCTAAACTGTGGCCTGGAACTTGCAAAAAAAGGTCTATTTAAAAAGTACAACGTAAAAGTCCTTGGAACAGGAGTAGATGCTATCGAAACCACAGAAGACAGGGAACTGTTTGTAAAATCCCTTAACAAAATAGGCGCGCGTACCCCCAACAGCTTTGCCGCCAAAAACCTACAGGAAGCAAAAACTTACGCCCAAAAAATTGGCTATCCCGTTATGATCAGAAGCGCTTTTTCCCTGGGAGGTCAGGATTCGGGTATCGCCGCAAATCCAAAAGACCTAAAGGAAATTGTCTCCCGCTCTTTGTCTAAAGTAAAACAAGTCTTAATAGAAGAATATTTACTAAATTGGAAAGAAATTGAATACGAGATAGTAAGAGACAAAAACGACAATTGCATAACCGTTTGCAACATGGAAAACATTGACCCTATGGGCATTCACACCGGAGAGTCCATTGTAGTCGCCCCATCCCAAACCTTAAATAACTACGAGTATCACACCCTCAGGGAAATAGCTATCAATGTAATACGACACCTCGGCGTAGTAGGTGAGTGTAATATCCAATTCGCATTGAATCCAAACCCGCAAATGTCAACAGGACCCGCGCTGGATTATCGCATCATCGAAGTCAACGCCCGCCTCTCCAGGTCATCTGCGTTAGCATCAAAGGCAACCGGCTATCCTCTTGCCTACGTTGCAACAAAACTGGCACTCGGTTACTCGCTTACAGAAATAAAAAATTCGGTAACGCAAAAAACTATCGCGTGCTTTGAGCCTGCTCTTGATTATCTGATTGTAAAATTTCCAAGATGGGATCTAACTAAATTTGTAAAAAGCAACCACCTTATCGGTTCATCGATGCAATCGGTAGGGGAAGTAATGGCAATAGGTCGTAAATTCGAAGAAGCAATTCAAAAAGCGGCCCGAATGTTAGACCTTGGACTGGAAGGGATAACCGACGACAACATTCCAAATGCAGATTATAAAGAACCAACCCCCTGGAGACTCTTTAAAATTGCCCAAAAAATCAAAGACGGCCAGCCAATAGAAAAAATAGCCGGGGCAACAGGCATAAATAAATTTTTCTTAGAAAAAATAAAAAATATCACAGATGCCGAAAATAATCTCAAAAATAAAAAAACCTTAACTCGCGAAAAGTTACTAAATTTAAAACAACTTGGATTTTCAGATAAACGCATTTCAACGCTATTAGACTCAACAAACCAAAAGGTCAAATCGTTAAGAGACAAATACAAAATCGCACCCGTAACAAAACAAATAGATACGCTTGCCGCTGAATACCCCGCACAAACAAACTATCTTTATCTCACATACAACGGCACAAAAGACGACATCGATTCAAACTCCAAATCACAAACTTCAAATACCAAACAATATCAAAATCAAAAACTTCAAACACCAAACAGATCTAAAGAAGCTGATTTTGGAAATTGGAAATTGGAAATTGGAAATTCTGGCAAAGTCCTTATTTTGGGCTCCGGCCCATACCGGATCGGCTCATCAGTCGAATTCGATTGGTGTTCCGTAACTTCTGCTATAAGTGCAAAAGAAAATGGCTTCCTGCCTATTGTTATTAACTGTAATCCCGAGACCGTATCAACAGATTTTGATATGGCCGAAAGGTTATATTTTGAAGAGCTATCCGAAGAAACCGTACTGGAAATTTACAAAAAAGAAAATCCGCTTGGGGTCATTGTTTCAATGGGAGGCCAAAAACCAAATAACCTCACACCATATTTAGCCAGAGCCGGTGTAAACATTTTAGGTACAAGCCCCGCCTCAATAGACAACGCAGAAGACAGAGACAAGTTTTCAAAACTCTGCGACGATTTAGAGATTAGTCAACCACCTTGGGCAAAATTAAAAAGCACAGAAGACGCATTAAAATTTGCAAACTCGATTAAATATCCTGTTTTAGTACGGCCCTCCTACGTACTTTCCGGGGCTGCAATGAATGTTGCATTCAACGCCCAAGACCTAAGCGAGTACTTAAGTCTTGCCAGTAACGTTTCAAAAGAACACCCTGTGGTAATTTCCAAATTTATTCAAAACGCAAAAGAATTAGAAATAGATGCGGTGGCGTCCGGCGGCAATATCATTTGTCAGGCAATTTCCGAACACGTAGAAAATGCCGGTGTTCATTCCGGTGATTCTACACTCGTTCTCCCTGCCCAAAAACTATATATTCAAACCGTAAAAAAGGTTAAGGAAACTGCTGCCAAAATCGCCAAAAGCCTAAATATTTCCGGCCCGTTTAACATTCAATTTCTGGCGATCGACAACGAAATTATGGTTATAGAATGCAATCTAAGGGCAAGCAGAAGTCTTCCGTTTGTCTCAAAAGTCTTAGGAACAAATTACGCGAAACTTGCAACCCAAGCTATATTGGGCTTGAATCCAAAACCAATAAATAAAAAACTGCCAACCACTTATGTGGCAGTCAAAGCTCCTCAATTTTCATTTTCCAGAATCAAAGGCGCAGACCCCGTTCTTAGAGTAGAAATGTCTTCAACCGGAGAAGTAGCCTGCTTCGGGGATGACACAAGCGAAGCATTTCTGAAATCAATTATCGCAACAGGAACAACTTTACCCAAAAAAGCTGTCTTCATTTCTTTAGCAGGAGACGAAAACAAAGCCAAGTTCTTGGACAGTGCCAAAACCCTAAATACCATAGGGCTAAAAATTTATGCCACAGCCGGCACCACAGCTTTTTTCAAAAAAAACGGGGTAGAGGCAACCATGCTATATAAAATTTATGAAAAGAAAAAGCCGAACGTTTTAAACGTGTTGCATTCTAAAAAAGTTGACCTGGTAATTAATATCTTTGACCCATACTTTAAAAAAGAGTTCGATGATGACTACCAAATTCGAAGAACAACCATTGACTACGCAATTCCGCTACTCACCAATATGCAAACGGCCGAACTTTTCGTCCAAAGTATCAAAGAAAAAAAACTCAGTGATTTAAAAACTAAACCCTGGCAATCATACGTCAAATTTCAGAATTAACCTTCTTGTCAACGTAATTACCAACTTGACCATTTCCGCTATGAAAAGCCTTATGGACATCTTTAAGCTGAGAATTGGTAACGTGCGTGTAAATTTGTGTGGTAGCCACATTTTTATGGCCCAACATTTCCTGGACAGATCTTAGATCCGCTCCGTTTATTAAAAGATCAGTAGCAAAAGAATGTCGCAAAACATGCGGAGTAGCTTTAACAGGCAATCGAGCAGATTTGACATATTTTTCTACCATACGCTGGACAGAACGTGATGTTAATCTCATTTCTTCACTGCCAAGCGTTGGGTCGAGGCTGCCGGAATAACGAATGAAGAGTGGCTTAAACATATCTTTTCTTTTTTCCAAATACTTTCCTACCCATAGAGCAGCCCTGTCCGAAATAAACACAATCCTTTGTTTTTGCCCCTTGCCAATAATTCCAAATTCACGTCTCTCGAGGTTAATTGAGTCACGGTTTAATTTGCAAAGCTCCGAGACACGAAGACCTGTCGAAAATAACATTTCAAGAAGTGACTTATCGCGGACTCCAGGTTCTGAGCTTACGTCTGGCTGGGCAAGTAACCGCTCCAACTGATCCCTATCCAAAAACTTTAATGACCTGCTTTCTGCCTTCGGCAATTCAATTTTGTCCGGCGTAACAACTTTTAAATCCTTCTTAACCAAATAGCGCAAAAAGGATCGCAGTGAAATAACATAATAATTTTGGGTAACCTTTTTTAGGGGCAAATTACCGTTCGTGCTTAAAAAGTGGGCTAAATACACTCGATACTTCCTTATTAAATCGACTGTTAAGTCTTGAGGCTTGGAAATAGGCGCATTTCCCTTCTGCCAATCGTCAAAAAACTCCAAGTAATGTCGATAGTCGCGAATAGTAAGAGGGGAGAGGTTTCGCTCAATTTCGCAATATTCTAAGAAGTCGATGATCTGGGCAGTTAAATCAAACATAAACAATCTAGCAATATAACAATCTTCTATTTATTATCGTCGCAAAAGGGCAGGGAAGTCAACAATGTGCGACGTATAAACGCACGTCCTGAGCAAAGTCGAAGGATTCTGCGACACACCCAATCTAAAATTAAAGGTATCAAATCTAGATAATCAACTCTACAGTTTAAAAAAGAACCTATAGTTTGCAAATACCAACCTATTTTGATATAATCCCATATTTAATGGGAGCAGAAACAGGACTATTTACAAATACCACTACTAGAAGATCATTTCTAACAGGAGCAGGAAAGCGCGCCCTAGCACTAGCCGCAATCGGAGTCGTAGGTTGTTCCCAAGAAAATGGCAGTGATCAGGAAATAACCGAGACCAATTCACTGTCTGACAAAGCAGTGAATTTAAGACGCGATATGCGAGCTTATGAGGCTGAGAACACCAATATTCTCACCCAGGAAACCGTTTCCAAGATAGCTAAATATACTGAAGATCTTTTCGGTGAAGTATTTGCAAAGAAAGCCATCCCTCGCCAGATATTAGCATTAGATTATGACGAAGCAAAAAAATATGATATAGAGGCAGAGAAACC
Source organism: Patescibacteria group bacterium (assembly GCA_038063735.1). Taxonomy (GTDB): domain Bacteria; phylum Patescibacteriota; class Microgenomatia; order Curtissbacterales; family GWA2-41-24; genus JBBTUN01. The sequence continues at coordinate 30,231 of JBBTUN010000006.1, forward strand.
CCGCGGTGAAGCGTCCATCATATTATTTTCAAGAGACGCAACTGGAGAGATTCAAATTGACATTCCTTTAATTATATTTCTTGGCAAACCAGAAATCGGCGACCCAGGAGTCAACAAACTATCAGTAATAAGAGCCCTAATCGAACACGAATACACTCATACACAAACAAACGTAAAACTAGCATATAAACTAGACGGGCAAAATTCTATCAGGAAAGGTGTGGAAACTATCAGTGGCAGGACTTTTGAGTATACACACAAAAGAGGCCTGAAGTGGGTGAAGGGGCAAAAGAGTTCAGATGCAAGAAATGATATTGCGGGGTATTTTGACGAGATCAACACCCAAATGCTAACAGAATATTTCAACGACCCGGAAGGTAATGACCCAATTTTTGATCAAATCATAAAAAGTGAAACTTATAGAACAGGCACACTAGCTGCAAATTATAGATATGGGGCTGCCTTATTGAAAAGACTATATGCAAAATTAAACATTTCAATTAGCCAAGTGGAAAACTACCACTTTAACGCAGACCCCAAAGGACTTCTAGAAAAAATAGATGCTCAAATACTAGCGAGAGAGCTTAAATTAGATAAAGCAGCATCTCTGATTCTAATAGATATTAGCCCGTCTAGCGCGGAATCAATAACTGAATTCGAAGAACTCAAAAATCTAGTCGAATATGTTGAGCAATCGACAGAGACTAAAGTTAACTGATAGAATAAGTTAATGTCAACCCCAAAATACAAACGAGTTCTCCTTAAACTTTCCGGTGAAACATTTCAAGGCAGTCGAGAATTCGGAATTGATCCGCAATTTTGCCAATGGATTTCAAAAGAAATTGTCAAAGCAAAGGAAAGTGGCACCCAAATTGCAGTAGTTGTTGGCGGCGGAAACATCTTCAGAGGAACTTCTGCCGAAGAAAATGGCCTTGAGCGGACCGTCGGTGATTATATCGGCATGCTGGCAACAATCATGAACTCGCTTGCCCTACAAGCTGCCCTGGAAAAAGAAAACCAGCCGGCTAGAGTTCTTTCCGCAATAGACATCAAAGACGTCTGCGAACCATATATAAGAAGAAGGGCCATAAGGCATATGGAAAAGGGGAGGGTTGTAATATTTGCAGGGGGAACAGGCAACCCTTACTTCACCACAGATACAACTGCAGCACTGCGCGCGCTGGAAACCAAATGCGAAATAATCTTAAAGGCAACTAAAGTCGATGGTGTCTACGACAAAGATCCGCTTAAAAATAAAGACGCCATTAAGTTTGAAAAGATTGGTTTCAAAGAAGCACTCAACAGCAAAGAAATCGAAGTTCTGGACAACAGCGCATTGTCACTTTGCATGGACCATAAAATTCCCATTTTGGTCTTTGACGTTAATTTGCAGGGCAATATCCACAAAGCAGTTTCAGGTGAACTTGTCGGCACCCTCATCTCCTGATAAACCCACCCCATAGTAAAATAGCCCGTTTTAAGTTATAATGGGCAACTATGCCAACAGAACTTGACCGTCCAATTATTTTAGAGATCGACCAAAATGAACTAGAGATAGACTCATCTCACGTAAAACAAATCTGGGACGTAGCCAGAGTGGCAAATTTACAAATAGATGCGGCCGCTGGTAATCAGTTTCCAAAAGCAAACCGCCTTACCGATATCCAAAAATCAAAGCTAAACAACCGCATAAAGGATGTTTTTGACAACCAAAACACACTCGTAGTTCGCTACGGAACATTCGCAGTGGTCCTAGATAGCGCTCAAGGCGCCTATTATCAAATTGATGATCTTGAAGCCAGACGAGTCCTTTCTGGAAAATCTAGCTCACTTAAAACAAAAGCCTTTTCCGGCAAGCCGTCTGCAAACATTTCATTTGACGACGCTAGCGCTTGGATAAATGTTTCTTTAGATCAAAAAAGTTTTGCTCACGAATTATACGGACCTGACTATCCGGATGTTCCATTAATTTATGAAGTGCCAACAGGCCCTGAACCACCAATTCTTCTATTTGGTTTTAATCCATATGCAAAATACTCACTTTACCTCGAAAAATCGGTCGCTTAAGCCGTTTTTTGACTTCTTTTTAGCCACGATCAGCCCATTACAGCGCCCCTAACGGCTTTTTCTTATCTTACCTTTATACCAAACCGTTTAATTTAATATTTCGGGAACAAAAAGATACTAAAAAACTCTTTTTACATAAAAGAGGGGACAAATGAATCAAACTAGACAAAAGTTGTTTTTTTATATAAAACCAAAAAAAGAGAAAAGCCTGTTTTTATTAATAATTTGTAACTGGGCACTGGTCATTGGAAATTGTGTATGAACCTCTTCGCACCCTCTCTCAAACGTACCTTACGTCGCAAAAGTATCATTGTGCGACGTAGTACAGAAAAGGAGATTGCTCTCTCTTCGGAGAAGTACAGACACAAAAGTAAGAACTGAAATTGGTAAATGGTTATTGGTAATTGGTCATTATTAGCCCCATGTGGGGTCTTCTCCGGTAAACATCAAAAACAGCCCTCCCGTGCCTAATTAGCACTCTTAATGTTGCTGTGCAAAACTGATTTGTGCACGTGGGGACAAGAGCCTTAACCACAACCCTACTCCAAAACAACAACTCTCAACCCGTATCTCCTAAAAAGGATAAGCAAAACAAAGTCTTATAGTCCGATTCTCGTAATTTTTCACAATATCTCAGGTCATCTTTTCACATTATTATAACCGTATCAAACTATATCAGCTACTACACTTCCCTGTCTCCCTCATTCCTCCACTTTCTATAAAATATTTACGGGTGTTTTGCAGCTAAATCAAATGTCAGGCGCCAGTAGTCAAATGTCCCATTTCTCCTTCTTCCCTAATAAATACTATAGGTTATCCATTCCACTTAGTAGCAACCACAACAATAACCATTACAATAGAGGCAACCGCCAAATGCTCCCAGATAACCCTAGGTCTAATCTTCTCATGAAAAACAAACTGTCCGAGTCCCAAAAGTACATACATAATTGTCACCATTATTAGTGCTCCATTAATTGGAGCCACCGGCCAAAAAGATATGACCGCAGCTATCTCCGCAGAGATTAGAGTAAAGGTGCAGGCATGCACAAACACCTTGCGGGAAATAAAATCCTCAAGCTCGTACGACCATAACCCGACAAGATAAACCGGAAAACTTATGACTATAACCGCCGGTACTATTACGTACACCCCAAAGTGCAAAGATAAAAGCACATTTGTTAAGAAGAATGTAGAAACCAAAGAAAACAAAAGCCCGACGGCGTGAGCTGCCCTAAGGAGTGCAATTGTCCGAATAGCAGCAATATTGTAGATGTTAGACGTCAACATCAAAAGATAGACAGATATACCAAAAACAAAGGCAAATGGGAGTCTCGTTAGCCATCTAACGGGCAGCAAAAAATAAAAAAGCGAAGCGCCTATTACAAAATAAACCGGTAAAAGCAAAAGCAAAAAATACTTAATACCCGAAAGCTCACCCCACAGCGCAAACGCTGCCAATAAAACTGACGCAAAACCCAAAACAGCTATTGCCTGGTAACGTAAATTTACGGGCACGGTCTGGGTCGCAACCAAAACAAATGACAAAAAAAAAGACATAAATACTAACTTTTGTCTTTTAGTTATTTCATATGAAGTAATCCTTTTAAAAAGCCTCATCCCCTACTCACTTCCCTTTGTTACTCGCCTTACCCCTTGTACTTTTCTCGCCTTTGGCCCCTTTGTCTCTTTTGCCCCTCTTGATAACTCCCTTCTGTTTCTCCGTCAACCTCTCCATGTTAGATATTTTTAAATAGTGACATATTGCAACTGCCAGCGCATCTGCCGCATCATCTATATATCCGCTTTTGGGCTTTACCAACTTTCTTTTACCCAGATATCTCATTACGTGCTTTTGTATTTCTTTTTTGTCCGACCTTCCACTTCCCGTTATCGTCGCCTTTACATGTAGCCCTTGATATTCGAATATTGGTATCCTATAGCCCGCAGCAGCCGACAACACTACTCCCCTCGCCTGCCCAACTGTCATTGCAGTCCTGGAGTTAACTCCAAAAAACAACTGTTCGATAGATACACAATCAGGTTTATAATATCCTAATAATCTTTTTATATCTTTATGGATACTATATAACCTCATTGGCATTTCCATATCCTTTGATGTTACGATACAATCATAATCTATAAGTTCAATCAGTTTGTTGGAATCTTTGTCGTGGATTTTTATTACCCCATAGCCAGTGGTCGCAGTTCCCGGATCTATGCCGAAAATTATCATTTTCCCTCTCTAGGTTTCGGCCCGTCATACTCTATTTCATCATCCACTAACCTTCTCACCGGTTTCTCGCGTGTGGCTTCTTCCACAACATGGGCAACAAGCCCCGGGGTTCTGGCGATGATAAATATTCCTTTGCCTACTTTAGGGTTAAAATCCATTTCCAAAAGAAGCGCCGCAATTATTCCATCAATATTAAGAGGTAACGCCTTCCCGCCTCCAGAAAGTTCAGTCTCTAACTTTTGGGCAAACTTTACATACTTTCCAAAAAATCCCAAATCTTTGGCTATTTCAACAAGTGCTTGAGTCCTGGGATCCACACTGTAAACCCTGTGACCAAAACCGCTTAACCTTTCCCCTCGTTTAGAAAATTCCCCAACCACCTCAGCTGGCACACGCCCGACATATGCCTCAAAATTCTCCATCGCCTTTTCCACCGCTCCACCATGGAATTCACCAAATGCCAATATTCCGGCAGCAACCGCTGCCTGCACCGGCGATCCTCCGGAATAAACATTCCGGGCAGCAACAACGGAAGAGGGCGCCACACCATGATCGATAGAAATTGTCAGTATTGCGTCCAGCATTCTTTCGCTATTTTTGTCCGGTAATTTTCCTTGAAGTATTAAATAAATTGTCCTTGTAAACGAGGGCGATTGAGCAAGTTTCGTAAGGTCATAACCATAAACATACGGTTTCCCGTCCTTGTGGGTCGATATAGAAGTTCTGTATGCCTTACCCATTAGCGTATAGTATAACTTAAAACAAAATTAATCTTAAATTTAGATAGCATTTTTAATTAGCTTAGGTATATCCTCAAAGTTTTCAGCTACTATTACACCACTTTCTTTTAAAAACTTGTTCTTTTCATCCATTGAAAATTCCAAACCTACTATTGCACCCGCATGACCAAGAGCAGTGTCCTTAGGTAAACTTTCCGCAAACTTGCCTGCCAAAAATATTATCAAAGGCTTTGTAAACTTTTTTTCGCGAACTAACTTTGCTGCCTCTATTTCGCTACTCCCCCCAACTTCTCCAAATGCCACAACAGCTTTTGTCTGCGCGTCATGTTCAAAATCCAAAAGTAGATCTACAAAAGTTGTTCCAACTAGTAAATCTCCCCCAATACCCACAACAGTAGATTGCCCCAGCCCTGCACTTGTTATCATCGACCCTAACTCCGAACACATACCGCCGGATTTGGAAATCACTCCGACAGGCCCTTTACTAAAGGTGATTTTGGCATTCGGTCCGCCGATAGAACCAATTTTTCCTTCTCCCGGAGAAATTGCCCCGACCGAATTTGGACCCAAAACCCGAACTCCCGCCTTGCGTGCACGATATAAAATTTTGGCTGTATCCAAAACCGGAACTTTCTCCGCAAACATATGAACCAGTGAAATTCCAACGTCAATTGCCTCAAGCGCCGCATCCAGTGTCAGTAGTGGCGGTACATTTACCATAGTCGCGTCAATTGGTCCCACAGCACTAACTGCTTCTTTGACCGAATCAAAAACCGGTAACCCCAAAACCTCCTGGCCGCCTTTTCCTGGGGTTACCCCACCAACAACTTTCATACCGTAGTCAAGTAGGTCAACACACGCCGAAAGGCCTGATTTTCCCGTAATCCCCTGGATTAAAACTTTGGTATCTCTATTTACTAATATCGCCATTTTTGTTAAGTTCTCGACTTCGCTCGAACAATATTATTCGACCTTGTGGAGAATTTCGTTACTTTTTTCATTTGCCATTTGAGATTTGAATTCTTTGGAAAGCTCCACCATTTTTTTACATGCAACAGAAATTGGTGTTTCCGGTCCAAATAAATGGAAATCATAACCCTCTTTTTTGGCAAGTTTCTTAAGCATTTCGTAAGCTTCCTTTTGTTTTGGCCCGCCTCGTCTTACAACAATTGGGTAACTTGGTCTCGGTTTCACCTCCGCAAGTCCCTGGGCAAAACCGGCCAAAGTTTCATAAATATCCGTAAAATTAGCAACAGCCCCGGCAACCAAACATCCAGCCAGTCCTTCTTTTGATAATGTTATTTTTGTCAGCTTCTCGACTTTTTCGCGTGGTGGGTTACCAGAATATTCCGTGTAATTGGAAGGTTTCCCGCCATTTGCAACCAAAGCATCCATAACCAAAAGCGATGCCCCGCCTCCGGAAGCCAAAACCGCAATGTCTCCACCAAATTCGATAAATGTCGAACCGGCATTTCCCCTGTAATCTTCCACGTCTATTTTTTTTGCCGCCAGTTCCCTTTTTGTTGGCACAGCTCCCGCTGCACCTTTCGGCAAAACATCTAAATCCCTATGACGCGCCATTCCTGCGTCATCCAAAATTATTTTGGCATCGACAGCAATGTAACTTTCACCAACCTTAGCAATCGGGTTAACCTCAACCAACCTGCAATCGTATCGACTAAACGCATCCCACAACCTCATCAAAAAATCAATTAGATAATCGATATTGTTCGAGCGGAGTCGAGAACCACCACCACTAGACTTCTCGATTCGTCCCGCTATTTGGGACTCACTCGAAGAATAGCTTCCGGTTAACATTTTCCTTAGAAGTTTCGGATCCGGGCCCAAAAACGGATTAATATCCACTCTTACAATTTCCTCGGGATTCTTTGCTCGAACCTCTTCAATATCCATTCCCCCTTCTTGGGAAAATAACAAAAACGGCACTGCCAAAACCGTGTCGTATGTAATCGAAGCATAAAATTCTTTTTCAATATCCGCCTTTTCCGCCAGCGTTATAAACCGCACCTCTTCCCCCACTTGCCCTGAGCTTGCCGAAGGGTTAAAGGTTGATCCGAACATTTTTTTACAGAAATCAACAAGTTGCTTTTCATTTGTACAAACCTTAATTCCGCCACCCTTACCACGCCTGCCGGAAAGAACCTGCACCTTAGCAACTATTGGAAATTTAATGCGTTTTTTTGCAGCCTGCACTTCTTCTAAATTCTCACAAACCACAAAAAACGGGCTCTCGACTCCAACTTTATTTAAAATTTTATGCCCCTCAAATTCGTATAATTTCATAAACTAATGTAAAATTTTAGCATGGATGTTTCAAAAGCAACAGAAGCGGATATCAACGCAATTTTAAAGTTGCAGACTCAAATATATCGAACCGAAAAAATTGCAGACGGTGCCAAAGCCGCTTTGGCAAAACAACTTAAGGACGATACTTGCGATGTACTTGTTGCCAAGACAAACGATCAAGTCATGGCCACAGCGGTGCTCTATTATGTGGCCGTTGCCATCCGAAACAGCCACTATGCCCTGCTCGAAGGCCTGGTTGTCGATAAGTCACAAAGGGGCAAAGGCGTAGGTACAGAATTTTTCAAAAAATGTATAGAAACCGCCAAAGAAAAAGGCTGTTACAAAATAATCTTTACTTCAGGTTCAGACAGAACAGATGCCCATAAATTCTACGAAAAAAATGGCTTTGTCAAATGGGGCCTTGAGTTTCGAATGGATTTGTAAAGTCTAATGGCTCACCATTTTCATCTACTGGATTGTCTAAAAAATCTTTAATTTTTCGTAGGTCTTCACGAAAAAACACATTTACTTCCGAATTCTTACCATGTCGTATTTTTTTGTTAGCCACCCCAATTTCAGTCATAAAGGATGCAACTCCATCAAAAGCGTCCCTCCTATTTCCCGAAACTGGCAACCTAAAGCCCAAAGTAAAATACGCTTCTCTAAAATGCGCAACCACAGCTTTAGTTCGCTCATAACTGTTATAACTCATACGATCAAGAACACCCTGTTTTTGTCTCCAATCGGCACCCAATGTACGCCAAACCTCTGCTACATACTTTCCAGATCTTTCTTTTGCGCATTCTACATATACTTCTCGAGACATGCGAGGCTCAAGTCTTACCATTATAATGTGAGTAAATTATCGGCAATATCAAAGTTACTGTAAACCTTTTGCACATCATCTAAATCCTCTATTTTCTCAATTAGTGCCAAAACTTTCTTGGCGGTTTCCGCATCTTTTATCTCTACCAGCGTTGTCGGCTTTTTGAAAATCTCAAAACTCACAACTGTCAAACCTTTCTCAGCCAATGCATGTTTCACTTTCTCTACATCAGCAGGTTTTGTATAAACTTCAACTACGTCACCCGCGTCCTCAATATCCTCAGCGCCGGCATCTGCAGCCAGTTCGAAAAGTTCGTCTAACGATTTGCCGTTCTTTTCCACTGTAATCATTCCCATTTCGGCAAAGGCCCAATCTACCGCTCCAGGTGTTGCAAATGTACCCCCGCTTTTTTCAATTGTCGACCGTATCTCCGGCGTTGTCCTGTTTTTATTGTCGGTTGCGGCAACTACAATTAGTGCAACCTTATTTGGTCCATATCCTTCATAAACCACAGTTTCAATGGCAGCTGCCCCACCTTTACCCAAACCGCGGTCTATCGCCCTTTGCACATTCTCCTTTGGCATATTAATAGCCCGAGCCTGATCCATCATTAAGCGCAGTTTAAAGTTAGATGTCGGATCTCCCCCTCCGCCTTCGCGAACGGCAATAGCAATTGCCATACCCATCTTTGTAAACGCCTGCCCCCGCTTGGCGTCGTTTACCCCCTTTTGCCTCTTTATTGTTGACCACTTGCTATGTCCACTCATATAATTCTTTCTATGCTAAATTAATGCTTTTTTTCTCAATCTTTTAGCACGTCTTTCATTAGAAATCATGGTATCCACAGAATCTTTTAATTGTCTTGTATCACCCGAAACCGTATACAAAGGCCTCAGATTTGGTCTCTCCACAGCCTCCACCTTCATCCCCAACAGTTTTTCTGCAAATTCAGCAGTCCTCTTATTTGTATAACTAACGGTTACGGGGGGAAGAAAGCCTACCTTATCTTGTACTATCGTAAGAGCTTGACGAAAACTTATAAGTCCGACATACAATGTATCCCTTCTTCTTAGCAGTGAATGAAAAAGTCCAATCTTCAGCTCCTCCGCATTGGCAAAAACAACTACATTGCCATTAAATATCACATGTTCATGCTCTACAACCAGGTAAATGATTATAAACTACTCTTCTTTAGCCTGTCACTATTTACTATTATAGGTCCTACATTTTGAGGCCAACTTGGTTGAAACAAAGCCAATATTGAACACTCATTTTACCCCCACTACCCCAATATCGTTTCATATTTTTCACCTATTGACGGCTAATCCGCTTTATTCTAACTTAGGTTCCATGATTCAAAACGCCTCAAGTTGGCAAGGCACAACAGACATAGACGACCTAAGCCATCTGGCAATAGAAGCAGCTCTCTCCTCCGACTGGATAGAAGCCACAAAGATAAACCAAAAGATTCTAACGCTATCATCGGACAACGTCGAAGCCTTAAATAGGTTGGCAAAAGCCTTGATGTGTGCCGGCGAAATAGAAAAGGCCCAAAAAACATATAAAAAGGTGCTGGAAGTTGATCCCTACAATATTATCGCCCGTAAAAATATCGAAAAAATCAGCAAGCTAACCAATGGCGCAACCACAATAAGTAACAAGGCTAGTGGTCAAACAATAAAAAATATGAACTCAAACGGCCACGTAAACTTGTCAACCGTATTTCTATTCGAACCGGGAAAAACCAAAACCATAAACCTCCTTAACCTGGCATCTCCTCCAATTCTGGCCGCCCTAAACTGCGGGGACACATTGCAAATTGTCCCTAAAAAACACGCTATCTCGATTGCGACGCAAGAAGGGATTTACCTGGGAGCACTGCCTGACGATACTTCCCACAAAATGATTGTCTATATTCAAGGCGGCAATAAATACGAAGCTTTTGTAAAATCAGCAACCACCAAATCGCTAACAATTTTTATCAGAGAAGTCGAAAGATCGGCAAAGTTTGCAACTCAACCATCTTTTCAGGAAGCAAGAACAATCTCCGAAGATAAAGAGACCTTCTTTGCCTAGTCGCGCTTTATATCCCTAGGAGAAAATTCACCGGCCAGGGAATTATGTTTATCATGATCGTTTTGCCCCAACTCAGGCATGTTGTCTAAACTGGCCGGTCTCTTTTGTGTCGTCAGCTTTGCAAGCTCCGACCGTATCGCCTCAATAGACTTCTGCTCGTCGTCGCTAGCATTAGATTCCGGCTCGACTTTATCAACAATACCTCGCCACCAAACTCCTTCTTCGTCAACCTGACTTTTGGTCTCCCCAGCTGCATCCGGCGCCTGCGATACAGTTTGGTGCAATTGATAGTCGGAGGGTTCTTGCCCGGGTACAGGCTGTCGTGCGGTAGTACCATCCCCGCTATCCACCATACCAACTTCTAACTTTTTGAGTGACGGCGGTCCTTCCTTTTGTAACCTTCTGTTTTCTTCTTCTAACTTTCGCTGGTCACGTATAAGTGTCGCAAGAGCAATTACAAAAGATAAAACTAAGACAATAATTCCCAGTACTACAAAAATCATTTAAAATACTTTTTATTAAAATTTTCACCGATATGGATTGTCATGGTTGGATTTTCGGCCTCAAGAGTGTCATTTATATCACAGGTTAATGTCTTTGCCAAATAATTCACAGTGTAGCTTCCTTTTTTGTTTGTATAAATCAGACACTTATCTACGGTGTCTGCACTTCCAGAAACTTTATTGACGCGCCCCCCCACGCTTTTAACAAAACTTTGCATCAGGGCAGATGCCAGCTCCTGGGTACTTTCGTTAACAATGTTAATTTCAACATCCTCCCCAATAATTTTTACATTCTCCAGATAAGGAACAATTTCTTTATTTAAACCATTGGAACTAGCGCCAAGTACTTTGGTATCGCGAGGTGTAGATTTAGCGCTCAAGTCGACAAATTTTATCTCTTTCGGGCGAATAGTTTTAGCCTGCCACCATAGCCTTAAAGCTTCTATTCGAGTAATATTAGTATCTTCTTGCTTCGAAAACATTCCGCTAGTCAAAATCGCAGCAGGAGTCATAAAACTTGTAAAATTCTCAAACCTTTTTGCTAAAGTTTCGTCTTCGAGCGAGTCAACATTAAGATAAGTATTAATATTTGCCCCCAGAGTGGCGGAGAGCTTATCCGCAAATGCCTGGCCCTCCCCCTGAACAATTTCCCCAAATTTAACGACCGCGACTCTCTTTGGATCTTTTTGAAAAATGAAGGCTCCTGCCTTATCCCCTTTTAGACCCACGACAAAAGACGATACACCGTCCCAACTTTGCCTATTATTAAATTTTTTTTCTGAAGTTGATTTAAGAAGACCGTTGAAAGTAGCCAAACAGATAACTAAGGCAATAAAAATAGCACTAACACTTTTCCATTTACCAACACTACTATTATTTTTTTCCCACTTCACTCCGCTACGGGCACTAGATTTTAAATAATCTCTCATATCATTTCCTAAAAGCCAGGAAACAATTAATCTGCCCTAAAACCTATATCGAGGCTATTTGTCGCGACCCTTACCTTTTCCGATGATTTCAACACGAGGGGCTATTGTCGCACGTGGCATATGCTCAAGCCTGCGCTCAAGCACTTCCTTTTTTTGTTTCTTTTTCTCACCTTTAAAAAAACTGCTACTTCCCATATTAATCTCCTACACATTTATTCTATCAAGCATAAACTTTTAACTCAATACTAAATGCCTAAAATATCTTGTGCGAAACAAGCTCTTCAAAATGTCTGCTTTTCTCTTTTTTGATTTTGTCCAGGTCATCCCAGTTTTCTGCCAAAATTCTGGCAATATGCTTGCCGCCTACAGTTTCCGGCACAATCACATAATCGGCCCCCGATTCATAAAGCTTAATGGCGTCATGTATCCAGTAAGCAGCACCGATTATCGGCCCTTTGTAGTTCTTCTCACGAGCAGCCTCAATAAGTCCTAAGCTGTCGGCAATATCAGGATCCGTTATTACAATTAAACTTGCGCGTCCAAGCTCAAGCTCCTCAATAACCTCAGGGTCACTAATATCTCCAAAAACAGCATTGTAACCGGCCGATGTTAACTGATTAAAAATCGTGGGGTTAAAGTCGATTACAAGTATCTGGTTCTTATCTTTAATTTTTGTGGCCAGATACGCAAGTATGTCAGACCCCATCTGCTCCCCACCCACTAGCACTATATGATCTTTTAAATTATCGCGATGGGCTACATATGGGTCGTTTCCTTTCTCCGGAAAAATTTTAGCAATCGGACCCTGCAGATATTTATATATCGCGGCGCCATAAAGTATCATATAGGAAGAAAGAGTTATCGTAACCACACCAATCGCGGCAACAAGAGCGACCTCGCTGGAATTAACATGTCCCAACCCCAAACCAACAGTCATCATAATCAGCGAAAACTCGCTAACTTGTGCAACCGTTGCAGCTGTCAAAAAAGAAGTCCTGTTACGGAATTTTAAAGTAAGCATTATGGCAAGCACTATTAGTGGCTTTCCAACAAGAATAAAGAGGGACAGAATAACAATATTTCTAATGGGAAAGCCGGAGCCTGCCGAAAACGAAGCACCAAGCAATATAAAGAATATTATTATAAAAAAATCGCGAAGGGGCTTTACCCGTGCTGCAATTTGAATTCTGTAAGGAGACGACGCAATAGCGATACCTGCCAAAAATGCTCCTATTGCAACAGAAAATCCGGCAAGCTCGGCGAGTGCCGCCAATAAAAATGCCCAGGCAATTGCTCCGACAAAAAGTAGTTCGACCGAAGTAGATGCCAGCCTAAAAATAGTTTTTAAACCAAATTTTGTTACCAAATAAGTAAACAGCACCAAAAGTAGACCTTTCACAAAAATAAAACTAATAAGCGAAAACGATGGCACCTGGGACTCCCCGAAACCGGAAAGGACCATAAGCGCAATAATTGCCACGAAATCCTGTATCAGAAGATAACCAATAGAAATTTTTCCGTACAAGGTCTGCAAATCATTTTTTTCAGCAAGCAACTTAATAATAATTACCGTAGAAGAAAAAGTTATTGCAACCGAAATATACAAAGCAGGTATAGTCGAAAAACCTAAAGCACTTATGATAATAAAGCCAACCAGAGCAGTAAAAAGAATTTGCCCCAAGCCCATATAAATCGCTGCTCGTCCGACATACTTTAAATCTTCGATTTTAAGATCTATTCCGACCAGAAATAATAAAAAGGCAATGCCTAAATTAGACAAAAGCTCCAGGGCCTGTTTATCAATTGCCCGAAACAAGCCAAAAACGGAAATTATTACCCCGGTAAATATATAGGCGACAATTAGAGGCTGTTTAAAAATACGCGCCAATATCCCCAAAAATGTAGCAATAACCAAAATTGACGATAACTCTAAAAACAAATGTTCCATAGGCAGTCTCCTACCTATTGTTAATTGTTGCCCAAAAAATGTCAATTGCAATAAATCAAACGGCAACCAGTTGCCCCAGTGCATCCCTAAGATCAGGTGGCAAATCAGACCTAAAACTTAAAACCTTTTTTGATTTTGGGTCTTTAAACTCGATCTTCTCAGCATGCAAAAATAATCGTGGACACCATAATAAATCGAACTTTATAAGCTTTGCCGGTCCATAAATTAAATCAGAAACAATGGGACTGCCCAAACTTTTTAAATGCACCCTTATCTGATGAGTACGGCCGGTTTTCGGAAAAAGTTTTACGAAAGAGTAATTCTTTGCCTGCTGTTTTAAATATTTTACGCGCACTTTTGTCAGCTTTAAATCATCACCCAAAATTAATTTTTCAAATTCAGCCTCGTCAAATACAAGTCTTTTTTCTACGTTATAACGTGTTTCCGATTCCCTACCGTTTTTCAAAATCCCAAATTTTCCAAACTTGCCAATCCTGGCAATGGGCAGATCAATTACACCCTCATCTGCCTTAATATCACCGTGGGAAAGCGCAATATATGTTTTTTTAACCTCGCGATTTTCAAATTGTTCCTGCAAGTTTGCAAATGCTTTTTGTGTTTTTGCAACCACGACCAACCCCGACGTTTCCCTATCCAGCCTGTGCACAATTCCCGCTCGCCCGCCAACCCCCAGATCACCTTCTGCCAATTTTAAGTATTTTGAAATTTGGTTTTGTAAAGTATCACCGCTTGCGGTAACAGAGTTATTAACCACCACACCGGGTGGTTTATCAACAACTAAGAGCAGATCGTTTTCAAAAATAATATCAAGTTTCATTTAGTCACCGTTCTGCTTTTCAGGGCGTCATATAATACCACCAGAACCCCTAAAGTTAATATAAAATCAGCCAAATTAAAGGTAGGAAAAACACGAGTTAAAGATATGAAGTCGCGAACGCATCCATAAATAAGCCTGTCCAGTAAATTACTAACTCCCCCGGCAATAATTAAGCTATAACCAAAAATACGTAGTTTCCTGCTTTCCGCCCCAATAAGATAGCCAAACAATAGGAGCGTCAAAACAGAAACAACAAGTGGCTTAAAATCCAGGCCAAACGGCCCTCCACTATTGCATGCTACGGGAAAATATTGAATTGCAACCCTTTTAGTTACCTGGTCAGCAACTAAAACCGGTACTGCGAACGCAAGAATCTGAACAAGCTTTTTATCGGGAAACCCTGGCACTCAACAATTGTTAAATGTCATCTGTTAAAAGTCAAATCCAATTAAATCCAAGTTAAATTCCGCAATCACTTCTTTTTCTCCATTTCACCTTTACACTTCAAGCAATACAAGGCTTGTGGTTTTACCTCGAGCCTTTTAATATCTATTACTTTTTTGCACCTTTCACACTTGCCATATGTCCCCTTTTTAATCTTTTTGAGTGCAGACTCTATTTCAACCAGGTCGCTTTTCAGGCGTTGCTCTAAAATCACGGTGCGCTCATGACCGGACAAGACGGCAGCATCTGTCCCCGGTTCCACAATAATAGACCTGTCTTCCGTAGCAAACGGGTCTTCTCGTCTTAGCCTCCCCAGCTTTGACAAAACAAGCTTTCTCTGCTTTTCTATGTTACCGGTAATTACTTTTAAGTTAATCATCTGCCTATACCGAATGCGTGAACAAAATCAACAATTGACAGATAAAGTTCGCGGCCTATGTATTTTACTAGAAAGTATACCCATTTGACCACTAAGAAAGGAGAAAGAACAAGAATCCTTGCCAAATTGTTAGCTTCTCCCAAATTAGTCAGAATACGCTTCAATTTAAATAAGAAAAGTAAACTCGCACCAAATGTCGTTTTTACATCTACAAATAATTTTCGCTTGGATAATAGATACCAACCTATGGTACCCAAAATAACTGAAAGAGAGGAAAATACCATTACCCACGTAGCACGCTCACCGGGTATATTTTTAAATAAGATAACCATTCCCAGATTTAAAAATCCATTACTTACGATAAAAAAACATGCGGAAAACCCTTTATGTTTTTTCCTCAATTCGAATTTTTTGACAGCCCAAAAAATCACCAGGTAACCGATTGTGTATAAAAGCTGATTTAAGCCATTACCTATATCAAAAAAATATTTGGTACCTAATATAAACAACACAAGAGAGTATACAAATGCGCAGAAGGCAAATCCTTGAGCCGCAAAATCAAATATATACCAAAAATTTTCCCGCTTACTTCTTAAAAAGAGGAAGACCAAAATTAATCCACCCACCAAAGCGCCATATAAATCAAACCCCGAAAAAGCATTAAAAAATATTAAGCGCCTTATAGACCATTTGTAAAAATCGTATCTTACAATAAAATCTGTAACCCTTCCAATAATCAGCGCCCCCATAAAAAAAACCGCAGCAGTGTCAAGTAATGTCTGTGAATCAACAAGTTCGTGTCTTCCTGCCCTCCAAAATAAAAAAAGGCCCAACATAATTGCGGAAATTAAACCACCAAAATAGACAAGTCCATAAAGATTGTTGAAAAATAGGGTTTCTAACATAATGCTTTTGCTTTGCCCAACAGAGCCTCAATATGATATTATGAATCTACGCTAGTCAGCAAGTCTGGCCCCTGTAGTGTCTCTGCGTGGCCTGCAGACTCAAAAACCTATGACCGCAACCGCACACGCCTTAATTGGGGCGAGTTTTGCCACCATAATTTCAAATCCGATAATTGGTGTTCCCGTTGCGTTTATTTCACACTTTATTGCAGACTTTATCCCCCATTGGGACGCAGGAACCAATCATCGTAACAAATCCAATCTTCGCCTCAAAATAGAAGCCACTTTCGACGTTCTTCTGGGCTTTGCCCTAGTTCTTATGCTGTTTAAAACCCAAACAATGCAAAACCCTGTGTATATGTTTTCTATGGTTATTGCTGCACAGCTTCCGGATTGGTTAGCGGCACCAGACTACATGTTTAACCTAAAAGTTCCACCTTTTTCTTGGATGTATAAAATTGGCCACGAAACAAACACTCGCATGCAGCTTCCTTGGGGTTTGGTGACGCAAGTGGTAACAGTCGGACTTTTAGTTGTTTTCGCCCTCGGCGGCCCGCAAAACCTAGGTACCGTCCTCGCCGCAAATTTTTAAGCCTCTGCGCTTGCTTTTGCTTCTATTCTTGCTCTAACCGTATCGGCAATTACTTTGGCAGCAGTACGAGAACCCTGATCTTCATTTCTAAGCAGACCAAAACTATCTTCCCACTCCTTAAATTCGCTCATTTCGATTTGCAGACCAGAACTTAGCATTAAGGGTTTTGACTTCATGCCAAACATCACTAACCCAATCTCGCTGATTGAATAAACCTCTGCTCGTACTGGACTATCACCATTATTAAAAGCAACCCTTACCTTGTCTGATCTTCCTCTATCTGATTCCCCACCTTTTTGGAAACGCAGAACTAGTTCATCACCTATTCTTTTTGGAGATTCATCATCATTTACCAATCCCCGAAGGTAATCGTAGCTTTCTTTATTTTGTTGATTTATCTCTGTAATGGATAATTCTGGTTTTTTTGGTTGAAGAGTTTCGTTAGTCATCGTTGGAATAATAATCTGAGTCTATCCAAATGTCAAACATCGTTTTTTTAATTTACCAACCTCTAGCACCTAGGCTCTATCACCTTTCGCTCTATTTCGCCCTCTCAACATAATCCCCTGTTCTGGTATCAACCCGAACAACTTCTCCATTTTTTATAAATAACGGAACTTTTACAACCAAACCATTTTCCAGAACTGCATCTTTATAGGAAGCACCAACTGTGTTGCCGCGGGCTGCCCCTCCGGTCTGCTCAATCTTGTAATCTACGATTTTAGGAATCTCAATGTATAGTGGCCTATCATCAATAGAAAAAAGCGTAATCTCCATTCCTTCTTTTAAATATTTACGAGCCTCCTCTACCAATTTTTTTTCGATTGCGAACTGGTCATAAGTTGTCGTGTTCATTAAGTGAACCTGGTTGTCGGTGTATAAATATTGGACCTTTTTCCGATCGACACTTACATCATTTACCCGGGCTCCGGTAGGAAACGTTTTATCGGTGTTGGCGCCAGATTCTAAATTCTGGACTTTAACCCTAATTGTTCCGGAACCACGCGCGACCTTTATATGCTCGTACGTAAGCACCAAAAAGTACTTACCTTGATCTTCGAATACAGCGCCGTTTCGCAGTTCGGTAACAGAAATCATAAATTATTTTTTAGAAGATTTTTTTGAAGAAATCCTGCTGTAGCGAATCAAGCCAGACGAAGGGACAACCTCTATACCATTTTTTATTAGCTCATCCAAAAATAAATTAGCACCAATTGAATCTGCCGCCATATGGCCAACATCAATGGCGTTTATATGGGCTTTTCTAAGTTCCTGCACGGACTCTTCCGGAATATGCATCTCAATTAACGTTCCAACTCCGGCATTTGCAAGTTCCATATAAAGCTCTTTAGACGGGTTAGTCCCTCCGGTAAACGAGATAGCAATTTTGCCAACTCTACTTTTTTCGCTTCCGGACACAATACTTGGTCCGGCTTTACCTCGGATAGCTTCTGCAAATTCAGGTATTTCGGAAATGGAATCAAGTATCTCACCAAGGGTGTCAAACTTTTTATCGTTTAAATAATTTCTCATAAATGCGTCGCCCAGGTTGTCCCACGGCGTATGCAGTGCTACAAGCGGGACATCCAAAAGTCTTGCCGTGTCGATCGCCTGCGAATGGTTTCTCGGCCCAATTCTCCTTCTTATTAAACCCATACTTTCCTCAAGAAGCGCATGGGCAACATTTTCCGGCACTCCTTTTTCGGCAAAAGTATCTATCTGGATATCCATAACCTCGTGAAGACTTGCAAGGGCGTGTCCACTAGGATGATGAGCAATTAACAAATCGATTTTTGCTCCTTTTTCATTTAACCTGTCTACCAAAAGAACTTCGGTAGCATCAGCATCAATGCCGGCCATCACCTTTTTAACCGGTTTTTTAGGGTTTCCGAAAAGGATTCTTGTGTCGGAATACGGATTTTCAAACGACTCTTTGTCGTAAAGGTCCTTTTTTTTATCGGAAAATTTCTCAAAATCTTTTTTTCTCTTTGCCAGGATATTTTTTACCTTACTAAGTCCGCGTGGGTCAGCATCCATCCCCATTTTTACGCCCAGCCGGTAAATATCGTCTACAGTCATCATATTAAAGAAGAATGATATAATAATTAACGCGTTCCATCAAGCTTTTATCATGCCGCGGTGCTGGAAAGAAAGTTTTGGCTCTGCCAAAAGTGATAGACAGTTACAAATCCTTTTTAATGCTTTGCATTAAAAACATGAGCAAAGAAAACTAAAACGTATAAAAAAACATAATGGCGCGGTGGCGGAACTGGCAGACGCGTAAGTCTCAAAAACTTATGATCGCAAGATCATGTGGGTTCGACTCCCACCCGCGCCACTTAAATACCGTGAGGGCTTACCCCGTAAATTTGCGCCTCGAGCCGTATTCGAGGAAAATTGAAAAGGCGAAAGGCAAAAATCAGCGGGGTTCGATTCTCTCCCGTGGCACAACAAAAGAATATCTTAAAAATTTTAAAGAATGATAGGAAATGATTTAAAGTACAAATCTCGCGCATTCGGCATCCGTTACTGTCAACAATACTCCAGGACCCGAAATCAAGTCGTTTGCATAAACACCCGTATCTGCAACCTGGCAACCAACAACAAGCATATTTAAAACAGAACTTGCGCTATGCTCTGTCAAGTGGTGTCCCTTTCGCAATTCTACAACATCATCATCGCAAAGCAGATCATAACTATTATCTGCACCACTTTTCCTAGCGGTTAAAACAATTCGCTTTCTCTCGTTAAGCTTCTCTATGACACCATAACCGGCATCAATGATCAAATCCAAATCACGCAGCCAAGGCTTTTCCCTGATATTAATCATTCTCCGCGCCAAAACACCTTCTGGAACACTTAATTCTGGCAGCGTTCGCGCTCCGTTCTCTCGTTCGTCAGTCATTATTCAATTAGTGAGGCAACTCTTGGGGCATCTTCGCGTTTGATTGCTGGTTTCTCTTTGGGCATTCTTTGTTTTTCCAAGCCATAAAACTTTACCCGCTCTGCTTTAAAGATCATATCAATTTCCCCCGTCGGTCCGTTTCGGTGTTTTTGAATATCCAATTTTACATTTTCCCCATTTTCCTGGTCCGGCCTCCAGATAAACATTACAACGTCTGCATCCTGCTCAATAGCACCGCTTTCGCGGAGATCCGCAAGCTGCGGTTTTCTACTCCCCCGCTGCTCGACGGCACGGGAAAGCTGAGAGCAAGCAAGCACCGGAATTTTAAGTTCACGGGCTAAATTTTTTAGACTTTGTGATATCTCACTTACCTCCTGCACCCTGTTTTCCAAATTCCGTCCATGTACAAGCTGTAAATAGTCAACAATCAGCAAAGACAGACCGTGTTCTGCCTGCAGGCGCCTAGCCTTTGTTCTCATTTCCATTATATTAATTGCCGGCGTATCATCAATAAAAAGTGGTGCGTCAGCCAAAACCCCCATTGCTTCCTGCAAACGGTCAAAATCATTATCATCAAGCTTGCCGGTTTTCAATTTCCAGGCGTCGACTTCACTTTGAGCAACCAACAATCTGTCTACAAGTTCCTCTTTGCTCATCTCCAGGGAAAACATGCCCACAGGCAAACCCTCTTTTACGGCAACGTGTGCAGCAATATTTAAGGTCAAACTTGTTTTTCCCTGACCGGGGCGGGATGCTAAAATTATTAAGTTAGAATCCTGCATCCCTGCGAGCTTTCCGTCCAAATCCCA
The DNA here is from genome assembly GCA_038063735.1 of Patescibacteria group bacterium. Taxonomy (GTDB): domain Bacteria; phylum Patescibacteriota; class Microgenomatia; order Curtissbacterales; family GWA2-41-24; genus JBBTUN01. The sequence goes on from JBBTUN010000006.1 coordinate 50,732, forward strand.
AAAACCGGTAGGAACCCCTCGTAAACCACCCGCTTTATGATGAAGTTCGTCAAGTCTGTCAAAACTCTCCGCTAGAGCATCTTTAAGAGTTATGAAGTTTTGCTTTAGTTGTTGCTGGGAAAGTGAAAAGACAGATTGTTCAACTTCATCAAGAAGCGTTCTGATGTCTCCAGTCTCTTCAAACGCATTTTGCGAGATCTTAATTCCGGTCGCAATTAACTGCCTCTTAACATATAAATCCCGGACTATCTGTGCATATTGAGTAATGTGCGATGATGTTGGAACTCCCGAAACAAGTTCCGACAGATAGGAAGTCCCACCCACTTTGTCCAGTTTTCCCCGTTTTTTAAGCTGGGCTGTTAAAGTTATTAAATCAACGGGATCTCGTTTTTCGTATAAATCGTAGATGGCGCCTATTATATCCGCATGCGCCTCTTTGTAAAAATGGTCGGGACGAAGAAATTGGGCAACTGCCACAACAGAATCACTGTCCAGTAGAATTGCACCAATTATTGATTTTTCTGCAACAAGATCTTGGGGAGGGACACGCCCTTCATTTACTTTTGGCATATATATTTCTGCAGGCTGTTTTTACTGGTTCTGCTCAAATACAACAATTTCCAGCTCTTGTGGTATCCGATCATTTGAAACCGACAACTTAGTAACTGTTTCAACTTTTTCTTTACCCATTGCCCTCAAGAAGTCATCAACCGGTGCCAACTCGAACTTTAAATTCTTAGTTTTGTAATGCATCGGCACAACAATTTTTGGCTCAAGTTGTGCAATAATATCCGGCGCATCTTTAGCCTCTATTGTATAAACACCACCCACCGGAACCATAAGCACATCACAGCCGGAAAGCGCCTCAACCTGATTTTGGGTCAACTGTTTTTGTCCTAAATCTCCCAAATGAACGATATTAACGTCGTCTATTAAAATTTGATATATCGTGTTTTTCCCTCGTTCCTCACCATTTTTATTGTCATGGAAACTGTTTACACCAACTATATTCACCCCAGAAATTTCGTACTCTCCCGGCCCGGAAATCACAAATGGTTGTACGTCTCCTGTTGCTTTAACACCTTGAGGATAATTATGGTCTTCGTGTGCGTGGGTAATACAAACCACATCAGCATCAAGCTTTGCCAGACCAAGACCGGTAAACTGGGGGCTATATGGGTCGATAACGAGGCTGGCGCCTTTACCTTTTATTTTAAAACATGCTTGTCCGTACCACCAAATATCTACCATAGATTTAAAGAGCGCCAGTTATCATAACACAACTAAACCAGCGTCCGTCAATCCCAAATTCTGCCCCAGATGTCAATTGTAAACAAGGCGAAAAAATGATATCGTTAAGAACTAGTTAACCCTAATGCGCACTGTAATAAATCTTCTAATCACAGCAGCAATTATCCTAGCAACCGGTGCATTAATTTTCTGGCTTTGGCAAAGACAGCCAAAAGGTGTCGAACAAAAGCAGGAAAATAAGCCCCAAATAACCTTAGAAAATCCAAAAGAAGATAAAACCACAACTACTCTTTTAACATCTCCAAAAGATAATGATGTAGTCCTGGAAAATGTTGTTAAGTTTACAGGTAAGTCAAGCCAGGGAGACAAGATACTTATAATCTCCGATAGCACAACCGATGTTGCAGCAACTAACTCGGATGGCTCATTTTCACTGGAAGAAAAATTGTCAGACGGCTTAAACCTCATCAAAATAGTTGCGTTGGACAAAGACTTAAAAGAAACAAAAAACCAAATCGTCAGCTTCTACTATCAAAAGGATACAAAGGTAAAAAACACTAAAGTTATAGCGGGTACTGTAAGTAAAATATTTGATAATTTAATAACAGTAAGCGCTACAAGCGGCGACCAAAATGTGCGCACAAACACCCAAACAGTTAAATCTGCCCCAAAGCCTGCGGCCACCAAGTCTCCCACCCCACCACCAAAATCCGGTAGCATGGATATCAGAGTCGGAGATTATGTGGTAGCCCTCGGTAATCCATCTTCAGCTAACGAACTCATAGCTTCGTCGGTCGAAATAATTCGCGACAATAAGCCACAAATTACAACAAAATATGTAGCTATTACAGTTTCAAGTGTTGTAAAAAGCAAGATCTTCTCGGGTAACAATATCCAGGATACAAAACTTGTTGAGTTTAAATTAGGTAAAACCAATATAATAGATACCGATAAAAAAGCGGACGAAAAGGCAATTGTCAAAAACAAAAAGGCTATAATTTTCTACACGACCCAAAACAACGAAAACATAGTTTCGCTTGTCTACATACTCCCCTAGCCTGTATTATTAAGTTATGCAGCAAGCACCGCCAACACCAAAAGGTTTCCGGGACATTCAACCCCCATACGCAAAAAAACGCCGGGAAATCATAAATATCATTGCACCAGTTTTGGAAGAAAACGGCTTTGTCCTACTGGAAACCCCAACTTTGGAATTTGCTTCTACCTTAACAGGCAAATACGGCGAGGAAGAAAAGCTGATTTATAAATTCAAAGACAGAGGAGATCGCGAACTCGCCCTTCGTTACGACTTGACTGTTCCTTTGGCCAGGTTTATTGCAAATAATCAAAACTTGCTCAAACCAACCTTCTCCAGATACCAAATTGGTCAGGTGTTTCGGGGCGAAAACCCCCAACACGGCAGATACCGCGAATTCACCCAATTCGACTTCGATACTGTCGGACCAAGTGGAGTCGAAGAAGATGCCAAAATAATTGCTTGCGCAATTGAATCAATAAGACCCCTCGGGCTCAAAAACGCAATAATGACCATTAATGACAGAGAAACTTTATCAATTTTTGTTGTCAACGAAATACGAATTATCGACAAGCTGTACAAGGTTGGGATTGACGGTGTTGAGAAAGAGTTAGAAGAAAAACAAGTATCAAAAGAAAAAATTCAAAAAATCAAAAACTTCGTAAAAAACAAACCTAATCCCCCCGAAAAACTACAAAAAATCTTTGATGCTCTTAACAATAAATTCGGTCTAAAAGAAGACGCTGACTATTCCTTCGATCACACCTTAGCTCGCGGACTTGATTATTACACTGGTTCAATCTTTGAACTCAAACCAGATAATAATCCTACTTCACTGTCTATAGGCGCTGGCGGCAGATATGATAATCTGGTTGGCATGTTTGCCGGAAAAGATATTCCCGCCGTTGGTTTCTCTTTTGGACTTGATCGTATTGTCGACTCACTACTCAATGACTAGAATCAACCCTGCTTTTCTCTATCTGATAATCGCCGCAATTCTCTGGGGTGCCGTCGTACCAATAATGAAAATAACTCTAGAAGAAATTCCCATTTTTTCCCTAATATTTTTACGTATGGGCTTTGCATCTATTCTTCTTTTTCCTCTAGTTTATAAAAAATTAAGAATAGAAAAAACAGACTGGAAAAATACTTTTCTTGCCTCATTTTTTGGAACTAACTTAAACCTCGCATTTTTCTTTTTTGGACTGGAGCATACGCAGGCCATCAACGCATCCGTAATCCTTGCAACCGCTCCCGTTTTTACACTGGCCATCGCCCACTACATTCTAAAGGAAAAGTTTTCAACTAAACTTGTTTTAGGATCCCTACTCTCATTGGTTGGTACCGTAATTATCGTAGGCATTCCGGCATTTCATCTTAGTTTGTTGTCAACGCTTGGCAACATATCTTTAGTCGCTTCTTCCCTTGCTTGGGTTGGCCACGAAATTTACGCCAAAAAAATCCTTAAAAAATACGATCCTCTTGTGGTCTCTTTTTACACTATGGCAATAGGCGCAGTTGTCTTCTCACCCATTGCAACGTCAGAACTTTTTACAAACTCCCTCTGGTTCACACATGTAAGCATAAGCGGCTTTTTGGGCCTTTTGTACGGAATAATATTCGCGTCCTTCATTTCTTACACCCTGTGGCAAAAAGGTTTGGCAGTGCTTCCCGCCGGAGAGGCTTCATTTGTCTTTTACCTCCTACCGCTATTTGGAATAATTTTCTCAATCATTCTCCTCCACGAAAAATTCAATCCAATCTTAATAGTTGGTTCTCTTATAATCGTAGCCGGCATAATCCTAGCCGAATTTCACCGCAAAACTCATCCACTACCCAAACACCTTCAGGGCTAATTGCCTAAAACCTTCTTTTTTGTTAAAATGACTAGCTATATCAGCAGTTCAACTTGAAGCTTCACTTCAATGTTTTTCTCTGATATTTTCAAATAAATATTTATAAAAAATTAAAGAGCAAATTTTAAAATGAAACAAGGCATCCATCCACAATACTTTCAGGACACAAAGGTAACATGTGTTTGTGGTAATACGTTTACAACAGGGGCAACCGTCCCGGAAATTCGCGTGGAGATTTGCTACAGCTGCCACCCGTTTTATACCGGCGAAATGAAGTATGTAGACACACTTGGTAACGTAGAAAAGTTCCAACAAAAGCAGAAAAAAGCCGAAACTCACAAGGAAACTATTGTTAAAAAAGTGCAGGAAAAACAAGAAAGAAAAAGGCCGGAATCCTTAAAAGACATGTTCGACCTCGTCAAAAAACAAGCCTCTTCGTAGCTTCGCTAAATTTTAAAATTCTTAATTTTCAATTTTAATTGAAATCTTAATGTTTAAACATTTAAAATTAACTAATTGACTTAAAATTAAAAACTTAAAATTATATGAGTGATTACTTAAAACAACAAATTGCAAATCTGGAAGCAAAAATAGAAGAGGCTAAAAAATTAGCGTCACTAGATTCTTCTATGGCAGAGCTCGCGCAAGAAGAAATTTCCAAACTGGAAGAAGAGAAGACTTCCCTTGATAAGGCACTATCCGGTGAAAAACCGCAAACTACTGATATTTCCGGCAATTCCATAATCCTGGAAATAAGAGCAGCAGCCGGCGGAGACGAGGCAGGTCTTTTTGCTTCCGACCTATACAGAATGTATACAAAATATGCAACCAACCAAGGTTGGAAAATCGAAGAACTGGACAAAAACGGGGGGGGTATCGGCAACATCAAGGAAGTCACCGTAAAATTTTCCGGCAAACATATATACGACAAACTAAAGTGGGAATCCGGCGTCCATCGGGTCCAAAGGGTCCCCGAGACAGAATCCGCCGGACGTATCCACACCTCCACAGCAACAGTTGCAGTATTACCGGAAGTTGCGCCAACACAGATAGAAATTAATCCGCAGGACATAGATTTCGAAGCATTTCGTGCAGGTGGACACGGCGGTCAAAATGTTAATAAGGTTTCCACAGCAGTAAGGATTAAACATATTCCAACGGGAATTATCGTCAAAGCCCAAACCGAGAGGTCACAATCTCAAAACAGAGAAATAGCTATGGAAATCTTGCGCGCCCGCCTGTATCAGCTGGAAGAAGAAAAAAACCAATCGCGAGTTTCAGGAGAGAGATCTATTCAATTAGGAACCGGCGACAGAAGCGAAAAAATCCGTACTTACAACTTCCCGCAAAATCGTCTTACAGATCACAGAATAAATAAATCGTGGCATAATTTGGAAATGGTTATGGAAGGAAGATTGGACGATATCCTCGCATCTCTTCACGGGGCCGCAAACACCTAAACCCTAAAATAATCCTACTGGTTCGGTGCCTCGCCCAAGTTCAAGGTCAAATCCAGTGTCCTCTCATCACGAAACACCCTAACCCCCACACTGTCGTCCACTTTTTTAGATCTTATTATGGCAGTTAGCGTATTATCATCCTCAAGTTTTTTGCCATCGAATTCGACGATTATGTCGCTAACCTTAATGCCCGCCTTTTCCGCAGCGCTACCGCCAACAACTTCCCGCACCAATTCCCCCTGCGGTACATTGTTAAGAAGAGCAACATCGCGGGATATATGAGTGTACCTTACACCTAAAAATGGCCTGGAAATTTTCCCACCGCTATTTTGAAAATCGCCTAACAACTGTTTGGCAACGTTAATTTTAAGCGCAAATCCGATATTTTCGGCAGACGCAACAGCAGTATCGATACCAATTACCTGCCCGGAAGTGTTAACCAACGGGCCACCAGAATTTCCCGGGTTAATAGCCGCATCGGTTTGAATAAGATCATCTAGTTTCTCCGCAGCACCGGTTGATGGGTCAAGCGGCGAAACCCCTCGCGACAGACCGGAAACAACACCTGTTGTTACAGTATTTTCAAACCTGCCAAGCGCGTTACCAATTGCAATCACTTTTTGACCCACCTTTAGATGATCGGAATCTCCAAGTTCAACCGGCACTAAATCGCCAGCATCAACCTTAACGATTGCCAAGTCATTAAACGGATCACGGTTAATTTCTTTTATCTGGTACTTTTTCTCCGTCCCGTCATTGGCCTTTATTATTGCAATATATTTCTGACCCTCCTGGGAAACAACGTGTTTGTTCGTCATTATTAGGCCATCCTTAGAAATGACGAATCCTGTACCAATGCCGGCATCCTGCCCTTTTTGGGCAATACCAAATAAGTTAATTGATTGCTGATTTTCAACCGCAATAGAAACAACAGAAGGAGAAACTTTGGCAACAACATCAATTACCACCGATTCTTCATCAACTACGCGCTGATTTTCTAAGGTTTTTGTAACAGAAGATAAACTCGGGGCAATTTTTCCGGAATATTTAAGTACCACAAACAAGCTCAAAAACCAAAGGGCGGCAATAATTAAAACTAAGGGAATAATACCGACAGAAAACCACCTAAATTTATTTTTTATGTTTGGTAAACCAGTCATATCTGCTTGCAATTATACACTCTAATTTAAAGATTTTAGCTGAAAAACTACTGAAGATAACAACAAGTTTTTAAATAATCTCCAGCGCCTTCTCAAGCTGTGAATCCTTATTCTGTTCCTTTTCGTTATCAGCCCGCTCCACAATAATATCCGGTGTTATCCCAACGTGATGAATCGAATTACCTTTCGGGGTGAGCCACCTGGCAATTGTAATATGAAGACCCGATCCGCCAGGTAATTCAATAACATCCTGAACTGTACCCTTACCAAAAGTCTTTTCTCCTACTAATTTTGCCCGCTTATTATCCTGCATTGCCCCGGAAAATATTTCGGCAGCAGATGCTGACCCGCCGTTAACCAAAACAACCATTGGCATCTTTAAAAGTCTGCCAGCGTGATCTGCAGGCAATGAATTTTTAGAACCGTCAGAAAATTCTTGCTGAACAACTGTGCCCCTTATAAATTCCCCTGCCAAGTGTAAAGACGACGACAGCAAACCCCCTGGATTATTTCTCATATCAACTATTACTCCACTTACACCTCTAGTTAGAACTTCACCTACCGCTTTGTCCCACTCTTCATCAGTTTTCTCACCAAACCTGGACACTTCAATTACGGCAACCTGTTTTCCCTTATTTTCTTTATTCGCAGAAAAGCTCTGCCTATAATCCACATTCACCGTTTTAACATCTATTTTTGCCCGTGTTAATGTTTTGTCATAAGGCTTGTCAGCTCCTTCTCTCAAAAATTGCATTTTTATATTGGTTCCGGCCTGCCCTCGGATCAAGTCAACCGCCTCTGGCAACGTCATATCAAATGTGTCTTTGTCATCAATTTTAAGTATTAAATCTTTCGCCTGTATTCCTTCTTTTTCTGCTGGTGTTCCCCGAAGCGGCGCAATAACTGCAAGCCTCTTATCTTTGTCAAAACCAAGCTGAATACCAATTCCCTCATAGCTTCCTGCAATTTCACTTCTAATCGATTCGTTTTGCTTAGGGTCCAAAAACGCGGTATACGGGTCACCTAAGGACCTAACCATTCCGGAAATTGCACCATAAAGCATCTTCTGTCCATCTACAGAATCTTTGTCTAGGTACTTCTTTGGTAAGGTGTCAAAAACATTCCAGAAAAGAGAGAAATCAACATTTTGATTTTTAGAAAGCTGGTTAGTAACTGTAATATTAGGTATTACCGAACCGCGCTGGACAGAAATCTTTTTCTGGCCAACCACAAAGCCAATACCGAAAAACAGTACGGCAACAATCAAAAACTGAGCTATGAAATTAATAAGTGGTGAAGTTTTTGGTGTATTTACAACAGGTGGTTCCTCTTCACTTCTGTCTATCTGTACCTCTTGTACTTCTTCTTTGGATGCAGGCTCGTGTTTTGGCATAAGATACTAGTTCGCAACAAAGGACATAAGAGCAACGTATCTTGCCCTTTTAACGCTTTTTGTCAGTTGCCTTTGGTGTGTAGCGCAAACTCCTGTTCTCGCTCTTCCCATTATTTTGCCGCGCTCCGAAACGTGTTTTTTTAGCGTTGCTACATCCTTGTAATCTACAACCGTGTCTGTCACGCATAACGGACATCTTTTAGCCCTTTGTAATCTTTTAATAAACTTAGGCATATTATTCTTTAATTATCATTTCCCTTTGATACCTCTGATACTTTTGACTCGTTTGACGCCTTTCAGAACGGTAAATCCTCCAAATCTACATTATCAAGATCGTCATCACTTTTTTCATCTTTTTTATCCGGTTTTATTTCCTTGGCAGCACTTTTCTTCTCTTCTTTCTTCGACTTATCCTCAGCTACAACAGCTTCAGCAGCAACTGGGGTTTCATCGCTATGAATTAGCGTATCCTCACCAGCTGCACCTTCAAAATCTCGCTTGGAATCCAATATTCTCATGTCGTCTATAACAACTTCTGTAGTTTGCTTACTCTGCCCGTCCGGCGTTTCCCAACTTCTGGTTTGCAATCGTCCCTCTACATAAACTTTTCTGCCTTTGGCAAGAAGTTGGGAACAAAGTTCTGCAAGCTTGTTCCAGGAAACAATTTTTACAAACTCTGTTTCTTCTTTCTTCTCACCGTCCGAAGCAGTGTAGTACCTATTCGTAGCAATTCCAAACGTACAAACAGCCGCACCACTAGGTGTATAACGCAACTCCGGATCCCGCGTTAAATTCCCAATCAACATTACTTTGTTTAGTGAGGCTCTAGAACCCATATATTATTTCCTCTTATTTACGACTTTCTTTATTCTTTTCACTTTTTCAACTTTAGTCGTTGGTCGCTTGTCTATAGTCGTCTTTGATTCCTTTGTAACCTTTTTCGTCACTACCGTCACTTTAGGTCTAACTTTTTCTTCTTTTACTATAACATCTTCTTTTTTCGCAGCAAACTTTTTCTTGCTTGGCTTTCTAATTTTTTGTACGGTTAAAAGATATCTTAGTAAGTTTTCCTGTTCAAGTCTAAGCACACTGGTTAAATTGGCAATTGCCGAGCCTTCCACATTAAACAAAAAAACTGTAAAGTCTGCTTCAGTCTGTTTCTTAATCGGATATGCCAGCAGTTTTTTCCCTAGGTTGTCAACTTTGAGGTCGGTCGCATTCGCATTCTTTAGAGCCTTTTCCACCTCGGCAATAAAGTCTGCACTACCACTTGTTTTTGTAACCAGCATTAGTTCGTACATAGCTTGTGATTTTATCAAAATACCCACTCAAATAGCAATCGTTATCAAATCTGCAACAGAGAACTATACACTAAATTTAAACTCAACAACTGCTCCTTCGGGCATTACTTCACTCTTACCTATTGTCTTAACCAATCCTTTGGCTTTTGCCTCTTTCCATCCGCCAACTTCCACAAATTTGTCAAACGGCACAATATCGGCCGCAATGAATCCTCGTTCAAAATCTCCATGGATTACCCCTGCCGCTACAGGTGCCAAACTGCCTTTTTTAATTGTCCACGCCCGCACTTCTTTTGGGCCCGCCGTCAAAAATGTCGCCAAACCCAAAACTTCATAGGCGCGTTTGGCCAGTTTTGCCAATCCGGAGTCTTTAACTCCTAACTCCGCAAGGTAAGCAATTTGCTCCTCACTAGTTAATGCCGCCAATTCTTCTTCCAATTTTGCACTAATTCTAATTGCCCCCTCAATTTCCGGCGCTTTTGATAAATCACCTTCATCCGAATTAATCACCACAATTATTTTTTTAGCAGACAAAAGTGAAAGTTCACTAATTTTTGAAAGTTCTTCGTCGGTCGATTCGTCCGCTAGCCATTTCCCCTGCTCAATCAATCCTTTCGCCTTTTCAATTACAACTATCTTTTTTTCTAAACCCTGAACCCTAGACCCTAGAACCTTCTCCACTGTCTCCAAATCTTTCATCAACAATTCAGTCTTCAATACTTCCAAATCCTCTTTTGGATTTTCACCCGTTTTGATAATATCCTCATTTTTAAAATCCCTAACCACAAAAACAATTGCATCAACTTCGCGGATATGCGACAAAAATTTATTCCCTAATCCCTCACCTTTGTGGGCACCTCTTACAAGCCCCGCAATGTCCACAAATTCCACAACTGCCGGAATTATTTTAAAACCCGGAGATAATCCTTCGGATTTTTTAACTACATCCGCAAGAACAGCCAACCGCTCGTCTGGTACTTCCACTACACCAACGTTGGGCTCAATTGTCGTAAACGGATAATTTTGCGCCAGCGCAACTTGCTTTTTTAATAAAGCATTAAATAACGTTGACTTCCCAACATTAGGCAATCCCACTATCCCAACGGACAAACTCATTCCCCATATTTTAGCAAAAGTTCCAACTTATTATTCATTGAAAATTGGGTATACTTGCAGATTATGGCCGATTATTTCTCCATCCACCCCAGTCCATACTGGGTTGAATATTTCTTTCTTCAAAGTACTGTCTCATAATTCCCCGCATTGGACCCTGGCGTAACCAAACCTCATCCAATCCAGTCATATCAATAACCCACCCCGCAATCAGAATTGCCATTACGAATCCTACAATCACTACCCAAAATTTTCTTTTGTAAGAAAAATCATACTGGCGAAGCAACCATATCCCAATCGCCAGTCCGACGACAGCAAATATTGGTGCCCACCAAGGAAAACTCGAAATAAGTTGTTCCAAGCGGTAGTCACCCATGGGACCATGACTACGCAGAGCAAGTCTGGTTAAACTGACCAAAAACAGAGGATACCGCTGAAGCTGTAAGTCCGACTAATACAAGAAGCGATCCGAGAATAAAGTACGCTCTTGGTCGCATTTTTACCTGACCTTTACGGATTTGACTCATGACGTTCTACTGAATAATTTGGACCTTTGATAGTCGGATCTCCTCGATACGCTAGTACAGATCCCGCGGATACGACCATTATTCCTAAGACAAGTGCTAATGCTCCTAAACCTAGTGTTGTTTTTTTCATATTTTTCACTTCCCTTCTACTTTAATTTAACCTTTCTACTCTTAATACAACGAAGAGGATACTTTTCTTTCATTCTGGTACAATAACTTCAACATGACTTTGAAAAAGGAAATAATTATATCGGGCATAGTCGGTATCATTATTGGTATTTTTCTCTCTCCAATCCTTTTTAATATTTGGGGGTGGAGTCCAATGATGGGTGGGAATTATAACAACCGATCAGGCGGGATGATGGGTTCTTCTGTAACCAGTAATATTGACCGCCATTTTATTGCACAGATGATTCCCCACCATGAAGGAGCAATTGAAATGGCAAAACTTGCTCAGGAACGCTCATCCCGACCAGAAATCAAAACACTTGCTGATAACATTATCCAAAGTCAGACAGAAGAAATTGAAAAAATGAAGAAGTGGTACAAAACGTGGTATGGAACGGCGGTACCAGAGAACTCTAATAGTGGAATGGGTATGGGACGAGGTATGATGCGGGGAGGCATGATGGGTGGCGAGACAGACATTGAGGCATTAAAAAATGCTCCTGATTTTGATAAATCTTTTATAGAAGAAATGATTCCCCATCATCAAATGGCACTTATGATGGTAAATATGCTACTTCAGGGAACAGAGAGGGAAGAAATGAAAACCCTAGGTCAGGCGATGATTGACGCCCAAAGCCGTGAAATAGACCAGATGCGGTCATGGTATCGCAGTTGGTACGAACAATAAAAAAGGGTAATTGAGGAAACAATGACATGAGGGTTTAAAACTTAAACTGGGGTGGCTGGGAGTGGACTATTCTACCGAGTCCATCTCTCTCAACAATAATTCTTTCTTTTCTTGGGTTGGGAGGATGGAAACTAAAGTGAAATTCTAAATATTGGTTTTTCCGTTGATAGTGCCTGCTGATAAGTTCATAAGAGCAATTTTAGCAGAAAGTTAAATTAAAAATTGTCCTGAGCGAAATCGAGTCAGACTCGATGATGTCGAAGTACACAATTAACCATGAGGCGACTATATCAATAAAGTTAGGTGGGCTTTCAAAAAAGTCCATGTGAGCACTAGGCGCAACTCGCACTTCAACTATATTTAAATGCGTCTGTTTACAAACTGACAAAAATACGTTATCTTTCCATTCAGGCTGACTAAGGCTGAAAATTTTATACAATTCATGAAAATGCTAAAACAAAATTGGCAGTTGATTTTCGTTTCCTCTCAAATACTTTTTCTAGAACTTCTTGTAATTCGATTGATATCAACGGAGATTAGAATCTTTGCTTACTTTTCAAACTTAGTTCTCCTCGCCACATTTATCGGTTTAGGCTTCGGCATGATTCTTCGGAAGAAATTCCCGGTCGCTATTTCCGCCATATCTCTTTTTCTCATGGTGGTTGCAGCTTCTACAAATTATATTGTACGATGGCCAAAAATCGATTTTAAATTCTTTTCTGGAGTTACAGAGCTTCTTGCACCCCTTTCCGAATCATACATTTGGCTTACAACAAGCACATATTCAAAATCAGGCATAATAATCGGTTTTCTCTTGCTAATAATATTATTCATCAACATAGTTCTGATATTTATGCCCCTTGGCCAAATTATGGGAAATCTTCTAGAAAAACATAAAAAACCCATTCTTGCTTATTCAATAAATATAGTCGCTTCCCTGGCAGGCTTGTGGATATTTCAAATCTTTTCTCTTTCCAGATTCACACCTTACTTTGGTGTTGTACTCGCAATATCAGCACTCTTCTTTCTCACAAAAGATAAAACTGAAAAGTATTTAATAATAGCAATTGCAGTTGCGACAATAGCTTTTATTGTGCCAAAATCCCTTCCAGAAAAGTTTCGCGCAACCTATTGGTCTCCTTACCAAAAACTGACGCTCTCGGCATCAGAAAAGGATCCTTCAGAAAGGCATCCTCAACCGGAAGGTTGGTATTTGGAGGTAAACAATGTAGGTTATATGGCTCTCTTGAATATTAGCAATGATTACAAAAACAAGGCAAAAGAAGAACTAACCAAATTGTACGGGAACAACACACCTATAGATACAAATTTTTCAGATAATTATTCGCTACCGTACAAATTCAAACCCCTTCCTCAAGATGTTTTGATAATAGGAGCAGGTGCAGGTAACGATGCAGCGGCAGCCATAAGAGAAGGTAAGAGACTCTATGAACTAAACCCTCCTGTGAGTATGACAGAAGAGCAATATTTACAAAAGGCACCAAGAATCGACGCCGTGGAAATTGATCCAACAATTATTGAGATTGGAGAAAAATATCATCATGAAAAACCCTATCGTGAACCGAATGTAAACATAATCGTTGATGATGGTCGTTCATTTATGGAGAGAACCGACAAAAAGTATGACCTTGTTATTATGAGTCTCGCTGACTCTCACACGCTATCATCATCGCTTAGTAATTTAAGACTCGATCACTACCTTTATACACAGGAGAGCTTTGCCCAAATCAAAGATTTGCTCAAAGACAACGGTGTTCTTTTCTTGACATTTGAGGTGACCCGCTCGTGGATAGGAGACAGACTGAATCGCGGTCTAGTTAACGTTTTTAATCAAGAACCAAAAATATTCGAGGTTAGGTCAAATGGCGTTTTTGGCTGGGGAGGATACTCTTTTGTTGTTTCTAAAAATCCCCAAACCTTAAAGGATATTCTCGCGAATAATAATGACCTTAATCAATTTGTCGTGAATAACCAAAGGGTCTTCAATACAAACACCAAACCTCTTACGGACAATTGGCCCTATCTCTATTTGGACAAACCACGTTTACCTCTAATTCACGTCATCGTTGCGCTCATTTTCAGTTTGGCCTTGCTAATTGCCAGAAAAGGACTACTTGGAACAAATAAACTGAATTGGGCAATGTTTTTCTGGGGCGCGGCTTTCCTACTTTTCGAATTTCAAAATATTTCCAAAGCGAGTCTGCTATTCGGAGTGACTTGGCAAACCAACTTATTCATGATAAGCGCAATACTTGTACTTCTACTTTTTGCTAATTGGACAGTTCAAAAAACGCTGATTAAACCAAAGATCGCGTTCATATCGCTTATTGCAAGTCTGGTATTACAAATTTTCTTCCTGCTGGAAACCTTAAACAATTTTGGCTTTTGGCAAAAAATCGTCTTTGCTAGCTTAGTGCTTAATTTGCCACTCTACTTCGGAGGGGTTATATTTGTCGACATGTTCGCTAAATCACGAGACAAAGCTAATGCTTTTGGGTCAAATTTTTTGGGAGCCGTATTTGGTGGTCTTGCAGAGATGTTTTCTTTCTTATTTGGAATCCATGCTCTGCTTTACATAGTTATAATTTTATACTCACTTGGGTTTATGGCCTCAAATTACATAAAAATTTTGCCTCATAAATTATTCCCAATTCTTAGAAAGTGAGGTTTTAATTAAGTCTAGTTTGTCCAAGTACTATAGTGCTACTATCTTTCCAAACTCATCTCTGCTTACCCTGAACGGGCGAAGGGTCGGAAGTTAAGCGATCTTTCTTCAATTTCGCTTGCACTCCGAAGCTTTAGCGAAGGAGTGGCAACCTGAATTTAAGCTCAATCGGAAGCAGTCTCAGCATCTTTAGTAATTAAACCCTAAAAGCTTCATAGATTTATTCATCGGGTACAAATCTGAGTGTAATCGAATTCATACAATACCGCTTTCCTGAAGGCTTGGGACCATCATCAAATACATGACCTAAGTGTCCTCCACAAGTATCTAATACTTCAATCCTATCATCACCTAACCCTGTTTCTTTTCGAAGCACTAGCGAATTTTCATCAATGGGCGCCCAAAAACTCGGCCAGCCTGTTCCTGAATCATATTTTTGTTCTGACCGAAAAAGTGGTATGTCACACCCAACGCTGTAATACTTTCCTTTCCTCTTCTCATTGTTCAGTACACCTGTAAAAGGTGCCTCTGTCCCAGCTTCGCGCAGTATATGAAACTGTTCGGGAGTTAATGTCTTCTTCCACTCCTCGTCAGTCTTAAACTTACTTTGGTTAAATGCTCCAGAGATAATCTGTCCTGTATTCTGACCTATCGTAGGTTTCTCGGCTATTTTTTTCTGCTGGTGACTTATCATGACAATTCCCCCTATCATCAGAACAGCAAATACAATCAAAAAAAGTACATTCTTAGGTTTGTGGTGGGCTTTATACAACCTGTTTTGTATTAATTAACCAAAAGTAAAAGCAAAAAGTTCTACATTGTTATCCTCAAATTCAAGCCGAAGAATATGTCGCCCTGGTGATGAGAGGTTAATCAATTTGTAAAGTTTATCACTATTAACTGTTACGACACCGTTTACGTTATCCTCCCCAAAATCCTGCATCTTCTCATCAAGATACACTTTTACTTTTGCAGAGGTTCCTTTTGTACGCATAACTAAAAATACTTCTTTTGAATCAAAATTTAACGTAAGTGTTGTACCTTTTTGAGGGTTGGCATATTCTTTCGTCACATTCCATACACCTTCGTAAGCAACCTGATTATTCCCTACATTTGCTGGTGTTGAATAAGTCCCAAGCGTATCTCTCTTAATTGTTTCAGGAGATGCAAAATGTTCGATTCTTCCATATCCTAGATAAATTTCAGGGGTTTTTGCGTTAACCTGGTACGTTGGATTATTTATTTTTGAAGATACATCTCTGACTCCCGCTTCTTTTAAGAGTTCTTGAATAACCCTTTCACTTTCATCGTAAGCTCCCTCTCCAAAATGGGTGTACCGAACATACCCTTCTTTATCGATAAAGTATTTTGCTGGCCAGAAACGATTATTGTATGCTCGCCAAGTAGAAAAGTCATTGTCCTGCACAATAGGATAAGTAAGTTTAAAGTCTTTGATTGCTCGAGCCACATTTTTTTCGCTCTTTTCAAATTCAAATTCAGGAGCATGAACACCAATGATGACTAAGCCCTTATCCTTATACTTCTCATTCCAATCCCTTAGATACGGCAGGGTTCTTTGACAATTAATACAAGAATACGTCCAAAAATCTATGACTACAACCTTGCCTTTTAATTGCTCAAGTGTCAGTGGTTCACTGTTAAACCATGCGCCTCCAGGAATAATTTCAGGAGCTTTTACGCCTTTTGGTTCTGTCAAATCAAACATTGGCTTTCCCATACCTGCCTTGCCGGCAGGCAGGTCTTCTTTTTTAACTTCACCACCAGATTTTTTATTCGCAGAAGAGCTTCGCTCATCCAATTGATTTCGAATTAACTCATTATCTTCAAACTTGGTAAGACCAACACCATATTGTGGAAAGGTGTTCAGTACAAACGTTTGAAATCTCCGGTCAACATTAAAAAATATTCCTACAGCTGTCAAAATCATTAATATCCCAAACAGTTTTTGGATATGACCTAAGTTAGAAAGTAACCAAGGGACTCTGCGAAGCGCATTTTGTCCACCAAATATGATTAAAAACATCGGAATTGCTGTACCAAGTGAATACGCAAGTGTGATAAAGAATGCGTCCAGAGTAACCTTACCAGTAATTGCCAATGAAATAACTGAGGCTAGTATGGGGCCAACACACGGAGTCCATAAAAGCCCCACAGAAAAACCAATGAGTAGTCCCCCAACAAAGCCGGTTCTCCCTTGGCTATTTGGCGTAAAGCCAGCCAGTTTAGAAAAAAGCCTCTCTACAATAACTTGAAACTGTGGAACAAGAAGTGATATTCCAAATCCTGCAATCACTATTATTGAAACAAATCGAAGCGTTTCTGCTGGAATACCACTAAGTCTTACCATCGTTGAGAGAAAAAGTGTAAAGAAGGTAAAACTAAGAATAAATCCGATAACAACTCCCATCGGCCGTGACTTACCTGTATTTACCCCACCGATACTCGATGTAAGAATAATTGGAAGGATAGGAAGAATACACGGTGAGAGTACTGTTATAATTCCAGCCAAAAATGCAAATGCGATAAGTAAAATCATATAGTGTTTTGTTTAGGCCTCCGAAGCAAAGTATTTTTTTTATTTTGCGAAAGGGTCTTAATTAACCTCCGATACTGGTTTTTGAAAAAAGGCAAAAACCAGAACCGCAGATTACTTAATATTAGAAAGTAACTCTTCTATCTGTCCACCGTTCCATTTCGCTACTTCCTTGCCCGCACTATCTATTTGGACAAACGTGTGCTGATAGGTTATGCCATACTTTTTCGCAAGGTCTTTTTCTTCCTGGTCTGTTTCTGGGTCATTGTAATTGACTCTAACCAAAGTAACATCTTCAGGGATTTTACTTACATTTTGAGTAAAGTTAGCATCAGCTGGTTTACAGGTCGGACACCAGGACGCATAGAAAAATAACACGCGGCGGGTGTTAGCAGCACTATCTAAAGCTGATTTGCTGTATTGGGCGTAGCGAGAGTTGTCTGTGTTATCATCCATCATTTCGCCTTGTCCTGTGATAGTCGTAGGATCACTTTTCATAGCGCCATCATCTTTTTTCATTATGGAGTCGGACTGAGAAGATTTTTGAGAAAGAGTATACGCACCAAACCCAAGAACAGCTACCACTGCGATAATTGCAAAGATTACTATTGGATTTTTCATAAATTGATTCACCTCCTATCTTTATCCATCGTAGTAAATCAAAATACAAATGTCAAGTCGCCTTTACATTGTGAAATGAGAGTAAATTCGGGAGAGAAGCTTCGAGAAAACCATGGCACAAAGTGCAATAACAAGCCAGGGATCGATATCGTGCTTGAGCGCCTGTAATATGACACCGAGAATCAAGGTACCTACTCCAACGAGATAGGATATTCTTCCGGCTGTAAGAATATGTATTGTATCCCGTTCGTCCGAGGATTTTTCTCTGAAAAGAAAAGCAGCAAACGTGAGAAACGAGACAATGAGTCCTACGATTAACATTGATACCATACTGTCAGGCATCGTCAAATGCCCAGGGTTCAAAAACAGAATTGCAATCCCAAGTATTGCGATAGCGCTAATGGTTTCAATAATCATAATTACCTCTCAATTGTAAACAATTTTTCAATTGTCGTGTTAAAGTATTTCGCAATTTTAAGTGCAAGTAACACAGAAGGTGTATAGTTGCCTTTTTCTATAGCAATGATTGTTTGGCGGGTTACGCCAATTGATTTTGCCAATGCTTCTTGCGTAACATTCTTTTTAACCCTAAATTCTTGTAAGTAATTAATAACTTTTTCAGACATAATTGCGTCTATTATATCAATCTTGGAGGTCTTGAACGTACAATCCTACCAAACGCGTCTCTTTCAACAATAATTCTTTCTTTTCTAGGGTTTGGAGGCTTGAAGCTGAAGTGAAAAGATAAATATGAGTTTTTTCGTTGATTGTGCCTACTGATAGATTCATGAGGCTATTCTACCACCTCAAAACACCATAAATACGTAAACCACAGCCCCTTCAACTAAGAAATATAATGTAAAGCGAATAAATGACCTTTGTAAGATATTGGGACAAGAATTACTGTTGTATCGACTATCCCTCCGGATTTTTTCTTCCAGGTTACTTTTGTTGTTGTGCCTTCCATTTTTTCCATCGCATTTTGATATGCGGTAACTAGTGCTTGTTGACTTTTACTCTCAACAAAAACCCCAGGAAAAGATCCATGCACGTCAACTTTAAACCATTCGTCGGGTGATGAGTATCCAAGGAGCGATGCAAATTTCTCATTGGCAACCCTGCAATCATCATCAAGAAACGCATACATAGCTTGGCTTGAAGAATCAAAAATTTCCTGTTGCTCTTTGAAGAAACCGCTTACCAGCTCTCCATGATGTTGATGTTTATCCATATTATTTCACCTCCCTCGTTAAATTTAACTTGATATTTTGCGACCTTCATCAATATTACCAACTAAGTTCTTTATTGCAAGTACATACAAAAATGTTTCATAGTGTATTAATGTATACTATAGAAATAAACCATGTTTAAAGTCCGGGATCAAACATATGATTGCTATATAGAGTTTACCCTTGAGATTATCGGAGGTAAATGGAAAACGCTTATCCTCTGGCATCTTAAAGACGGAAAAAAACGCTTTGGCCAGTTAAGAAAACTTCTACCCAATTGCACCCAAAGGATGCTTACTCGTCAGCTGAGAGAATTAGAACACGATGGAATTGTGACTAGAAAGATTTTTCGGCAAATCCCTCCAAAAGTCGAGTATTCTCTCACAAATCGTGGAAAAACTCTGAAACCTGTTTTGGAGCTTGCCTGCGACTGGGGAATAAACAGGGCAAATGAACTGAACACAGTCAAACAGGTGGAGTTATATAGTAGTAATAATAAAATAGTTTAAAACTTAAACTGAGGTGGTTGGGAGTAAACTATCCGACCAAACGAGTCTCTTTCAATAATCCACCTTTTAACATTTTCCGTCCTCCTTGATACTCCCGTCAGAGTTGGTATGGATACTTCTGCACTCACCGTTATACAAAATCTTAAGTTCCTGCTTACAATCGCCACCAATGGACTGCTTCGTAATAGTTGCCCCCGGATACTTTGCGCTAACTCCAGATGGCAAGGTGCCTTGACCCCCACAATTGGAAGCAGGTTGTGGTGGCGGATTTCCAGCTGGCGGCGCAGTTGTTGGCGTTGGTGCTGGCTGTCCAGGCGTCGGCGGGTTAACAGGTACAGACGAACCTAATGTTCCTATTAAATATCCGGCAAGCAAATTGTAAGCATTGTTAGAATGGTTACTGCCTTTACCACCCTTTGTCTGAAATGCGCTTGTCCCGTCTTTTCCACAAAAGTTAAGAATAGCTTGTGCGCCACCGGGATGGGAAGCAATGTAGCGCGTTACATCATATACTTTTCCCGAAATTATAAGCCAACAATTGGCAAGTGTATTATGGCCGGCGACCTCAGCAGGTGACAAGGTTAAACTCGGGTTTGGATTAGGATTAGGATTAGGGTTAGGGTTGACTGGGTTCCCAATCACCGGGTTTGGGACATTTGTTGGCAATGGTGGAGAAACCGCTACCGGCGTTCCACCACCCGGAGACCCGGAATTTAATGCAACGCTTGACCCCAAGTTACCAATAAAATAACTTCCCAGCAAATTACCGGCAAATTGTGAGTGGCCGCTTGCTGGACTTTTATCCTTTGTTTGGAACCCGGCAGTGGCATCACGACCACAATAATTTAAAATGGCCTGCGCGCCACCCGGATGCTGGGAAATATAAGATGTTACGTTATATACATTGCCCGAAATTATAAGCCAACAATTGGCAAGTGTATTATGGCTGGCGACCTCGGCAGGAGTGAGTGTCAAACTTGAACTAACCGCCGATACCGAAGGTCTTGTCGTAGTAAGTGTATTTGGCAGCTTTGCAACGCTGGCACCCTTATCAGACGTTCCAGTATTTTGTGAATTAGCAGACGGCGCACTATCATTTTTAGGCAATTCGGAACCGAGCTCTCCCATAAAATAATTTGCCAGCATGTCATAAGCTGCCTTCGAATGGTCTTTGTTGGGGTTTTTGTCTTTTGTACTAAACGCAACACTTGCATCCTTTCCGCAATAAGGTATTATGCTGCTGGCACCACCCGGGTGTTCATTCAAAAAAGTGCTGACGTTATAAACTTTATTGCTTATTATTATCCAGCAGTTATCACCAGATGAGTGTTTTGCAACCTCATCCACAGTCAAATAATTTACAACACCCGAGGAACTCTCTCCTGCCCCACCCGATTTATCAGCGATTTGTCCAACGATGTTAGAGTTTTTTTTATTTTCGTGGATAATAAATGCAGAAGTTAAGATGGAAATTACCGCAATTAGATAAAAACATAGCGCGACACCTACAAAAATTTTTATCTTCATTTGAGAATGATTTCGCTCAAAACCACTTCACGCGAGGGTATTCCCGTCACCCCGGCATCCAAATTCCCAATCGCCAACACTACATCCATCCCCAAAACAACTTTTGCAAAAATCGTATTCTGACCATTCAGCCAACTACTATCGGCTGTAAGAATTAAAAATTGGCTGCCGTTGCTATCCTTACCCTCATTTGCCATAACCAAAGTTCCCGCAAGCATCTGGTCTTCAGAGTGGATTTCATCAGCAAAAGTATAACCTGGCCCACCATGTCCCCATTGGGCGACAAGGCTCTTGTCCTTGGACAGTGGATCCCCACCCTGTATCGCAAAACCCTTTACTATTCTATGGAACCTAGTGCCATCATAAAAACCTTCATCAGCCAGTTTAATAAAATTAGAAACTGTATTCGGTGCCCCTGTTTTGTCAAACTTTATCTCAATTTTTCCAAAATTTGTTACCAATACTGCACCGCCAACTTTTGACGGATCCAAACTTTCCTTGGCCCTTAAGTCCACGCTTCCCGGGGATTGTTTAATTATCGTATAGGCCAAAAATCCGACAGAGCCTACAGCAAAAACCGAAAGGAAACAAAAAACCAAAAACAACCACAAATGCCTCGCAACTATTTTCTTCATTATTACTCCAAAATACAAATTCTTCACAATTATACCAAAACTTGTTAATATGATCTAATGCCGAAAGTGAAGAGCCGTTTAGGGGTCACTCTTATAATAATTATGGCTTCCCTACCTGTTTTTCTGTGGAAACCTCACGCAATATTCGGCACCTTCTCAAATGACTTGAGAAGTATAGGACAAATACTAGGCCTGGTCGGCACAACCCTTTTTGCAATCAACTTTATCCTTTCCGCACGCCTTAAAATCATGGAGCCTTTTTTTGGAGGCTTAAATAGGATTTACATCCTCCACCATATAATAGGCGGCCTTGCCTTTGTGCTTTTACTGTTTCATCCCTTAACTATCTCCGTTTCCTACATGACATTTTCTATCACAAGCGCAGCCCAAATCTTAATACCGTCAACAGGCAATCTCCCGGTTTTATACGGTGCAATTAGCATGGCACTGATTATTATCCTTTTGGTGGTCACCTTTTACGTTCCACTCATGTATGACATCTGGAAACTTACCCACAAATTTTTAGGGCTTGCTCTTTTTTTCGCCACTTTGCATATATTTTTCATCCCAAGCACTGTTTCCGAAAATCTAATTCTCCGCACATACATGCTTGGCTTGTCAGGACTAGCGCTTGCGGCCTTTTGCTACCGGACTCTTTTTAATAAATTCCTTGTGAGACGCGTTCTTTACACGGTAAACGGCGTAAAAGTTCTACCCGGCGATATAACGGAAATAATCATGGCTCCGGTTTCAAAAAAACTTAATTACTCGCCTGGTCAGTTCGTTTTCCTCGATTTTGCTTCCCTTGGTATTTCAAAAGAAACGCATCCTTTTTCCATTACCTCACAACCGAACAGCGAATTAATTTCTGTCGCCGCAAAATCTTTGGGAGATTTCACCGAAACGCTAAAGCTCCTAAAGACCGATACTCAAGTTCGCGTAGAAGGGCCTTTCGGAATGTTTACTTACACACGTTATGGCAACCCAAACCAAGTATGGATTGCCGGAGGCATCGGGATTACCCCGTTTCTAAGTATGGCCAGAAGTTTGAATAGTGCAAATGCCAACCAGATAGACCTATACTACAGCGTCAATACACCTCAAGAAGCAATATACCTAGATGAATTGGCAGCAAAAGTCCAAGCCGTCCCCAACTTTCGCGTCTTCCCGTTTTACTCCAAAACTCAGGGTCGGTTATCTGCAGAAATAATCAGCAAAGCTACATCCAATGTTACTGCAAAAGACATTTTTTTATGCGGACCCCCACCAATGATGAAAAGCCTAAGGGAACAGTTTAAAAAATTGGGGCTTAAAAACTACAAAATCCATTCCGAAGAATTCGCCATTAATTAGAAATAGACCCTGAAGAAATCCCTAGCTGACAGTTAAACTTATTTTGCGTGTTATGCAATATAATCATCGTATGCCACGATCACCAGACGAGCCTGTCCATTCACCCGAACAACCGGAAAACAGTGAAATAAAACCACAAAGGGAGATTTTTAAAGAGTTAGCAAGAACTCAGCTAGATAGCATTGGTTATTCGATTGTTGTTGTTCAACTCGAAAATTTCTTTAAAAGCAAAGGCATTATAAATGAGATGGACAAATTACTGCCTCATCTGTTTGGCACAGATGACGATTTTCTAAACCATATGGTGAGACAAATAAAAAGTCTACCAAATCCTGAAGAGGCAAGAAAACTACTGGGAACAGCGCTTTTTGGTGAACCTGCTCTAAGAAATGCAGATGGAACAATCACCGTCACCTCCTATACGCTATCTGAACCCAGTACAACAACAACTCAAAGCAAATTCTCAATACTTAGAGACAAACGAAAGGATACGCATTTTAAGCCAAACATTAAAAGCACAGACAAGCTCGTTCGTAAATTAATTTCGGGCTCGGGCTTTTTGGAAGAAGGTCAAACAGCAGAAATTATTTTTCAGTTGAAAAAAGGCAGGAAAGTTACCCTTCCCCATCTCACAATTCAATCGTTAAATATGGAACTAGAGGAACCGTTATACTCAGGCAAAAACGACACTCGAACAGCCTATTCCTATAGCGTCCGGACAACACTCACACCCTCTTAAACAGCTTTCACATCCAAAACCAAGCACTCCAGGGCACAAAATCTTTCACAGAAAAAGTATAACAAAGAAAGTTTATAGGAGCTGAAAAACAAAAATCAGAAAATAAAAATTAGCGGGAGAATATTTCTAGTCAACATCCTGCGTTCAATTTAAATCAAACTCTCACCAATAAACAAAAATCTTCAACCCAATGCATATCCGTAATAATATTTGGTTGATATAATAAATCTATCTCCAGATGATAATCAAACATCAGCTAATTTATTACGTTTCACAAAGTCACCAAAATCCGGTAAAAGATTTTATCAATTCCCTTCAGTTAAGCCAGAAATCTAAAATTTTTAGAACCCTACGGCATTTTGAAGAATATGGACTGCAGGCAATTATTCCCCATACAAAAAAGCTCGCAGGAACTCCACTTTGGGAAATTAGGATATTGGGCAAAGACAATATTAGGATACTATATGTTTCCTGGCAAAAAGAACATATTTTGGTTTTACATGGGTTTTTAAAGAAGAAACAAAAAACACCTGTTCAAGATATCAAAATAGCCTTAGGCCGGCTCAAAGATTGGAATCAAAAAGCTTGACAAGCTTACACTTATTTGATATCTTATAAGATATAATGAAAACCCGACAAATTTACACACTTGACGACCACATCAAAGAAAGTCTTAAAAATCCTGAGTTTAAAAAAACCTGGGAAGAATCGGAACCGGAATATCAGTTGGCCAGGCAGTTGATCGGAAAAAGGCTTGAGGCAAAAATGTCCCAAAGGGATCTTGCCAAAAAGGTTAAAACAACACAGGCAATTATCAGCCGCATCGAAACAATGCAGGCAAACCCTTCACTTGCACTTATAAAGCGCATCGCCCAAACCCTAGACCTAAAACTCGACCTGCGCTTGAGCTAAAAAAATTAAAACCCTCGAACTATTCTATTTGTGGTAACGTGCATTTATAAATATGAAAAAACTGGATATATTTGTTGTGATTTTAAGCGGAGCCTTGTTCATAGGCACACCGGATATATTTAAAAGCGGGGATTGGAAATTTTGGGGCTATTGGGCAGCGCAAATTTCCCAATTCGCCTTTTTAATTTCTCTCTTACCAGGTATTTACCGACGGTTGGAGATGTTCAAAAGAGGAAAGTCCCTTTATGTTTTTTTGAGAAAATACAGAAGGACTGTTGGAATTGTTGCATATATTACAGGAGTTTTGCATTTTTACTGGTCTTATATCCTACCTAACCCAGGGCAATTTTTCCCCAGTCTTATCTCAGACTGGATGGGATTTGTGGGACTTTTCCTTTTGACTCCACTTTTTCTCACTTCAAATGATTTTTCCCTGAATCACCTTGGTCTGTTTTGGAAGAAACTACATCTACTTGTTCACCTGGCGATTTGGTTACTTCTCATGCATGTGGTTATAAAAGGCAGATTTCTCACCTCTTTGATTACGGGAGGCGTGCTTATTATAGATATAATTTCCTGGATACTTGTGGCTTTGAGGGATAGTGTCAAGTCTACGAAATAAAATATTCCAGTAAATAGAGAGTCACACCGGAGAGGATTGCCGCAAACCAGAAAAACAAAAAGACGAAACTTATGTTTTTATGCTCCCGGAAATAGTTTTTACCCTTGCGATAAGCTCTGTAAGCCAATACCATAAATACAACCAGGGAGACAAACATCACCAGTGATAAAACACCATGGAATATAGCGACCCCGATCTTCCATGTAAAAACACGTGTTGACTCATGTGCCTCGCGTACCATGGAACTGTATACCATGTAACTGATGTTAAATAATACTTCGTAGGCGAGTGTTGCAAAAGCCAACCTAGAAGGAAACAGACCCGTTTTATAGCTTTTATAAAAAATGTAGAGTACGGCGGCGGTCACAAATATTTCGGTGATCAGAGTAAACGTGCTTAGTATTGGCGGGGTCATATGATTGGTATTCTACATTAATCTATATTCTTTGCCAAGAGGATGTATATATCTCACGGACGTTTGCGACATGCCCCCAGCGTCAATTAATACTGTAAAGGACTTTTAAAGTCCTAATGTACGATGTCTCCTGTCTGTGTTGTAATAAATATTCCAGTCAACCAATCTTTGGTTAAACAGTTTCTTATCATGAATGATATCTTCGTGATAATCAACAAACTCTTTTGCTAAATTTGGCAGGTACCCCTTAAACTGAACATATATTCTGTATAGTAAATATACGGAGGAACGGTAGGCCAGACAACTGAAACCTGGCTTGCAGATCGCCAAGGGAATAAAACCCCTGCGGGAGAAAAATTCTATTGATGAAAAACAACCTTACTGATTTACTTTTCCAATGAGCCTTGCTAAACGTGCCTTATGCTTAAGCGGCAGAGGCCCAAGTTCGACATCGGGCATTCCCTCTAATTCAGAAAAATAATCAACGGTAATCTCTATCAAATCCTCTATCGCTAGATCCTCAGTAGCCCCATGGCCGTATTGGCCAACCTCTGGCAATCTTGCCATTACTTCATCACCATATTCTTCTATTAAAACACCAATTGGCCTTTTTAATTCATATTGATCAGAACCTAATGAATTTAAAGGAACAATGTAGCGAGATGTCGGTTGCAGCTCCTGCTCAGCACCTTCGCCCCTTCTTTCTGTAGTCATAAGGCAGATTTATAACACTAGTGAAATAATAAATCAAGTCGAAGAAGAAAATAAAAACCCCCGCGGGAGAAAAATTAATCTATTGAGATAATGCAGGAGTCGGGAATTGTAACCGTTTTTCCACTTGCATGTTGACTCTTACAAATTTTTTGGCCTCTTTTTCAGTCTTCTCGACAAGTCTTACAAGTTCCTTATGTTCAAGCTCCTCTTTTGTCTTCTGCTTACTTTTCATATAACTATATGATACCACACTACAAAAACTTCATTTTATAAAACTTTTTTAGAAAATCTTTTAATGTCGACAGTTCATAAGCATTCATTATTTGGTCATTTCCCTGTATGGCCAGCTTTATTTTTTTCAAATGCTCAACAGACAAATCATTGCAGGTTAACAAAATTCTAGCAGTAACATTCGCGATATCAAACGAATTACTTTGACAAAAAACGCTTACGGCAGAGTTCAAAGCTTTTTTACGAAACGTGGATCCCGAATGATAATTCAAACCTATTTGGGCGATAGTAAGCACAAGCTCTTTTGAATTGTCCTTTGCAAATCTTGCACTAGGCATTGTTTTATATTGAAGCGCCTGGTATTTTCCAATAAAACCATAGGGATCCATGTTTTCTAATCTGATTGGAATAATTTTCTTTCTTAGACAAACAGCAATACCGGTTTCCTGATCGGTATAACTCGATTTTTTAAAGCAACTGGAGATTAATGGTATAAAAATATCTGCTCGCTGTATGCCTTTTACAATTTCCTGCTCCCAAACTGATGATCCCGGAATATCATCGTGAGCAATAAAAGTATCATACCCGCAATATTTTGTTAAACAAAGCTTAAACTTTCCACAAACGCTTTTTTCTTCTGAAGAATAGCTAATAAACGCAGAAATCCCGGAATTATCATCACCTCGCATTACAAAAAAATCTTACGCCCAGATAAGGCAAAAATCAATCAATCAGCCGACCGAGAACCAACTGCAACTGACTAACATAATAACCAACATCAGTATGAGTGCCCTCTCGAGCCAAGATTAAATTTGGGTCAACATCCTCGCCATCAAGGTGAAATATGCCTACAGCAATCCTAATATTCCTTGGGGTCAATGCCTCGCGCTTTTTTCTATAAATAAATACTGTATCTGGCCGTTTGTATCCAGGTCTTTCATCCTCTGTCTCATATGCCACAACTGAACGGTCTAATGCACCAATAAACCTATCTCTGAATTCTTCCTCGGAAAGATGTTTATTAAAACGGTTCAACTGCCTAAAGCCCTGCTCTGAAATTTGATTTCCGCTATCCACCGCTTCCCTGACTGCGCTAATCATAACTCTTAAATCGTCTAATTCATCTTCCCAGGCCAATTGGTCGGCCTCTTCAGGTTCCTCCACAGGTTTTTTAGTTCTATCAATGATATTAAATTGGGGAAACCGCGAAATCGCCGTTCTAAATGTTCTTTCATCTTCAGGCTTCATTCTTACTCTTAAATCCACAAATTCAGGAATCATAAACGCAAATCTTACGCTCAAATGAGGCAAAAATCAATATAAATTATTGTAATCCTCTACTCGGTTGAGTATACTTCCCTCCATGTCAGGTTCAGCAGAACGCCCAACCCCAATTCAAACCTCTGAAGAATTCTTTCAAAGGCTGAGTCGGGAAGATGCCACTACT
Source organism: Patescibacteria group bacterium (assembly GCA_038063735.1). Classification (GTDB taxonomy): domain Bacteria; phylum Patescibacteriota; class Microgenomatia; order Curtissbacterales; family GWA2-41-24; genus JBBTUN01. The sequence continues at coordinate 78,879 of JBBTUN010000006.1, forward strand.
GTTAATTCCATCGTTGAAAATATTCGTCACTTGGCAGAACAATACAACCACAAACCATGCTATGGCGCGTATGGTTTTTTTGGTGTTTATGCAATTGGAGGAACAGTGACAAAACAAGGTGAAAGACAGGATATAGATTTGTTAATTGCCACAAATGCACATTGGTCCCATGGTTACGAATCC
>JBBTUN010000007.1:0-20822 GCA_038063735.1 Patescibacteria group bacterium
AATGATTAGGGCATTATCCTAACGAGACTGGTGGGATTCCACTGCGAATGTACCCAAGACGGGAAAGCAACACAGAGTACCCCATAGATAACAAGAAAATTTCCGACGAAATCAGGAATGTAGTGGCCGGCAAACGACATAAGCAAATAATGCACTACGCGCTCATATACGCCGAATCAGCCTTATCACATTACTGGCGTTATAGGCCGGATACAGAAGGCGAACAGCAAGTTAGAAAATTCGAGATAAATCGGTGGGAGACAGCAATAGAGTGGCATAATGCCGGCGTTGAAGATCGACTGATCCACGCTCTTGCGCAGGACGCAAACCACCTAAGAAAAGCCTCCGAACGAGATAAGTACGAACTGGGCATAGCCCTAGGCAACATAGCCGGTCTTATCACACAGCAATCTGGTTCTTTCACAGAAACCACACACCCAAAGCCGTCGCACATCTGACACTATCTATAGTATAGTATTGTTAAATTGCCATGAAAAAAGGCTACGCTTTAATTCTGATGATTTTGGTGTCTATAATAATCTTAATCGTGCTCTTTTTGTCCACCAAATTCATATTGCCAAACCCACAAACTGTGCAAGAAAATAAAAAGATCCAGCAAGACGCCCAGGATGCAGTTAATAAATATCAGCAAAGAAACACCCAAGAACAATCAGTTCAACCCTAAGAGCATTCACTAAACCTTTCAGGTCCGACTTGTCAATACGTTGACAATAATTTTTCGCCTTGCTATCCTTTTCCTCGCCTCTCGTTTCTAGAATTAATTCTTTTTACGAGAGGCATTTTTGTGGACGAACCCCACACAGTCAAAGCCAGGCCTTTTGTCCATCTTGTTCGACCTGGTAGAGAACTTCCTATATAATTATCCCAATGGATAAAAAAATCTCAAAAATCCTATCAGACGCACAACTTAAACTTGCCCAAGTCCAGGATTCAAAAAAACTTAATGACCTATACTTAGATTTTTTCGGCAAAAACTCACACTTAAATAACCTGACAAAAGAAATTTCTAAACTCACCCGGCCAGAGCGTCCCAAGGCTGGTATTGCAATAAACAAGGCCAAACGTGAACTCGAAAAACTATATGAACAAGCCAAGTCAAATGTCAAAGGCCAACTGTTAAGTGTCCCAATAGTCGACCCAACCGCCCCCGGAAAAAAGCAAAAAATCGGCCATTTGCACTTAGTTTCTCAGGCAATAGAAGAAATAACAGACATTTTTAAAAAACTGGCCTTTTCCCTGCAAAGTTACCCGGAAGTAGATTGGGATTACTACGTTTTTGAATCTCTAAATATGCCCAAAGATCACCCGGCCAGGGACGACTGGGAAACATTCTTCATAAAAGCCAACCCGGACCCCAAAATGGGCAAACAGGTTTTAACTCCGCACACCTCAAATGGTCAAGTCCGCGAAATGGTAGCCGTTAAAAACCCACCCATACGCATGATTAATATTAGCCGCTGCTACCGTAGACAGATAGACGTTTCCCATACGCCTATGTTTCACCAGTTCGAGGGCTTGTTAGTAGACGAAAATGTTTCGATAGCCCAGCTTAAGGGAACTTTCGATTTTTTTACTACGCATTTTTTCGGACCAAAACGTGTAACCCGTTTACGTCCACACCACTTTCGCTTTACAGAACCTTCGTTTGAAGTAGACGTAACGTGTGACCTTTGCGACGGCCGCGGTTGCCGGATGTGCAAAAGCGGCTGGTTAGAACTCGGTGGTGCAGGAATGGTCCACCCAAATGTCCTAAAAGCAGGCAAAATAGACCCGGAAAAATACATGGGCTTTGCTTTTGGCTGGGGAGTGGAGCGCACAATTTCTATGAAGACCAAACTGCCGGATATCAGGCTTTTTTACCAAAACGATTTAAGATTCCTGGAACAATTTTAAAATGAGTAGCAAGCAAAAAGTAAAAAGCAAAAAGTCGATTCACTTATCACTTATTCGCAGAAAAGCTTTGCTTATCACTTATCACTTATCACTATATTTATGAATATCAAAATTCCTGTTTCCTGGCTTCGCGAATACCTAAAAACCGATACGGCAGCCAAAACCATAGCCGCCTATCTTACATCATCCGGTCCGTCTGTGGAACGCATAGAAAAAAGTAAAGAAGATTATATTTTTGATGTAGAGGTAACAACCAACCGGCCGGATGCCTACTCTGTTTTTGGCCTGGCACGCGAAGCAAACGCCATACTCCTGGCAAATAACCTCAAATCAACGCTTAATCCGCCCAAGGGTTTAGACCTGAATTTAGACCCGGACACAGCAAATAAAGTAGGCTTGGATGTGCTGGTTACGGATTACAAACTTTGCCCACGATTTACCGCAATAGTTCTGGAAATAAAGCTCAATAATTCTCCGGCAATTATTAAAAACCGCTTGGAAAAGTGCGGCATTCGCCCTATTAACAACATCGTAGATATTACAAATTACATAATGCTTGAAACCGGCCAGCCTATGCACGCATTCGACTACGACAAAATAGAAGGCGCCAAAATGATGCTTAGAGAAAGCAGGGTAGGGGAGAAGATTACAACTCTGGACGCGATAAGGCGCGATTTGCCCAAGGGAACCATCGTAATTCAAGACGCCAAAAAGCTAATCGATCTTTGCGGCATTATGGGCGGCCAAAATTCGCAAATCACCAATAGGACTAAAAGAGTCGTCTTCTTTGTTCAAAGCTACAACCCCGTTTCCATAAGAAGAACAACCCAAGCCCTTGCCTTCCGCACAGATGCGTCTGCCCGCTTCGAAAAGGGAGTCGGCCAGGAAAGTATAAAAGCAGTCCTTTCCCGCGCAGTTTACCTGGCCAAAAAAACAGCCAAGGCTAAAGTCGCCTCCGAATTAATCGATATTTATCCTAATAAACAGGAAGCAAAAACAATTCGTCTGCAATTTGCAAAACTTAATAAATATCTGGGGATCGAAGTTAATCCGGCTAAAGCGATCCAAATATTAACATCTCTTGGTTTTAAAACCACTCTCGAAATAGCGGCACTAAAAGCAACTCCGCCTTCCTGGCGCACCAAAGACACAATAGACGACGTCGATTTAATAGAAGAAGTGGCCAGAATCTACGGCTATCACAATTTGCCCTCTGTGCTCCCAACAGGTTCTCCAGAGCCCAGACTCGATAGCATTTTAACCAAAGTAATCAATCTTAAAAGTGCTCTCAAACTGCTTGGGTTAACGGAAGCGATTACTTACTCCATTATTTCCAAAGAACTGCTAAAAACAACAGGCATAGCCGAAAAAGACGCGGTAGAGCTAACTAATCCATTAACGGAAGAGTGGCAGTTTATGCGCCCGACAATCCTTCCGTCTCTTCTGGATGTTATATCTAAAAACCAAAATCTAAAATCCAATATCGCTATTTTCGAGATCGCCAAAACCTTCGACAAACAAAAAACCGGCCTGCCGACCCAGGACCTAAAAATTGCCTTTGCTCTTCAAAACTCAAATTTTGCTCAAATAAAGGGCCTGGTAGAAAACCTCTTCGAGACAGTAGCCAGGAAACCAACATTTAGTAAGTTTAAAACAGAAAGTACCTTAGCGGAAAAATCTCAAGGGGCATTTGTGAGCGTAGGCGATAAGTTTGTCGGCGGCATTGGAATGTTAAAATCCACAGCCGCAGATTATTTCGGCCTGGACACAAATGTTGCTATCGCCGAACTAAACCTTACAACCATCTACAATCAACCACCTGCCATCATCCAATTTCGTCCTATTCCCAAGTTCCCACCCGTAATCGAAGACATTTCTGCAATCTATTCCGTTCTCACACCACTAACAGATATTACCCACGAAATCAAAAAGGCGTCTACCTTAGTCAAAAAAATCGAAATACTGGACATATTCACGGGTCCAAAACTGGGGGAAGCAAAAAAATCCGTAACCTTACGCCTTACATATCAAATGCACACAGGCACCCCAACGCAAGCAGAAGTAAACCGCGAGCGAACCAAAATCACCAAAACCCTGGAAACAAACCTAAGGGCAAAAGTCAGAAAATAATGCCCGCTTAGTCCTCACTTAGAATTTCCAGAACCTTCTTGTCAATCACATTCGTCAGGCATCTTATACTGCCACCTAATATCACCGGCAATAACCGAATCGCAGACCCTGTTTCACAGACATTGTCGCTCCCAACAAGCTCTCGCAGTTTAGCCGCCAAACTCTCGGCACCTGCAGTCACAATAACGGACTTGTCTGCAAACTGAATAAGATTAAACGCCAGGCCTGGAAACTCCTTATCATCCACAACGACTACAGGCACACCGACAGTTTCCGCAGCATATCTAGCCTTTTTACTTGTGCCTCCTCCTTGCAATAAATAACTCTTGGCAACCAGTAGTTGTGGGTTGTCGTTTTGGTCTTTTATCAAAGCTGCATGGCTGTCTATGTGCGAATGGTCCGCATGCACCGGCCTTATTTTATTAATAGGCACCGGCAATGGAGCCATTTTATATCCACGCTGCAAAAGCCGCGCAGCGCCTTCATCATTTTTCCGCCTGTCCCACAAACACTCGGATACTAAAAGAGTTTTATCAACTTTTAACACTCTTCCGCCTTCCGCAAACCCACTAAACGTTACACCATCAATATTTTCCACGCCAAAAAGAGCAGGATTCACAAATGTCTCGTCATCATACTTTGCGCAAACATCCCGAAGCCAGGTATTGCTTTTTTCGCTATTTGCCAAAAGTCTTACGCTTCTAAAACCCACAGGGTCCTTCAGGCTAAAATCCAAATAGCTAATATCCATCACTAGTCCAAGGACGGGCTCCAATAGATTTTTCGCAAGAACTACTCTTTTTTGTCCAACGTGGGCGCTTATTGCATCTAAAATTTGGCCATACTCGCCTGTCAGCACGTCAAGCACCCGAAGCATTTTAGCCTCTCTCATTTTAGGATCATGCTCACTAATCTCCGCAAACGCCCAAGCAGCACCGACCAAAAAAGCCGGCTGCGGAAAAACCAAAACCTCGCCGGGCACAAGCCTCTCTGCCTCGATATTCAAACTCGGTTCCGAATCTACCATGGCCGCAAATTATACAACCATTAACAAAAATGCGCACGACCTCCGATGCTATAACCCTTTACCCAATAAACCCGCAGATATAATTTCCGAGCATAAACTAACTATCCAAAATCGACTAAATTGCAAAAAAACTTCGCCAGAATATACATAGAAGCTTTTTTGCTCCGATTTAGGGTAAAATACACACAGAGGAGGTGATTTAATAATGTCAGATGATGATAATGCAACAACAGACGAACCAGTAAGCGACGCAGCAGAAGAAACAACCGTAGAACCTGCAGCCGAACCGGAAGCCGAAGCAGAAGAAAAACCTGCAGAAGTTACAACAGAGGAAGAACCAAAAGAAGAAATTGCAAAAGATGAGCCATCAACTACGCCAGCCGCAGAACCGGCAGGTACAGACCAGCAAGGTCGTACACTTTACAATGTAAAGTGCAGTAATTGTGGTAAAGATACACAAGTTCCTTTTCAGCCCTCTGGGGACCGACCGGTTTACTGCAGAGATTGCTTCATGCAAAGAAAAAACGCACAGGGTTAATCTAAAAAGGTTTTCGCTTTAAAATACGAAAGGAAAAATGCCAAACAAAACCGGCAAGCAAGGTGTTGTGCCCAAAATATACGAAGTTAGGGCCAAAATCAATGTTTTCGGAATGGATTCTCCCTGGCACTATATTCCCATTCCCGAAAATTGTGTGCCAAAAGTCAGACCTGGCGGGTGGGGTAGTATCAGAGTAACCGCAACAATTGGCAAAACAACCTGGAAAACATCTCTTTTCCCAATAAAAGGCGGCCAGTATTTTTTGCCCATTAAAAAACAAGTTCTAAATCAAGAAAATTTAAAAGCCGGCGGCACAGTTCAGGCAACCCACACCTTGCAGTAATTCAAATACCAAATTTTAAAATATGACACGCTTAAAATGTGACAGGTAGAACCCACGATCTTGCGGCATTTGCCGCTCTTTCCTATGTAGTTGCCACCCAACCGTTTACGGCCCCAGATTACCCTCGCAACGGCTGTTGTTGCCCTCATTGCCAACACGATAGGGGGCTGTACCGGACATTGACCAGCCGATAGCCGCGCTTTGGCACAAATTCCCCACAGGCACAATTGTGGGGAATTAACTTCACCCTTAATTGGCAGCCACCGTTTAATTTCCCATTCAATTCTGGGCATTTTTGTCTTTGGCTACCTGGCAAAAATAAATCTTAAAAAGCGGCAGCTTTCGGCAACTGCAAGAAGAGCAAATTACTGGATGTTTAATTATGTCGGCCTAGAAAATTGCCTTATTTTGTCTTATATCAAAAATAGCTTGACACATTTCATTTCTCCTCGCTCAATGTGAACGCTTTGGTTTTATTCTTTGTACTATAATTCCGATAAATTATGAAAAAAGTATTTGCGTACTATAGGGAACAAGTGTTTTTGCCAACGATCGCATAGAATCCGCACCACTTGGCAAATGCTTCATAAAAACAAAAACCCGAGAAAAACAAAACCACAGGACTCCAGGATAACAAACCCCAAACCAATAGAATTACGGCCAAAAATAACCTAACCAACCGGTCGGCAGTTCCAATATTGGGCTTTGCCCTTTTTGCAATGCTAGTGCTTTTGAAAAACTTTAATATTCGCCTATACAAAACAGAGAACAAAAAAGACAACAAAAATATTGCGCCAACGTATGCTACTTTAGATAAAATTAATGTGAACATAACCAGTTAATTTAAATTACCACATTTCACTTCACTTCGTTCAGCGTAAACACTGCGATATACTCAGTGCAAACCCAAAATTAACTTCTCTTCAAAATAGAAGTAATCCTTAGCTTATGTTGAAGTATTTGGAAAAACAAACAGGGTCGACTGTAAGACTGATTTCCACATTAAGCACGGTTTTATACTGCGGCGCAATCGCCCTATTTTTCAATTTCATGTCCAAAAGCACAATAAAACCCGGCTTTTTCCTGATGCTTTTACTCTTTATTTTTTCGGCCGCAGTTACAGGAACGTTCGTTTTTGGTTATCCGGCATATTTGGCCGTGGCCAAAAATAAAATAGGGGAAGCCATAAACATTCTCGCTTTTACCTTACTTTATTCCCTGGCAATAATTTTAATAGTAGCGACTCTTATCCTCTCCCTGGCCCGGTAGGGAAAATAAAGCCATATCTGTTTGACTCATCAATCTCGAACCTGTACCATTCTTCCTAGATGTCCCAATACTACAATCCAACACGAACCAGAAATTTATATAACGAAAAGGAGGAATTTAGGTTAAGCCGCAGCAAAATTGATTTGTTCCTAAATTGCCCAAGGTGTTTTTATTTAGACCGCAAACTTGGTGTTGCCCAACCGCCAGGCTACCCGTTTTCCTTAAATTCCGCAGTCGACAAGCTTCTTAAAAAAGAATTCGACACTCACCGCGCCAATGGCACGCCGCACCCCCTGATGACACACTATGGAGTGGACGCAATACCCCTGGATCACGAAGATATGGACATGTGGCGTGACTCACTGCGCGCCGGCATTACATTTAAAATAGGTGGCACCAATGTAACTGTAACGGGTGGTGTAGACGATGTCTGGCTGGCCCCGGGCGGGGAGTACATAATCGTGGATTACAAGGCAACGAGCAAAGAAGATGAGGTAAACCTGGATGCCGATTGGCAAATCGGCTACAAGCGCCAAATGGAAATTTACCAATGGTTGTTTAGAAAAAACGGCTTTAAGGTAAGCAGAACCGGTTACTTTGTTTACTGCAACGGAAAAACGGACAAAGAAGCTTTTGATGCCAAGTTGGAATTTGATATTAAGCTAATCCCGTACGAAGGCGACGACGGGTGGGTAGAAAAGACCATTAAAGATGCCATAGCTTGTTTAAAAGGCGATTCTATACCTCAGCCGGGGACAGATTGCGACTTCTGCCACTACCGCCAGGCCGCCAAAAAAATCGAAAAATAACCGACATCAGGGTCAAGGCCGAATTCTTATTTATGCTTTTGCTGTAGGTTTTTCTTCTTCCGGCTCAGGGGGTAAAAATTCTTCTCCGCCGCTATCTATTTTTTTGGCATAGTCTCCGGGCTTTAACCATTCTATATATGTGCAACCCGTAGCAACCCGCTTTTCACTGTCCCAGCCGCCCGTGGAGCACTTTTTCATCTTTTTGCCGGCAGACGTTGTGTAAAGCACCAGCTTATTGCCACAATTTGGGCAATCTTCATCCAGTTCTTCCGTAGTACCGCTTATCCACTCAACAAAGTCGCAGCCTTCCGCCTTTTTAGTTTCAGCGTTCCAACTGTTTGTGGAGCACTTTTTCATTTTCTTACCAAAGCGGGTAACAGACATAACAACAGGCGAACCACACTTTGGGCATTTTTCATCCAGTTCTTTAGGCTCGGCCACAATCCATTTAACATAGTCGCAACCTTCCGTTTTGTGAGTTTCTTTATTCCAGCTGCCTGTCGAACATCTTTGCAGCTGCCTGCCTGTGGGAGTTTCGGTAACCGGACTAAGCGGATTGCCGCATTTAGGACACTTCTCTTCCATAAAAAGCAATATAACAGAAAATAGGTGCAGGGTATAGTCACTATCTAATTTGCGCCCAGACTCGACAACCCCTATAATTCCACAGCAATGACAATTGATCAGGAACCAATTCCGTCCGAAATAAGAGCTTTGGCACAAGCTATGGCAAAGCGGTTTTGGAAAAATATCGAGAGGGAAAAACTGGACGACCCGGAAGCTAGCCCACAAACCACTGCACAGGTATTAGAAAAAAGAGTAGCAACGACAACAGGAATGATTGAGATGGCACTCGTCAATCCTTCGCAAATTCCTGCAGTCGCTCTGGATTTCACGCGTTACACTATGGTCGAATTAATCATGGATAGTCAGCCCAAAGAAGTATTACCCATGCAGCAACCGCTCTCCCAGAAAGATAAAAAAACGCTAGGCAATCTGGTCGCGCAATCAATTCCTCCGGAAGCTGCACTAAGATCTTTTAGAAAATCTCTCAAGCTCATGGAAGCTGCAAAAACAATGGCCAAAACCAGGGGTCTAAAGCCGGTTCAAATATTCGAAAACGACGAACACTATGCCGCCCTGATAAGGGCAAACTTTACCCCAACTGACTATGTTAAATCGAAGATGGAAGAATATGCAGATGTAGCCGCAAGGATGATACCGGCAGTGGAATCTTTCATGATGATCAAACTAAAAGGACAGCCGGAACAGGATGAGCGTACACAAGCCTCCGTTCGGGACGCAAAATCGTTTGGAGCAATGCTTATGGTTGTATCACAGGCCAGGGAATATAAATCATTAGTCGACGACATCATTTTCTACTGGGGAGAAACTGGTCCAACACAGCTATCACCTGCTGTCAAGACAAACATCCTGGCGTATAGCAAGTATCTGCCGGACAGAGAGAATGATTTAGCCACAAAGTTATTCGGCAAACAACTCACAAGGTGACCTTGGTAAAAGGCCTCAGAATCCACTTTATACTTACTACATACTACTCGCTGCCCACTTTACTGCTATAATCTCTCCATGCGGCTCGCACAAATGGACGACTTGGAGTTAATAGCAATTGACGTGGCCCGCGAAGCCGGCCGGTTCATCGCACCCCATTTTGGCAAAATAGAAGACATTAAGAGTAAATCCAAATCTCCCGCAGATATTGTTACTCAATTTGATATTGATGCCGAAAACCTAATCGCCAGAAAGCTTAACGACCGCACTCCGGACTTTGGCTTTGTAGGAGAAGAAAGCGGCAGCAAAAACACAGGCGAAAAATTTTGGCTTGTGGACCCGATAGACGGAACGGCCCACTATGTTCGCGGGATCCCGATCTGCACCACCATGATTGCGCTTGTCGATAAAGGCGAAGTTGTGGTCTCTGTTATCTATAACTTTGTTACGGCAGAAATGTTTTCCGCATCAAAGAATAACGGAGCCAAATTAAACGGCAAACCCCTAAGGGTGAGCGAAAGAACGTTGGCCGAGTCTTATATGTCCGTTGAATCAAAACTCCAGGATAAAAAATCTATTAAAAAGTATTTGGACGTTGTTGATAAAACTGTTCTCTTCCACTCTATTACCTGCGGTTACGAATTTGCGCTTATCGCCCAAGGTAAACTGGACGGCAGAATATGCATTGACCCACATGGCGCCGATTACGATTATGCGCCGGGGGCTCTACTTGTAAGGGAAGCGGGCGGCATTGTTAGTAACCTTGGTAAAAACACTTACGACTACAAAAACCACGACTTTATCGCCACCAACCCCACTATTTATCTGGAGTTAACCCACGGCAAAAACGCCCTGTTTCCCGCTTAACACTTTTACAAAATTTACCTGAAAGATTTAATTAGTAGCCCGAACTCTTGCAAGCCGCTTTTGCCTGCGCATCGCTTATGGCGTCACAATACGATTTGCCGGATGTTGCTGGAGCCGCACCGCCTGTAGGCGCGCTCTGTTGTGTTTTCATCATTTCCGAAAGATCCGTAAATTTAACGTCGGTCGGTACTGTAAACTTAGAGCCGTCAACGCCCCAACTCGAGCAGTCCATGTCAACTTGCTTGTCCAAGTCCGCAGATTGTGGCTGCGCGCTTGCAGCAGGAGACGGTGCCCCGACCGCATCAACTTTAAACTTAGTACCGGTTGTACCATACCAAGAGTACATAAACTCTCCGTCCGAAATAACATGGGTTTCCGTACTCTTTCCGCCAACTGAAGTCACAAAATCACCACGGAACTTTTTGTCGGAGACATAAATATTTCCACTACCTCCATTTTCCGGATAAGTTATTTTACAATTAACATTTTTACCCCCACCAAGTAAGCTTTTAATTGAAGATTTAGATACGGAAGTCCCACTCTCTTGAGATTTTGAATCCTGCTTCTGGGCAATTTCATCGGAAGATTTCGTCAACTTGGACATCATAAAGAAGCCGGCTATTGCCACAATGGCAATTACTACAACTGCTCCACCGACAATCACCACCTGCTTTGACATTGCGCCCAGTATACTATCTTCCTTATCACAAAACAACAGGGTGTAAAATGAACTAATGAGCGATCCATCAGGCGAAAATCCAAAAGTAGATTACATAGACATAGAAGCCCCGGAAAAACTTGTCGAAGGCCAGGATTTTTTCGACCAGGAACCTTTTAGACACATCCTGGATGATGTTTCAAAAAAAATACCCGTAGACAATAAAATTCTGTCAACGCTGCTTATAAGATATGGGATGAAATTCCCTTATGATTCCCCAGTCGGCTCCCAAGAAGTATCACGAATGATGCAAAAACCGCTCTTTCATCACGACATACGATCAAGCATTAAGAACTTAGCGCCCGGCCAAATAGACAAAATAACCGGAGCAGTAGTAGAAATGGGCAAACAACTTGAACCGTATCCGGATTGGACTAAGTACATTGGGTCGCAACTATCGCGTGTGTCCTATAAAACAGACGGCACCTTCCATAAACAAAACCCTAAAATGCCATTTACCCCGGTGCCAACATACCCGGCCTGGATTGCGGTTGAACATCTCGCCAGGCAAAGTCCGATAACCAGCGGCATCGAAACAGTTTTTCCCCAGGACTTTGCAACCGAATCACCAGCATTGTCGGAGGCACCCAACCGGCTTATAGGGCAAAGCAGGATTAACCGCCGCTGGCGCATAAAAAGGCAATTCTAACTGCGTCAAATAATATTTTAAAATACCCTGTAGTCTATCTTTATAGTCCTAGCGGTGCTATAGTGTGGCAAGGAAGGGGGACCACATAAATGAACGATGATACAAAGACTGAAGACAAAAAGGAAGATGCGAAGGATGCTTCAATTGCAGAAGTTAAGACAGAAGAAGCTTCTAAGTAAATAAGTAAAGTGGCCCATTCAGGTGCATTGCGATGGGCCAAAACTTTCCAACAACCTCATAAAAATCTTACAAACAAACACTAGGTGCAAACCGCAAAATACGTATAATTATAAGTACATGACCCTCAAGAACATTACGAAAAAAACACTGCTGTCGACAAATCTTAAGGAAGCCAGGTCAACCACAGATAAAATCTTAGGACTCCTGAGAAAAAGTAATCCAAGATCCCTAATGTTTAAAACACGTTTCGGTATTCACACGTTTTTACTAAAAAGCGCGATCGACGTTTTAATTTTGGACTCGCAAAATAAAGTAGTAAGCGTCAAAAGCCTAAAACCAAACCGCATTTTCATATACAATCCAATGCATTCACTGGTTATCGAGCTGCCAACGGGCACCATCCAAAAATCAAAAACCCAAAAGGGGGACAAGCTAACATTTAAATAGTTGTGTATAATACTCCCAAAACTGCCCACGTATGTTGGCAGCAAAGTTATTAAAGTCATTCACTTACAAAGCAATAAGGCTTGGGGTTTTGCAGAACTGGTTTTTTGTTAGTACTAATTGCCCACGCGAATCCAGCTTTAAGTAAAACAGGAAACTCCGATCAACTTATAGCGACTGGACTGTAGAAGCGGCAAGCACCGCAGCACCAAGTCCCAGTTTGCAACCTTCACCTTTTTCCACAAACGAAGAAAGTAAAAAGTCCAACTAGCCCGTCACCCGTAGCTCAACAAAAAAGTAACGAGCCAACCAAAATCGGCCAAAGTAACCATCCGCACTCCGAAAGGCAACGAACTGACACTCGAAAAACAGTAAAACATGATAAAATAGCACCTCAATGCGTAGATTTCTGCTCCTGGCAGTAGCTTTAATTATCGTCATAATTTCCGGGTTCTACCTCTACCAAAACCAAAAACATTCTTCGCTCACACCGGAACAAAACCAGGGGGGACTTGAAAGCAGTTTACCCACCAACCCCTTAATGATCGAAGAAATGAGAAAGGCCGACTATCCCGGAAGCGATTTGACGCTTGAGCAAACACTAACGCCCGGCTCCAATTACAACAGGTACATTGCCTCTTACAAATCGGAAGGTTTAAAAATATACGGTTTATTAAGCGTACCTACCACTCCAAGACCACAGGACGGTTGTCCAGCTATAATTTTCAATCATGGTTACATACCGCCGGAAGAATATAGAACTACAGAAAAATACGTTGCATATTTTGACAATTTTGCAAGAAACGGCTACGTCGTTTTTAAATCAGATTACCGCGGCAATGGAAACTCCGAAGGGTTCCCTGAAGGGGCATATTATTCTCCGGCATACACTATCGATGTTCTGAACGCTCTCTCATCGCTTAGAAAATACACAGACGTTAATCCTCAAAAAATCGGCATGTGGGGACACTCACTTGGAGGAAACATAACTCTAAGAAGTATGGTTATAACTCGCGACATTAAAGCAGGAATTATTTGGGGAGGGGTTGTTGGCACATACGACGAAACGATAAACAACTGGATGCGCAGAAATGGATGGAGACCGTCTCAAAGAGAACAGGATCCAAGACGACAAACCAGACAACAATTTATAGACAAATATCAACAACCTAAAGAGGGTAGCCAGTTCTGGCAGAAAATAGATCCAAGATCTTACCTAAAAGATATTTCCGCACCAATCCAAATACATCACGGTACAGCAGACGAAACTGTACCAATACTTTTTTCCCAAAACCTTAAAAAATCACTGGACGATTTAGGTAAGGTAAGTGAGTTTTACTCATACAATGGCGCAGACCACAACTTATCATCTCCGGCCTTCGAGCTGGCAGCAAAAAGATCTGTGGATTTTTTCGATAAGTATTTGAAGTGATTACCAAACCCTTTTTATTTCTTAATCTTTCCAATCTTCTCCAACAGACACCGTTACTTCACTTTCCGCGTCTTTCCCCGCCTCGTTGTACGCTTTTATCTTTACCTTATGTTTGCCTTTATTGGCCGGGGCAAATTGATAGCTAAACTTAACATTACTGTCATTTCCATTTTTCGTATCCTTAACCGTTCCATCTATATAAAACTCCACTTTCGTAATCTTCCTACCTGTTTCAACATCCGCTTCACTTTCGATATTAAAATCCACCTTTACATGATCCTCAGGCTTCCTCATGTTAACCCTAATATCGTCAGGGTTTTTGGTAGGTTCGTTCTTTAACCCGCTTGGCGGCTGGTACTTAGAATCTTGCCCCTTTGCCCACTCATCTATTGCCTCCTGCCATCTATTCCTGCCGTCAGTTGAGACAGGATCAAATTCCACAAAGACATAGTATTCACGCCCATCCAACGTTTTCTCTACATTGCAATCTTTTGTTGGCTCCGTCCCTTTTATAAAATATTCACTTCGTTTGGGCATATCCCGACAGGGAAGTCCACCACCCAAAGCATCTATTTCTATGGCATTCACATTATCCGGCTTATTAAAATTCTCCGCGGGTTTCCCGAATAAAGCCTCAGCGATTATCTTGTTCCAAATAGGTGTTGCACCTGTAATACCGGAAGCAATCTTGGGGTTCATGGGCGAATTGTCATTATTCCCAACCCAAACTCCGACAGCAACGCTAGGCGTGTAACCAACCGCCCAATTATCCCGCTTGTCATCCGTAGTTCCGGTTTTAACCGCCACTGTTTTTCCGCTAATATTGAGAAAGGAATTTGGACCAAAAACTGTACTTCTTGCGTTGTTATCCGAAAGGATATGAGAAATCAAGAAAGAAACATCTTCACCAATTACCCGTTTAGATTTTGATTCTTTCACCTCTTCCAGAATTTTCCCGCTCTTATCACGAACTTCCAGTATCGCTACAGGTTCGTTTACCTGTCCCTGATTTGCAAAAGTCGCATAACCGTTTGTAAGCTCAAGAAGTTTTACCTCACCGCCACCCAAGGTTACCGAAAGCCCAAACCTCTTCAAATTTTCGTCCGATGGTTCCAAAGATTCAATTCCGGCGTCATATGCCGTCCTCAACATATTTTTAATGCCCACTAGAGCCGTCATTTTAACGGCTGGAACATTCAGGGAATTTCCAAGATCAAACCTTATCTGCACCGGACCACGATATTTCCCGTCATAATTAACCGGCTTATAAGGAGGCTGCCCAATACCTCCCGGGAATTCTGTGAGGACATCCATAAGCACTGTTGCACTCGTATAACCTGCCTTAAAACCTGTTGCATAGGTAAAAGGTTTAAGAGCAGACCCGGGTTGCCGCAGAGACATAGCGACGTTGACCTGACCATCGTAGTCCTTCGCAAAATACTCCTTTGAGCCAACCATAGAAAGTATTTGGCCATTCTTGGGGTCCATAACCACGGCCGATCCATTACCAACCTTAAAATCGGCAAGTTTATCAACTTCTTCCTTAACAATCTTTTGAGCCTTTTCCTGCAATTCAAGGTCAAGTGTTGTCTTTACCTTAAGCCCTCCTTGTTCAACAAATTTCTCTCCGTACTTTTGAGTTAACAAATCCTTAACATAAAAAACAAAATGCGGCGCCTTTATACCCTGATCGTTGGGAGAAAATTCGACATTTGGAATATCCTGCTTCAGCTTTTCTTCCTGATCCTTCGCAATCTTTCCGTCTTCCCGCATGCGGCGCGCAACATCATTTGCCCGGGCTACATACGCTTTAGGATTAGTTCCATAAGGAGAATAAAAACTGGGCCTTTGGGGTAGGCCGGCCAAAATTACCGCCTCCGCCATTGTCAAATCGCGAGCCTCTTTACCAAAATAAGTTTGGGCAGCGGCTTCAATTCCCCATGCAGTACCCCCATAAGGCACTTCGTTAAGATAAATTTGCAGTATTTCGTCCTTTGTATATTTGCGCTCTACCTGAATCGATAAGAAAAACTCTTTCAATTTTCTTGTTAGTGTCTGTTCACTGGACAAAAGCGTATTCTTAACAACCTGCTGGGTAATTGTGGAACCTCCACCGGAAACCCTCCTCAAAACAACCAGGTTTAGAAAAGACCTGGCAATACCGGTTAAAGAAAACCCGCCGTGTTTATAAAAATCCTTATCTTCTATAGAAATTGTTGCTTCCTTAACGTAAGGGGGCAGCTCATTCCATTTAACAAGCGCCCTGTTTTTATCACCATATATGTCATAAAGAAGCTTGTCATGGCGGTCATAAATTTTAGTTGACAGTGAAGAATCCCGGGCAGTTAGCTTGTTTGGAGAAGGCAAATCTTTTGCAAACACGATAAATGCAAACATCATAAAAACGATAAGGCCTATTAACGAAAAGAATACGAGTGTGGAAAAAAGGCCAAAAAATCTTATCCAAAAACGCCTTCTATCAAAACTGGAAGATGACGTAAAAGGGTGGTCATAGTTGGAAATTTTAGCAACTCTAGATGAGAATTTGCGCCTGCCTAACTTTGAGGAAAACTTCATACAATTTGTACTGACTGGTATTATATCGCATTTTAGTGCAGCCCATACGGCCTTTTTAAAAGAGCAACCTTAGGTAAAAAGAAGCTCAACAATTGCCACACCAACCCATTAAATTGTAATATCTATTCATGGATAAATTAGACGAACTGCTTACTCGTGGGGTAGCCGAAGTCTTACCGAACAGAGATAGCTTAAAAAAACTTGCTGAAAGTCGGAAACTAAGAGTGTACCAGGGTTTCGACCCAACTGCACCCGAACTCCACATCGGACACATGGTCGGGCTTCGGAAGTTAAAACAATGGCAGGATTTAGGCCACGAAGTAATTTTCCTGATTGGCGACTTTACGGGACAGATAGGAGATCCAACAGGAAAAGAGGAAACAAGGCCGCTTCTATCAAAAGAAATTGTTCAAAAAAATGCCAAAACTTACAAAGAACAGGCAGGGAAAATCTTAGATTTTAACGGAAAAAATCCTGTAAAAATAATGTTTAATAGCAATTGGCTCGAGAAGTTATCCACAGCCGAATTCCTCAACCTTGCATCCCAAGTAACTTATCAGCAAGTAATAAAGAGGGGCATGTTTAAAAAAAGACTCGAAAACGACGAGGACATTTCCATGAACGAAATCTTATATCCGGTCATGCAAGGCTACGATTCGGTAGCAATGGACGTCGATGTTGAGGTTGGCGGAAGTGACCAGCTATTTAACATGATGATGGGACGCGACTTGATGCATAAGATGAAAAGAAAAAATAAATTTGTGATGACTACGCCACTTCTTGTAGATAGCGATGGCAACAAACTTGGTAAAACCACGGGCAATGCAATAGCATTGACAGCACCTTCCGAAGAAATCTTTGGCGGCGTTATGAACTTCCCGGACAGCGCAATAATAAAAGCATTGGAATATCTGACGGATGTAAGCCTGGAAGAAATAAAAGCAATGGAAAAAGAAATACAAAACGGTGTAAATCCAATTCAATATAAAAAGCTTCTGGCTTTTGAGATTGTAAAGCAGCTTAGCGGTCAAGAAGCAGCAACAAAAGCTCAAAAAGAATTTGAATCTAAATTTCAAAAAGGCAACTTGCCCCAAAGCTTCGACGTTAAAGTCAAAGCGGACACCTCCATCTTGGATGCGGTCACAACACTCATTGATAGCAAATCCCAAGTTAAAAGACTCCTGGACCAGGGAGCAATAGAAATAGACGGCAAAGTCGCAACAGATGGTAAAGTAAAACTGTCAAAAGGCCAAGCCTTAAAAGTAGGCAAGAAAATTTTCGCCAAGGTAGAATAGCCACAACCTCACACATTTGATCCTTTTGATACCTTTGATACTTTTGTAGCTTTTGTTTACACCAAACACATTGAAGTGATACATTTATTAAGATGAAACTTTGGAAACACTCTTATTTGAAATTTCTCTGGAAAGCCGTGTTCGTCATCGTCGTCCTTAGTTTTTTAGTCGGCCAATTTGCCCTCTACCTAATCTACGGCTTCCAATAAAAGGCTCCGGCTTTACACTTTCAGCTTTACACTTTACACTTTGACCTGTCTGAATATGGATCCTAATTTATCAGTAGATTATCTGACCGGGGTAGGAAAATATTATGCGCTAAGGTTAAAAAAACTCCAGATAAATACGCTTGAGGATTTAATCTACCACTTTCCATTTCGCTATGACGATTTTTCGCATATTGCAACTATTCAAAACACAAACCCAGGTGAAAAACTAACAATTCAGGGTGTTGTCTGGCAAATCAAAAACGTAAGAACCAGAATCGGTAAATTTTTGACTAATGCCCAAGTTGCAGACGAATCGGGGGTAATAGATGTTATTTGGTTTAACCAACCATACTTAACAAAAAATATTAAAGCCGGAACCCATATATCACTCTCCGGCAAAGTGGATACACAAGGCTCAAGACCAAAATTAATTTCTCCAACATACGAAATACTAAAAAGCACCTTTCAGCATCCAAGACCAGGTCTTGATCAGGACAGTCAAGATACTACCCACACCGGGCGCCTGGTCCCTATCTACCCGGAAACGGAAGGGGTCACATCAAAATGGCTCAGGCAAAAAATAAGGGTTTTTATCCATTCATATACTCAAAACCTTTCAGACTTTGTGCCGCAAAAAATATTACTTGCGGAAAAATTGACGGATCTAAAAACAGCCCTTAACAAAATTCACTTCCCCCAAAATTATACCGACGTTGAAACTGCCACAAAAAGGCTTGCCTTTGACGAATTATTTCTAACGCAAATCATCTCTCAAATGCGAAAAAGAGAATGGCACGAAAGTCGCACGGCTCCAAAACTTAAAACAGATAGTTCGCTTGTTGAACGTTTCATAAAAAATCTGCCTTTTACTTTGACTGGTGCGCAGTCGAGAGTAATAAAAGAGGTGTCCGAGGATCTTAGCAAAAATATACCTATGAATAGACTCCTGGAAGGAGACGTGGGTTCAGGAAAAACCGTACTGGCAGCAGTCGGCGCGCTAATAACCAATAGTGGCGGCTTCGATACATTAATTGCCGCACCAACAGAAATTTTAGCTTTCCAGCATTTTAAATCTATTTCAGATTTTTTGACACCCTTTGGCATAAAAGTAGGCATATGGACTGCAAACAAAAAAGAGGCCGGTAATGTTACCTGCGGGACGCATGCGCTCTTAACGTCTTATAAAGCCAAAAACACCGTTGGTTTTGTCGTCGTTGACGAACAGCACAGATTTGGCGTTGCCCAACGCGCCCAACTTTTTATGACGCATAACCAAAAGTTAACACCCCACCTCTTAACCATGACTGCAACCCCCATCCCAAGAACCTTGGCGCTTACTCTTTATGGGGACCTTGACCTCTCAATTTTGGACGAGATGCCCAGGGGTCGCCAAAAAATATCCACCTTTGTTGTTCCTAACAAAAAAAGATCCGACTGCTATAAATTCATCGAGAGGGAAGTCACCAGCGGCAGGCAGGCATTTATTATCACGCCATTTGTAGAACCGTCAGAATCCATGACAACCGTAAAAGCAGCGACCGTTGAATTTGAAAAACTAAAAACAAAATTTACAAAAAGCGTAAAACTTGGCCTTCTCCATGGAAGACTAAAGTCAAAAGACAAAGAAAAAATCATCAACACATTCAAAAAAGGCAAAATAGACGTATTGGTCGCCACACCGGTTGTCGAAGTAGGCATAGACGTACCTAATGCCTCAATAATCATGGTCGAATCGGCCGAGCGCTTTGGGCTTGCCCAACTCCACCAGTTAAGAGGCAGGGTGGGCAGGGGCGAACACAAATCCTATTGTTTTTTATTTACAGATGCCAATCAGGAGCAATCTACAAAACGCCTCAAGAGCATGGAAAAAGTTCACGTGGGTTTCGAACTCGCCGAAATAGACTTGAAACTCCGGGGCAGCGGACAAATCTTTGGCCTTAAACAATCAGGATTCGAAAATTTTAAAATCGCCGACATTGGTGACATAAAGCTTATTACCATGGCACAAAAGCATGCCAGGGAACTCCTAAAAACCGACTCGCATATAGACAATTTTCCCCTACTAAAAGAAAAATTAAATAAAATCCAGGTTGAATTGTCCCAGCCAAACTAGTTAACGTTTGATGAAGCTTGACTCACAACCTCATTCCCCATATAATCCCCAAAACGGAGAAGCTTCTCAGTATCAATACGCCACCTGGTCAGTCACTGGCACTTTGACGCATTGACACCCTGACGCTTCTTCCGTTTATACTTAAAAATAGTAGCCAGTTATTAGAAACTGAAATATGACACCTTTACCTAAAAAAAGACATGCAAAGTCCCGAACAAGGACCAGAAAGGCGACAATCAAGCTCACATTGCCAACACTCATTAAATGCATAAACTGCGGCAAACCACGACTGCCCCACAGAGTATGCGCCGCTTGTGGCGCTTACGGTAAAGGCCCAAAAGAATTAGTTAAAAAAGATGAAAAAAAAGGATGACCCAAGACATATTGCCAGGGTAAACATTATGAAAAATTTATTTATAAATTCATTTAATAAGACAGTGTTGCCGGAAAAAAATTCGATTGAAGCGCAGGTTTTGGCAAAATCAAAGCAAATTGAATTGCTTATCAGCAGAAATGCTCCCAGCTGGCCGATAGATCAGGTCGCCCAAATCGATCTTGCCATACTAAAACTTGCAATTTGGGAACTCTTGTTCAAAAAAGCTAAAGAGCCCTACAAGGCTGTCGTCGATGAAGCGGTAGAGCTTGCCAAAGAATACGGCTCCGACATGTCAGCCTCCTTTGTAAATGGAGTCCTGGGATCAATAATAAAAGCCAAACCGAAAACCAAGATCAACTAACTATTAACTATTAACTATTAACTATTAACTATTAACTATTAACTATTAACTATTAACTA
>JBBTUN010000007.1:20922-31321 GCA_038063735.1 Patescibacteria group bacterium
TAACTATTAACTATTAACTATTAACTATTAACTATTAACTATTAACTATTAACTAAATTATGACCGACACAGAGATTTTAGACGATATCAAAAAAATAATAGAAAACCAGTTCGGAGTAGAGAGTGAAAACATTGAAGAAGACATGGAACTGGACCAGGATCTAAACATAACAGATCTTGAGATCGAAGACTTAATTACCGCCTTGGAAGAAAAATACGATATCAAAATCCCGGAGGAAAAAATACCTTCTTTTATCAAAGTATCGGATCTTGTTACGTACTTGTATGAAAATATCGATACGGCCAGCTAAACTTTCCAAAAATAATCTTCCCGGCGCAAAACTTCAAGAACTTCAAAAGAAGCTCTCGGTATCCTTTAACGACGTCGAGCTTCTCAAAAATGCTTTCATTCACCGTTCGTATCTCAACGAGCACAAAAATTTTAAGGGCCAATCCAACGAGCGCCTTGAGTTTTTGGGCGACAGTGTTTTGTCTATAGTAGTTTCCCATCACCTTTTTGAAAAGTTACCTCAAAGCCCGGAAGGGGAATTGACACAATATCGTGCCGCCCTGGTAAGAACAGAAACACTTGCAGATGTAGCCAAAGAGTTAAAGTTAGGCCAGTATCTTTTTCTTTCCAAAGGGGAGGAAGATACGCTTGGCAGAACAAATAATTCAATTCTTGCCAATACTTTCGAATCATTAATTGGGGCGATATATCTCGATCAGGGTATCGACGTCTCTCGCAAGTTCATTTCAAAAACCATTCTTACAAGCTGGCAAAGACTTCTTAAAAATGCTGTTTTTGACAGTAAATCAAAATTGCAAGAAGTTCTTCAAAGGAATTACCACCAGTCACCCACATACAACCTAATTTCTTCATGGGGCCCGGACCACGCAAGAAAATTCCAGATGGGAGTTTACTTAAAAGAAAAATTACTGGGTGAAGGTGTGGGCAAAAACAAACAGGAGGCAGCCCAAAATGCTGCCAAAAACGCCCTGTCGAAAATAAAGCTAACCCGTGTTGCTGCCAATGCTTGAAGTTTAGCTGGGTTTTCTGCGATAATTGCACCTCACCAGTCGATTAACAATTGTCGATCGACGAAATTATATGAGCGTAAAAATAAGACTGGCATTAAGAGGGAAAAAACATCAGCTGTCGTATCGTGTCGTGGCGCAAGATACCAGAAGCAAGCGTGATGGCAACTTTCTGGAAATTTTAGGCTTTCTTAACCCAAACGAAAAAGAGAAAAAGCAACACTTCTTGGATCATGATCGTGTAAAATTTTGGATCAAACGGGGTGCTACCTTCACACCAACTGCAAAATATGTATTTGAAAAAGGCCAGCTACCCCCTAAGCCTAAAAACAAAAAGAAGGAAGCCAAAAAAGCGCAGGATGCCACCGCCGCATTAGCAGCCACACAAGCATCTGCCACCGCCGAAAATGCACCGGAATCGCCGGCGCAGCCAAGCCAGAGCACAGAATCGGCGCCAACTGGCGCTAAACTCGAGTCCACGCCAGACGAATCGGGCAAAGCAGAATCAGCACCCATAGAAGCACCCCAAGGGCCCGAAAAAACGGAAGGTGCAAGAGAGGACACAGAGCCAAAAGCCTAGAATGGAAGACTTATTAACCACGTTAATTGAACCTTTAGTAACGGACATAAAAAAGGTCAAGATAGATTTGGACCAGGACGGTAAAAATTATCGTTTTTTAGTTTCTGTCCCAAAAGACGATATAGCAAAAGTAATTGGCAAAAGCGGAAAGATGATTAAATCTATTAAAAATCTTCTTAAGATACGCGCAATCAAAGAAAACGTTTTTGCGAGCGTTGAAGTCCAGGAAGTGTGAAAGTATATCTCCTAACTCTTTTCCCCGAAATTTTTCAGGGAATTCTTACTCAGAGCATCGCCAAGAGAGCTCAGGACAAAAAACTTCTTAAAGTCAAAATAATAAACATCCGTGATTTTGCTCAAGGGCCGCATAAAACTGTAGACGATACTCCCTATGGAGGAGGAAAGGGGATGGTTATGAAAGTCGATGTCCTCTACCGCGCTCTTTCCAGCATTAAACCGAAGCCCTTCACAGTTCTACTTTCAGCCTCCGGCGAAAAATATAACCAGCAAACTGCCAAGGAATTTTCAAAACACAAAAGCATTGCCCTAATATGCGGTCATTATGAAGGCGTCGATGAAAGAATAGAAAGGTATACAGATAAAGTGATTTCAACAGGCGACTATATCCTAACCGGTGGTGAAATCCCGGCGATGGTAATAATTGACTCAATCACCAGACTTATCCCTGGTGTAATTCAAAAAGACTCATTGATCGAAGAATCATTCTCTGAACCATCAACCATGTTGGAGTATCCCCAATACACGAGGCCCGAAAACTTCAAGGATCAAAAGGTACCATCAATACTTTTATCCGGAAATCACCTAAAAATCAAAAAATGGAGAGAAGAGCAAAGTTTAAAACGCACCAAAAAGCTCCGACCAGACCTGCTAAAAGCTAATTAACCCCCAACTTTTGACCACGTACCACCGACAATGAACCATTATCTTTAGTCGTTAGACCTTAGTCACCCTATCAGAATGTCGCAAATATGTCTGGTTTGCCTTTTGGCACATCCGGCACAACAGCAGGCGCTGCAGCTCCTGCACTTTCAACACTTGCCAGTAACTTTGCCTCATTATCATCAATAGCACCTAGCGGTGCCTCAACAGATGCAAGCTCCAAAGGTAATGGTTGCCATAGAGACACTATAGACAACGAGGTTGTGAGCTGTCCGCCATCAGCGCTTTTAGACAAACTGAGGTCTTTAACCAAAGTTACCCTGGGTAGATTGTAGATACCGGTTAAAAACTGCAAAATCGACCTGTAATCGCTAGTTAGGGCAAGCTTCATATCAACTTGGCTAACACCCGCAGCAGCAGCTGGGTCAGTTGTGTCCGGAGCAGCAGCAGGAGGTGGTGGAATGGCTTCACCGGGAGCGGCGGCAGAAGATTTATTACCCGTTTCCGACTTAAACTGTCCAACATTACCCACACTCAAATTCGTGATAACAACTCCGGAACTATTTCTTGTATCCTCAACTTGTCTTATAAAAGTAAAGATGCTCTTATCCGATGGCAACAGTTGCTCTGCCTCCGAAAGCTGAGTTCTAAGCTTTGTTTTATCAAAACCACTTAGTGCCTCGGCCTTACCCTCAAGTTTCACAGCAGTTTCCTCAAGAGTCTTATTTGAATCTTTAAGTCTTAAAACCTCGTTAAATTTTGGCCATACCACCAAAAAGCCAATGGCAACCGAGGCAATAATTGCAATCACCGATGGAGCAAAAATTAATATTTTTGACAAATCTATTGCTTTTTCGCCTTTTGCCGAAACAGAAAGTGCGGGCAAATTCATTGCGTGCCTCCACTTGCCGACGTCGGAGCCTGGGGCACCTGCTTAGCGTTTATAACCATACTTACACTAAAAGTATAGTGGCTATCCTGATCAGTCCCAAGAGCGTCTATGCTAACACTGGAAAACAGCTTTTTACCTTCGTCGGAAGTAACAAAAGAAGACACTAAATTAGCAACATCCGCAGAAGTTTTAGCCTTAGCATTTGTGGTGATTTTGGTACCGCTAACCTTAAGGTCACTAAAGTAAACATCGGTCGGCATAAGCTCAGCGGTTTTAGTTAAAATATCTGTATATAAAAGCCGACTGTCAAGAACTTGCGTGGCACTACTCGCTTTTTTATCTACAACCGTTAAAAGCTCCTCGGTAAGCTGATTACTTGTAACGCTACCTGCCGCATCCTCAATTCGCACCTTCAGCTTAGATTCCGAAGATTTAGCCGCAGTAAACAAAACCAATGTGGTTACAGTAAAAGCAGCGACAACGACAAGTATAACAACAGAAAAAATAGTCAGTTTCTTTTGAAGCGAATCAAGCCCCTCCGATGATTTCTCCTCTGTAGGTAAAAGGTTTATGTCAGCCATATGAGCAGTTTTACATTAGAACTTGCCTATACTTAAGCCTATCAGAATTTACCCTGTCTCTTCAAGTATTTCAGCTTCGCAGTGCAAGTCCTGTGGCAGTACAATAAAAGCCTGCCTGTCCGGGTACCTTAAGTATAAAACCGTCTTTCTCAAAAGCTTCCCACGGGTCTGCAAGAGAAACTTCCAGACTAGTTCTTCTCGTAATGAATTCCGAAATCCCGGGAAGGTAGGCGCCTCCGCCGCTAATTACGACCCTCGTCAAAACATTTTCTTGCATATGAGTCCTGGAAAACTCTATTGCCCGCGCCAATTCGCCTATTATGACCTCCAGGACTGGCTTTATGACATTTGCCACCTTTCCGCCCAACTGGTTTTCCGTCAAGCCATAAGCATGCTTATATTCTTCCGCCTGCTGGTGCAAAAGCCCAAACTCCGCCATTATTGCCCTCGTTATCGCTTCACCCCCGGTTGTGATTGATCTTGTAAAAATTACGCTCCCTTGCCGTATCACCACAACTTCTGTAGATGCCGCTCCAAACGAAACAACTATAAGAGCTGCGTCCACCCCGCGCGAAATGGCCCTGGCAATTGCAGCCGATTCTGTCTCTATGGCTGCAAGCGCAAGCCCGGACTCCTTGACTACCGAAACATACTTTGCCACAACTCTTTTTGGAGCAGCTACCAAAAGGACATCCATTTTCCCTCCCTTTTCCGTCCCCACCGCATACCTTTCCACAACTTTGTACTGCAAATTAACCTCTTTAATTGGTAATGGTATGTATTTATCGGCCTCCCAGTTTATAGCTGCCGACAACTCCTTATCGGTTAAATTAGGCATTTGCACAAGTCTTGTGATTGCCTGAGATTCTATAATAGAAACGTTGCAGCTGTTTCCGCTGACCTTTGCAACTTTTACACATTGCTTAACTGCTTCCGAAACCTTTTTAAGTTCAATTGGTGAATCCGACTGCATCCCTCCGGACGGAGTAGCAACACTCGCCGCCGCCAAAAGAGTATATTTACCTCCAGACGATTTAAGCTGGACTATTTTTATAAAGGACCTACCTATGTCCAGCCCAAAGCGAGTATCAGCCATAATTTTAGTTTATTGTCCGGAAGCAGAGCTTTCCAATGGGACAGGTGACTCGACAGTTTTAGGAGAGGCAGTGGGAACCGGTGGAGTGGGAGAAGCGACAGCAGGCGTGCTTGCAGCAGGCTGTTGAACTTTTGGTGCTGCTTCTTTTTCTATGGCACTTTTATTAATCTGCCTATTACCAGCTGGAACTGTGTTTGTGTTCTGTACATTGCTTCCACCACGGGAGAAAAAAATCAGCAACAGCGCCGGCACAATAATGGCAGCAAGCCCGATAACCGTAAGTATCATTTTTGTCTTATTATTCATAATTTTTTATTGTTTTCATTAGAAATTTGTAATTGGAAATTGGACATTGGAAATTTACTTTATGATATCCTGCCCCGAATATAACACATAATCAAAAATTGCCGGCAGCTGGGGTAGGGCATCCCTTTTTACCTCTACCTTCCTGGAGACCCCGGTATCCGTTGTAGCTGTCGACGTAATTTCATAAGTTTGAACCGGAAAAGTTGCAGAATCACTTGGTGTGACCTTAACAGTCGCCCTGTTCCAAAATGGCTTCATTCGCAATAACTTTACGTTCGCAGACGTCACAATCGTGAATGTCTTTTTGCATGTATCTCCTCCATTCAAAAGCGAAGGGCAATTTGCAAAACCACTTTGACCACTTATCGTCTCGATTTGTATTGCTTCCCGATGTTGACCATAAGTCCCGCTGAAAGAATCTCCCATGCAGCTTGACCCACCTTGACAAATAAAAGTAAATTCTAATGAGGGCCTGGGATTGATCTCATCACTTTTTCCCCATTCTACATCAAAACTTTTTCCAACTGCATACGTATCCAAATTTATTTGCGCCACATCTCCCGGTTCAATGGTTTTCTCGTAAGTGGTCGATGCTAGAACTTTTACCGTACCCGTAACTCCAGTAGCTGTGGTAATACTACAATCTGCTTGTTTAACAGTCGTATCTGAATTCCTCGTGCATCCGGAAATAGCTGGTGCACCAACAACGCCACTTTGGCTTACATTTGCAACAGTGTTCAACTTAGAGAGTACATCCTCAATACCACCTTCCGCAGCCGTAAACGCTCTTTGAGATTGTTCAGCTTGAGTCGAACTCCTCAAGTTTGTGAGGTTACGAGATGCAACCGAAAGACCAACCGCCAAAGCAACCACCACCACCAAAAGAACCAAAATCAAAATTTGCCCCCGCCTGCTTCTCATTTTATTCACTCTTACTCTCATACTCTTTGTCACTTTAACTCTTAATCTAAGTTTACGCAGTACATGTTCATGCTGTCAACCTCGCCCTAACCCCCAAACCCTAAGCCCTTTTTCATTGATAGAGCCTCTGCGAAATAGTCGTCCTAAACTGTGCATTTGCCAAAAAATCCGCCCGAGACGGAGCCGTTTTACCCTGATTGGCAGTAAAGTTAATAATTATCACTCTTACGCTGGAGGTAGGCAGATTCACCTGAAACGTAGCGGGGCCAGGTGTATCGTCGGTGCATATTATATCTACACCGGAAATTGGATTTTGGCTTGTAAGAGACGTAAAACTGGATTGGCTCACCGGAACAGAAGAAGAAGCATTGCCTTTGGCAACCCCGATCCACCCATTTTTATCTGTAACTTTAGTGTTAAAGCAAACTATAGTTAATTTTTCATCGCTTGCAAGCGTTACAAATACTCCGCTCACCGAGTCATAAGAAGCATCGCTAAGAGATGTCAATTCGCCAGACGCCAGAACCCTTACGTCGGTCCCTCCTCTTATCTGCGTTTGCAAAGAGTCCAATACATTTTGACCGTTTTGCTTAACTTCCGAAGTTACATTTGCTTGGTTAGCTCCCTTAATAACAGATGTCAGAAGCAAAAGCACGCTTCCCACAGAAAGCGAAAGGATAGAAATCACTATCAAAAACTCAATTAATGTATAGCCGGCATTTAACTTTAAACGAACAAAGAACTCTCTTGTTTCTCGTTTCATGTTTATTGTTTCATGTTTCATGTTTCTTACTCCATCATGGGCAAGGCGAAGCATTTACACCCGTAACGTTCCCCAGGCACCACAATGAAATCACGGTTTGTGCAGTGGCGGTCCTTGTGTTAGTACCTTCTGTCCAAGTAACAGTAACCACAACTGGCGCAGAGTTAACTGATGATCCGCTTACTGCTATTTTTCTTGTAAATGTTGTATTACTCAGAGGTGGTAGAACTTCCCCGCTACCAGAACAATTAGCCAAATCCCACGTCTTCGGATCAATGTTTGAAGAGTTGTTTATTATCCGACAAGCACTATCATTAAATCTTGTTGTATTATTGTATCCCTGTATATCCCTAATTACCCTAATCTGCTCCAGGTATTCCTGCGCAAGTTTGGTTCCTTGAGAAGCATTTCTTGCAGAGATCGAGGCTTTTTGAGTTGCAAGACTTGCCGTAATTAATGCAATCCCAATTAAAACCGACACGGTAAAGGCCACAAGCACTTCAATAAGCGACTGCCCACTTTTATTGGATATTGGATACTGGATATTGGAAATTGAACTATATCTTCGTCTCATAAATCTCCCCGGAGCGGTTAATAGTAACGTCGTAGTCGCCATCACTCGAGTTAACTCTTATCGTCATGACATCATCACCGGGCGTTGCGTCTGTAAGGTTTGGCCTCAAAAAACCAGTAGTTGTATCAACAAAGCTGTTATTCAAACCCGACGGGTCAATATCCGGTAAAGTTGTCCCGTACCTGTAAAAATACACTGAGTAGTCACCGGGCTTAAAATAAACATACCCATGGGTAATGGTGGTCTCAACGCTTGGGGTCGAGTATTTAATTGACGTGATTGTTACCCCATCGGGCAGTGTAAATTGTTTGCTACCAAACAGGGTCGGTGTATACGTATAATTTGGAGCAATTCCACTTTTAGCTACACATACCCCCGAAACACTATAGCCACCAGCACTGGACGTTAAATCCAGATACCAACCGCCCAAAGATTTGTTTGTCTGCGTTGGCGGTGTACCCGCAACTGTGGTTTGGCAACCACTTACATCATTACTTACTTTATCCCCGGTCTGCGCTTTATTCTGCACAAACCTTAAATCACTTTTAAGCTGCAAAGCACCGTTTTTCAACCTTTCTCTACCCTCAAAAGCAACATAAGAAGTCGTAACCATAATACTGGTTATCGTAAAAAGCGTGATAACAATTAAAAGCTCAATTAAGGAGAAACCGCTCTTGAAACAGTCGATGGTTGATGGTTCACCCTGAGAACTGTCGAAGGGTTGATAGTTGATAGTCCTTTCAGGCCCACGAACCATGAACCACGAACCATGAACTCTTTTAGGCAGATTTAAACTCATTACGTTAGACCTTAGTCAATAGACTTTCGACGTCCACCTCTAATATAACATTTTAAAGTAGTAAATTAGAATTAACTCGCTCCAAAAAAGTGCAACCACAAATCCAAACACTAAAAAAGGACCAAACGGTATTGTGTTACCAAATTTTTTCCTTCCGAGAACAAGTAGAATTATAGACACCATTGCCCCCGACAAAAATGCCAGAAACATGGCCAGAACCGTCACCTTTACCCCCAAAACAAGCCCTATTAAAAATGCTAAAACAACGTCTCCCTGACCCATACCCCTGCCAAACGTCACCAAAACAATTAGCAGAAAAAACAAACAAGCCCCAAGAGCCGCAATAACGTGGTCAATAAAAACAGGGGGAGCAGACGTAAAATAAACAAAAAAAAGTGCCACCAGGGACATTGCATAAACAAAAGTTGTTGGAATTAAAGAAAAACGAAAATCCACAACAAAAACCACGACTAAAACAGAAATCAAAAGCAGCCAAAAGCCAAGCTTAATAAAGTCCAGGTTGCCACTACCAACAACAACCCAAAAAGCTATCGTAAATAAAATTGCAGTTAACCCTTCAACAATCGGGTATTGCCAGGAAAGCTTTTTACGGCAGTGCCGGCATTTTGCACCTAATCCTACAAAACTAATAATTGGTACCAAGTCGACAGTGGAAAGAGTAGCACGGCACCAGTCACAATGCGATCTGCCCATAATACTGCCGCCATTGACAGCGCGGTCAATAACAACATTTAAAAAGCTACCAACCGCAGAACCAAAAATAAATACCAGTACTAAATATAAAATCACTAGTTAAGAATAAACAAAGTCTGCAACTAAAAACAAGGCGTACTCCATGTTATAATGAATACATATGAAAATGGGTGGCATTGAAATCAATCCAAAAATTATGGTTGGTCAACCTGTTATCGCCGGTACCAGAATTCCCGTATATGTGATAATAGATTTACTGGCTGACGGTCTATCAGATAAGGAAATAATGAAAGACTATTATCCCAACCTTACAAAGAATGACATTCAACAAGCACTTAGGTACAGTGCTAAAATAATCAAAAACGAGGAGATTACATTCCTTGAAAAACCAGAAAAAAACCGCCAAGCTGCTCTCTGACGAGTGCGTACCAGAAATAGTCAACAAGTTCTTTGAAAATAACTCAGTATCGATAACGAGAGTAAGAGAACTAAGCCTCAGGGGAGAACCTGAGAAACGATTTACAACGAGGCCTTAAATTTAAAACTTGCAATTTTAACTCTAGATGTAAAATTTGCAAACCAACTTCACCAATTACACCATTTTCCGCACGGTATAGTACTAATAAGACACAAAGGTAAAGTTGATTCAAACCTACTATCAAGCCTTAAAAGTTTCATAAATAAAGATATAAAGAAAATTAGAATGTCTATAATCGTAATTGACAAACAGAAGTACAAACAATCAAAATTCGATTTTGCTAATCAATAACTACATTCAAAAAAACTACCAACCGCCGCAGCCAAACAGAAGCAGAGCTTTTCTACGAGTGAGAACCTGAGCTTCGCTCAAAACCTTGATTCTCGCACTGCTCGAATTAAGCAGGGCTTGCAAAAAACAAGGCGGTGTACCCATGTTATAATGACTACAAATGAAAACAGGAAGTATGGCAAAGATCGTTACAAATCCAAAAATTATGCTTGGTAAACCAACGGTTGCGGGCACAAGGGTTACCGTCGAACAAATTCTCAAGCTTTTGGCTCAAAAACTCACAATCAAGGAGATACTCTATGACTTCCCTCAGCTGAATGAAGACGATATAAAAGCCGCCGTAAATTACGCTGCAAAAGCGGTCTCTCATACGCACCCAAACCCTACGCAATATCTTCATGAAATTCATCGCTGATGAAAATCTAGGCTCCATAATACCAAAATACCTCAAAAGCGTAGGTTTTAA
>JBBTUN010000008.1:0-11303 GCA_038063735.1 Patescibacteria group bacterium
CTGTTCGCCCATTAAAACGGTACGCGAGCTGGGTTCAGAACGTCGTGAGACAGTTGAATGCCTTTAACATTTGGCATTGACAAATTGAGCTGTCTTTCTCCAGGCGTTTTGGATAATCAAAGAGTCTGTTATAAGTAAATGGAGAATCTTGTCTATACAGGCAAGAATAAATCTGGCTATTTGCTGGAAAATCTTGTTAATAATTTCATACTAGTATATGATTTAATCACTAGTGAAAATTGAAATTAATCTAAATATTTTAGAGCAAGACAATCAGCAGGAAAGACTAGTTAGACGATATGCAAATAAGTGATGATTATTTAATAGGTTTTGTTGAAGGGGAAGGGATGTTCTATATAGGAATTGTACCTTCGAAAGAAACTAAAACAGGTTGGCAAGTAATCTATTTTTTTAAGGTTTCGCAAAATCCTTCAGGAAAAAGTGTTTTGGACTATTTTTGTAAACGATTTGGTTGTGGATACTTAAAGGAAAATAGCAAAAAGGACACTACGGATAAATCACTAGCATATGTCGTGCGAGACTTTAAAAGCATAAAAGAATTAATTATTCCTTTTTTTAAAAATAAGTTGATAATTAAGAAAGATGCTTTTGAAAAATTCTGCAAAGTAATTGATATTGTTGATAGCAAAAATCATTTAACTGCAGGTGGGATGAAGGAGATACTTGAGCTTGCTTATTCTATGAATACTGGCAAAAGAAGAGTATCAAAAGAAGCAATCCTAGAAGCATATTCTAACTAGAATCCTCACAGGCCATACGCCAGAACCGCCAAAAATGAATATTTGGGCGGTAAGATATGGTCGGATCCTTATGGTGACATAGGGAGTTTGCAGGAAAACAAACTAGCAAACCGTCATGTATATACATGAACGTAACAATAATGTCGGCCTCTATCCGGTGTGAGCGTTTGATATTTGAGAGGGGTCACCTCTAGTACGAGAGGACCGAGGTGAGCGAACCTCTAGTGTGCCAGTTGTCACATCAGTGGCAGTGCTGGGTAGCTACGTTCGTAACTGAGAAGCGCTGAAAGCATCTAAGCGCCAAACAGGCCTCAAGACTAAATATCTAAGATCCCTGGAAGACTACCAGGTTGATAGGCACCAAGTGTAAAGCTAGTAATAGTTGTCTACATTATATGTAGGGCTAAAACAGTTAGTTAGTTGGGTAGATAGATGGTTGGGTAGTTTTATAACTATCAAACTATCGAACTACTAACTAGCGAACTATTTTTTCAGCTAAGGTGTACTAATAGATCGTCTGCTCATTTTTTTTCCGCTCGGTTTTGAAAATGTTAAAAATAAATGTATCAAGGGTATCAAAGGAGTCAAAAGTGACAAGGGTACCTGATGTGCTAGAACTCGTTTTACTTACCTAAAGATTATATTCTCTTGACACATCTTAATTTAAGGTGTAAAAATAGCTTAATAAATAAACACTTCTTGTCTGCCAAGGGTGTTTTTTTAATTGGAGAATAATTATGAGTAGAGAAATTGACAACCGAACCAGAGAGGTACCCCAAGAGTCGCATTGGGATAAGAGCGGTAGGGCAAGTTTTTTGCGCGCCACTTATCCATACCCTGGTTGTGAAAGGTTGGCTCGAGGAATTGAAGATAACAATGGTTATATAAGAGGTGGCGAAGCTGAGGTGCTGTATAGAGCGCTTAAGCCTTATTTGGATAGAAGGTCTGCTGAGAGAACTGTTGGAGTTGAAGCGGGGACTTTGGTAGGGAATGGTGGAATAAATGGTTAGGGAGTTTGACACAGGAAGTATAGAACAATTTGTTGGGCAAAAAGCTTCAAGGGAAGTTATTGCTCCCGTTGTCGGTGGTTCTGGAGATGAACCGCGTGTTTCTAAATCCACCATGAGGCGCAAAGTAATTAAGCATGAAGAACTGCACAAAACTATAGTGGCAATACGGGAATTTGACGCATCTGGTTCGTTGCCTCTTGGTAGAAGCAGGAGTTTTAGAAGTATCAACAGAGGATAATTATTCGCTTAAATATTTATCCGTAAATCCCAAAAAGGGATTATTTTTTTGGCTACGCACAAAAGTGCTCAGTCTAAAGGAGAAATATGAAAGAACAAGATAATAGTAGTACTATAGATATAGATATGTCTTTAGAACCAAGTGAGGATAGCGATCCTAAAGTTTTTCCGGAGTTAAAAGTCCCCGGCAATTTTGGACTAACAGAATTTAGGAGTAGACCAGAAAATGTTAAAGCTGAGCTTGATGCTCAAGCAATAAGTTTTATCAGAGTGGCAATGTTAAAAAAGCATCAGGAGCCTGATTTCCACACACCCGAGATAGACGAGCAAGCTTTGGCAGAATTAAACAGTGCGGAAACGGTTGATAGTTTTAAATCTGCGATAAAAGCGGCTTATCCTAACCCGGAACATATGCTAGTCGATGCCTCACGGTTTTTTGAAGAACATTTTCCCGGTAATGGGAGAAATGGTGAAAGTTTTGATTCTCTATTTGAAGCTGGTGATGGGACGTTTGGTGTTGAAATGGTAAACATAAGAACCCGCGCCAGAAAAATTATTGCAGAGCTAAAAGACGAATTTGGTGTTAAGACTCCTGAGCCTGCCCTTTCATAATTATTCTATTGAGTTTTTTGCATCCTTAGTGTAGAATTCTCGGGCTGGTGTCTGTAGCGATTTGGAACCACTCCATCCCATTCCGAACTGGAAAGTGAAACAAGTCAGCGGCGACAATAGTATATGGGTAACTGTATGCGAAGATAGTTCGATGCCAGTATTAATTTACCTCACCTTTGGTGAGGTTTTTTAATGGAAATCGAACTGCGTTCCTCGCACTTAACTTTGTTCAGTGCTGCGGGACTAATGTTCGATGCCAGTATTAAAGTAGCTCATCCAAGGATGAGCTTTTTTAATGGAATGAGCGCTTTTTTTCTACTGTGAAACCTGTTACAATGTGGGTCAATTAGGCTGGTTAGAGAGATCTGATAAGCCTAAAAATCCCAAAAGGAAGTGATTATGGTTGAGTACACAATCTACACAAGCGTCGAAATCTAAGAACCCATCTAAGGCGGAACCGTCATTCGCCGAGCTTTTTGAGGCCTCCCAAAACAAAGTTAAATCGTTGAGGCGCAACCAAGAAGTAGTCGGGATTGTCGTTTCTGTTTCTCCTACCGAAATACTCATCGACGTTGGAGCAAAAAGTGAAGGCATAGTTACCGGACGAGAACTGCATGCAGTTTCCGATTTGGTTGCAAAAATTGCTATTGGAGATAAAGTAGATGCAACCGTTATTTCTCCGGAGAGCGATGCGGGCCAGGTTGTACTCTCACTTAGAAAACTATCGGGAGAAAAAAGGTGGACCGAACTCGAGGATAAAAAAGAGAATAATGAAGACATTGAGGTAATTGCGCAGGAAGTAAACCGAGGCGGGGTAATTTGTGACTTTTTGGGTATACGGGGATTTTTGCCGGCGTCTCAACTTGCCCATTCCGGGACTTCTGCTTCTACCGATTCAGGGGAGACTTTGCCATCTAAGCTGGAGCAATTAATAGGGAAAATTTTATCGGTTCGGGTTATTGAGGTCGACAGACTGTCGAATCGGCTAATTTTATCTCAAAAAACTTTAGATAAAAAAGATTTGTCCAGGATTCTTTCGCTTCTTTCCAAAATAAATATTGGTGAAAAACTCTCCGGAGTGGTTACTGCGGTTTTGCCATTTGGAATTTTTGTGGAAGTAGATATAACGGAAGAGACAGAGGTTACAAAGGAGCCAAAAGAGCCAAGGGACGAAAGTACATCAGTATCGTCTGGCACATCTAAGCTTGAGGGGTTGGTCCACATTAGTGAACTTTCCTGGGAAAAGACAGACGAACCGTCCACACTTTTTAAGGTTGGGGACAAGGTCGATGTAATGGTAATTGCCAAAGATGAGGAAACGGGAAGGCTCAATTTGAGTATAAAACAGCTGCTGCGCGATCCATTTGAAGAATCTGCCGCAAAACTAAATAAGGATGAAAATGTCAAAGGGTCTGTTGCCCGTATAACTCCATACGGGGTGGTCGTAACGCTCGAAGATAGTTTGGAGGGTCTTATTCATATCTCCAAAATACCTCCAGATCTTAACTTGGAAGTTGGTCAGGAAATTGATTGCAGTGTAGATTCCGTAGATATTAAATCCAGAAGAATAACTTTGGTTCCGGTCGTTCGCGCCAAACCGATCCTTTACAGATAGAGAACCCTTCACTTCATCGTACTTTGCTTAGCAACGCAAATGTATATAATGTTTTCGTATGAAATCTTATTCCCAGTTTATATGCCAACAGTGTGGATATAAATCGCCATCCTTTTTAGGCAAGTGTCCGGAATGTGGGGAGTGGAATAGCCTGGTTGAGACAGTAATTGCAACAGATGGCGGCCAATCTTCAAACTCCAATATCCAAATAGAAAATAAAATATTTAAGTTGTCTGAGGTAAAGGGGTTTACTGCGGGGCGGATTCCAAGTGGATTTAGTGAATTTGATCGGGTGCTTGGAGGCGGGATTGTGCCCGGATCGATCGTGCTTATTTCCGGAGACCCGGGAATTGGCAAGAGTACGCTGCTTTTGCAGGCGGCGATGAAAATTGCAGAGCAAACAAGGTTATCAAACGAGTCAAAGGTATCAAAAGTAACAAAGGTCCAGGGTAAGAAGTCTAAGACATTTGATACATCTGATACTCGTGATACTTTTGATACGTCTGTTCTGTACGTCTCTGGAGAGGAATCTCCTCAACAGGTCAAAATAAGAGCGGACAGAATTGGCAAAATCCCGGATAATTTGTTAATACTTCCGGAAACAGATGTTGATATTGTCGTTGGTGTTTCTGAAAAATTATCCCCAAAACTTGTAATAATTGATTCAATTCAAACTCTGACGAGCCAAAAACTTACGGGTTCGGCCGGAAGTGTTGGACAGCTTCGGGAATGTTCTCAAATTTTACAAAGATGGGCAAAAAGTACGAATACGCCAATTTTTATAGTTGGCCATGTGACTAAAGAGGGAGTTTTGGCCGGGCCAAAAGTGTTGGAGCATTTAGTGGATACCGTTTTAAATTTGGAGGGGGATGATATGTACACGTTTAGAATTCTAAGGTCCAGTAAAAATAGATTTGGATCTACATTTGAGGTAGGGGTGTTTGAGATGCAGGACGCGGGGATGATTGAGGTGGTTAATCCTTCGGGTGTATTTTTGTCGCATAGAATAAATATGAGGCCGGGCAGTGTTGTTGTATCGACGGTTGCAGGCGGCAGGCCAATACTTGCGGAGGTGCAGGCGCTTGTTACGCCGACAATTTATCCCGTGCCGACGCGCCGCGTTACGGGACTTGATTTTTCCCGGGTCCAGGTTGTGATGGCGTCGTTATCAAAAGTTGCTAAAATTGCGCTTGGTAATATGGACGTTTATGTTAGCGTGGCCGGGGGATTAAAAATTAACGAGCCGGCTTGCGACCTTGGTGTAGCTCTGGCAATTGCCTCCGCTGCCCGTGACGTGTCTGTAAAGGGAAATGTTTGTGCCTATGGTGAGGTTGGTTTGTTGGGAGAACTTAGGCCGGTTGGCAATTCCAAAGTGCGTATGAGTGAGGCCAAAAGAATGGGTTTTAATATTTTTATTACGCCGGAGAAGTTTAAAACGCTTGATGAGGCGATAAGATATTCGGTGGGTCAGTAGAATTTGTAAAGTCGGTGAGTTCAGTATGGTTGGTGGAGTCGGTATGTTACTGGTATTACCGATATTACTGGTTGTACTGATTGTACCGAATTATACTGACATTACTGATTATACCGCAACTATATGAAGTTTAAAGTTTTTTTAAGGCCATCGATCGCTATAGTTTTTGCCTTTGTTGGGGTGTATGTTGCCCGTGGCGCAACGCCTCCGGAGATTTTTGCCATAACGGGGGACTATTTTTTAATTGTTGCCTTTCTTGCATTTGCCACTCTTGGCTTCATTCTGCCGGATATTTTGGAGCTTGCCGGCAAAGCAGGAATAGCAGCTCTGGCCCATCAGCTTGCGGAACTTTTGCCAAGCCCCAGGGAGGTTTCGCGGATAGCTTTCAGAAGACGTACTCCCAAATACAATAAAGTGGAAAACCTAATTGTTGTAGATACTTCTGTGTTTATAGACGGAAGAATACTGGATATTGCAAAAAGTGGCTTTATAAATGGCAAATTATTGGTTTTACCCTCGGTTGTTTCGGAAATGCAAAGGCTGGCAGACAGCTGGGAGGAAATAAAAAGGGCGAAAGGGCGCAGGGGCTTGGACGTTTTATCCGGTCTTCAAAAAATGAGGAGCCTGAAAGTAGATATTTTAAAGCTTGAACCTAAGGATAAAGAAGTTGATGACAAGCTTCTGGCGGCCGCCCGAAAGCATAAAGCAAAGTTAATGACGACTGATTTTAATTTGAATAAGGTAGGAAAAATCCGCGGTGTTGCCGTACTTAATATAAATGAGCTTGCCAGCGCGCTTAAGGCGCCTGTTTTGCCCAATGAGCGAGTTAGTATCCTAATTAGTGCCAAAGGGAAGGAAGAAAAGCAGGGTGTTGGGTATTTATCAGACGGAACAATGGTAGTAGTGGAAGATGGTGGTAGCCATAAAGGTAGAAATGTTGATGTAAAGATCCATAAAGTAATTCAAACGAATGCCGGCAAGATGATATTCGCGAGAATAGCGAATTAAAACGAATGAACGGCAAATTCCTAAAAGGCAATTTCTTGCTTACGCTTCTATAAACTTTCGAAAGCTCAAGCTTGAGAAGTTTACATGAGCTGGAGGGAAGTAAGCTTTTTGCTTCCGAAAGTGTGTATTCGCTTTTTTAATTGAAGCGTTTTTTCTCGACGCGAATATAACTTTCTATATCATTTAGCCTTGAGATTTTGATTGTTTTTGCTATAAAATGCTTAACTGTGCACGATATCCAAATTGAGATTTTTGATGACTGGACTATGTTGCGTTTGGGTTCTTTTATTAGGCTAAACGAGTTAGATATGTAAATTATAATAACTACAGGATATGTATTTTAAGCATGCAATTTTACTATCGGTTATAGTATTTACTTGACAATAATTATAGAGGGTGCTAAATTCTTAAGGCAGGCTGAAAGATACATCTTTAAACAGGTGTAGACAATAGAAGAGTAATAAGAAATTATGACTTTTCGAAAATGCTCACGTTTTTTCTTAACGGAGAAGATTTGAGTGATGGGGGTTTATCTTTAATTAATTTTGGGTAAGCTTCTTGAAGTAAAAATTCTAAAAAAAGAGCATCACTACCGCAGACTGAAACTCGAATAGCAATGCTCTTTTGAGGTGTAAGGGAAGCGACTTAGGGCAGCTAAGTTGCTTTCCTTTTTTACATTAGACCATATCGCAAACCCTTGTCAAGAGGCAATATTGTTTTGTTAATTTTAGCCTCAAAAATCCCCTAAAAAGCAATATATTGAGTAATTAAAGTACACTGTTTTGTATTAACTATAAAAACCCCAAAACTGTAACAATTTAACCAAAAATTTGACACGAGACCTATAATACTGTAGACTTCGCGGTCTGTAATATGCCAGCAACAATTGAAAGGTCTCATAGACGTTTTGGCCCAATACCCGTTATTTCTCGCGGTGAAAAACCCCTAAAAATTGATGTTGATAGATTAACAATAGAGGATATAGAACTTCCAAATCCGGCAAAAATTGGCAGGCTTGCAAACCCGGATTCAGATCAGTTGAGACACTTAAAAGAAAACTTTTTAACAACTCTTGACGCGCACATCGAAAGAAAAATGGAGGCATTGCAATTGCCTTTTGATGGAATGTACGTGTCTGGCGTGGAGAGCGATGACCCCCTTTCTGTTAAATCGGTAAGGAGAGCTCTTGATGTTGAAATAAATAAGGGTTGTGCCCCTTCTGATAAAGCGGTTTTCAAATGGAAGAAGCAGGTAGAAGGTTTAATTTTTCAGCTGGAGGGTGCCTATGTTAGGGCAGTTGGGGTTAAGGCACTGGAGAGGATACTTGAAAATTTCAGTGTGGTAAACCTAAGGTCAATTTTGGCAGCTGATAAGGGTAGCTTGGCGGGATGGTTGGCAAATGGACTTGGTGATAGGGGTGGCGAGGATGTTTTTAGACTTTCTGGGTTCGAGGATAAAGATACCAGAGGTTTTAGTCTGGAAGAGCATGCTGCGCAGGTAAGAGAACTAAGCTTTAGGGCTTCAACACAAAAAGGGCAAAGATTAACGTATGCCGCACTTCGTGATGAAGTGGATAGAGCCTTTGGTATTGCGCAAGTAAATGGGCAAGATACTACGCTTAGAGAGATTCGCAGGAAGTTGATAGACAGCGCTTTTATGAACATACCAGGGAAGTCAAAACCGGATGTTGTCAGGTTTACCGGCAGAAGGTCTAGGGTAGGGACGATTAGTGGTGCTATGGTTGGCAGGGTGAGAAGCGAACTTAACGGTGAGAAGAGGAGGGAAAGGCAGATGTCTGAGGTGGATGATGCTTCCGGGGATGGTGATATGCCGGAAATTCCTGAAGCTGAGTGGAAGGTAGTTGGTATTGTTCCAGACGGACCGGATGTAGGTAATAACAATGCTGATAGTGGTAATGGTGATGATGGAGATAACGGCGGAGATGGCGGAGACGGCGGAGACGGAAATGTAGATGGACCAACGTTTCCGGACAGTATCGATGATGATTGTTCCGGAAGTAATTCCGGATGCGTTGTGGGTTTTGTGAACTGGGCAAGAAATCGCAGAAATTTAGCTTTGATTGGTCTTGCTGCGGTGGTTGTTGCTGGTGGGGTATGCATAAGTAGAAATGGTGGATCTGGTGACGATGAAAGGGCTGGTGCAACGAGACAAGCCGGGGAGACACCAACTTATACTTTTGGCGATTACCAGTTAACCGAAGTTGCCAAAGGTGCTACAAAAACAGCTACTTCCACCGTTGTGCCTTCCGCAACGCCTGCCGCTATCGAAACAGCATCTGCTATTGCTACGATTACCAAAACCAAGGGTCCTGGCGTTTCTACGCCGGTTCCAGCTTCAACGGTAGCAGCCATTATTGCCACAAGCACTGCAAAAGCTGGAGCAACGATTGAGGCGGCAGGTACATTACATGCAAGCGAAACGGATCAGGCACCTATTGCGAGTTTTACGGCTTCTGCGGTTACGAGAACACCAGATTCCAGTCGTGTGCCATCTACACCAGGTACTGTTACTCCGGAGCCATCTGTGAGTGGGGCAATTGCAACACAAACAGAAACACCAACAAGTACGCCAACGGAGACTCCTATAAGTACGGCTATTAATACGGCGACAAGAACGGCAACGGCCACATCTACTGCCACCCAAACAGCTACAGGAACACCTAATGTGAGTGAGACACAAACACCAACAGAAGCACCCACAAAAACAAATACGTCAACAAGGACAGCTACTTCGACAGCTACCGTAACAGCAACAGCGACTCCGGATAGTAGTGGGACACAAGTTGTACCACCTGCTTCACCAACGCCTGGCACTTCGCCGAGTGTTAGTCACCCTGCAACATCGGGTGAACTTAGCCAGGAAGTTGCGAAATTTCTAATTGCTGTCCGGGGCAACGCCAAAATAGACCATAAAGGGGACAATTTTACCAGGGCCATAGAGCGCGATTTGGCACCTCTTGGGATAACGGAACCACAAGATATCGCAAGCTACGTGCAGTTTGAACAAAATGAACTGGGTAAAGATTTAAATTTAGTTTATGAAGGGGACGAAATTGTCAGGACCGATGATCTTATTAACAAAGAGGCATATATTTGGAGAGTTTCCGACAGGCCGCTTTCTGCGCCGCTTGTTGCCGGTTTGGAAAAAGAAAATGTCCCGGTTGATAACACTGCCAAACTTTCTTTGGACGGGAAAAGTGTAACAGCTATTAGTGCAAGCCCAGAAGCTGGCGATACTCTTGTTCAAAATAGCCAGAAAGAGAGCCCAAAGACCATTAGTGGTCTTGCCAAGGCGATGTGGGAAACCAGGCAAAGCGGCCTTGTTTCAAGTGGTGGTATGGCTGGTCCAGCTCCAAGAAGCGAAAATACAAACTTCTCTTTTAGAAAATTATATAGCTTTTTGTTTGACGATGAGGATAAAGGCAAAAACTCCCCACTTGCGTACCAGAGATAACGATTTGACAAAGGAATATAGAAAGAGTATATTCCACGAGCCTATAGATCGAGTGATCTTAAGGTGAGGCTGAAAGTAGCTTCAAACTGCCCCTAGAATTTCTGCCCATAATGACGACTATGGACAATAGTCAGTAGACTGTTGCAAATAAGGCCTTAGGCCCGCAAGCTTTCGAAGAAAGCTTATAGTACTTGACATGTGATAATCATTGTGCTATAGTTCACGTTCGATAACTGGCCTAGAGTATTCTAGACCTGCCAAAAACAATATGGCTGCCAATACAGAAACAAGACAAAATACTCATAAATTAATACCTGCTGTAGGCGCTTCTGTCGCATCTCGAGCTACAAGAAGAACATCAAAACTTCCCCTGATGGCGAGCATAGTGGGTATTCCTGCCATCGCTTTTTCCGGTATTGCAGCTATTGACGGTAGATCTTCCGAGAATTCTGCTGTAAACCGTAACGCATCATGTGATGCCAATGTTGCCAGCACGCTTAC
Organism: Patescibacteria group bacterium; assembly: GCA_038063735.1. Lineage (GTDB taxonomy): Bacteria > Patescibacteriota > Microgenomatia > Curtissbacterales > GWA2-41-24 > JBBTUN01. The sequence continues at coordinate 10,693 of JBBTUN010000008.1, forward strand.
TATGGCTAGTGCTCCTGTTGCCGATACGCAAGCGGAGCTTAGTGCTCTTGGCTTTACTATTAACAAAAGTGTGGAAGCGGTTATGCCGGTAACGGAAGCAATTTCTACAGAAGTTAATCAAAGTACGTCTGTGGTTGTTGATGCTGGAAGCTCAATTAGTGAGAAGCTTGGCGAAAAATACGGTATCGATAAGTCCAGAGCCGATTACAAAGAGGCTCTTTCGAAGCTTGTTGATGTAACAGGCGCAAAGGGTAAAGATCTGGTGAACCCGGGTTTTGTATTTTCTTACGACGAAACGGACCAGGTTAAGCGAGCAGTAAAAGAAATTGGCGGGGTATTACCGGCAACGCAAGCTACCGGGGATGAAACAGTACTTTATTCCAGCGATATTCCAGAATATGAGCTGGCGTATGCAGGCGGAAGAATAACTTTCGGTTCAGGTGCTGAAGTTAACAATGCACCTGCAAACCCGACTCCGGATACTGGCGACTTCACGCCAACAAATACGCCCGTTCCAAACGCGACGGCTACGCCCACTATGGTACCTGCCGATGTATTTATCACACCAGAAGTAACCCATACACCGGAGATTACGGCGACACAACCTGCGA
>JBBTUN010000008.1:11403-29040 GCA_038063735.1 Patescibacteria group bacterium
CCAAAACAGCAACGGCGACTTCGACTCCTGAAGTGTTTATCACACCAGAAGTAACTCATACACCGGAGATTACGGCGACACAACCTGCGAACCCAACGATTACACCGCATGCGACTGAGACACCGACTGAGATTCCGACAAGTACACCGACCGGTACACCAACGGAGACTCCAACAAACACGGCTACTGCAACAGCAACGGCTACAAAGACAGCGACTGCGACTCTGACGGAGACACCGACAAATACGCCAACTGCGACAAGCACTGAAACAGCGACGCCGACAAATACTCCGACGGAAGTGCCATCAAAAACGGCTACAGTGACTGCAACCAAAACAGCAACTGCAACATCTAGCGCTACACCAACAGCAACTGCTACGTCACCAAAAGCCGGTCCTACAGTAACGAGTCTCGGCAATACGGGTAATGGGGCCGAAGGTAAAAATGGCTTAGGAATAGCTTTTCTAGCGGTTGCCGGACTTGCAGCTGCCGGAGTCACGCTTACAAAAAGAGGCCTTGATGCTCAAAGAATTGCTCAAGAAAGAGCTTTAAGGAAAGCACGAGACAATCAAGATAGCGAAGATTTACATATAGGACAATAAAATCTCTTAACTAGCGAGGAGGTGAAACACAGAAAACATGAATAATCCAATTAAAATGATCGAAAAAGCTTGGAAAGCGGGAATGATATCGATTGTTGTTTTGACAATGGTATTTGGGGGTTTATTTTTAAACCTAAAAGCAGCTTCAGCTGAGGCGCAACCAAACTTAACCGTCAGACATTTAGGGTATCAACCAGAACCTAATGCAGGCTGGAATCACGGCATCAATGTAAAGGCTGGAGATGAAATATTCTTCTACGCCGAGATACATAACACTGTAGTAGGTAGTCGAGCTGACAATGTCAAAATAAAGGCTTCTTTGCCTGGAGGGGATTTCGTAGACGGACAAAGTGTTGCAACAGTTTCTGCGCTTAACGCGAACACTGTAAGCGATACAGTCAATATTCATATCAAAGATGGCGGGCACCTTGAATATATTCCATATACTACAAAAGTAACCTGGGATGTAAACGGGGATGGTAATTATGAGTTTAACAATCAAACAATTACTAACAACGAGATCACCACAAATGGTATCGTTTTAGGTGATCAAGATGGTTGCAACAACTTTATAATTCAGGTTAATTGGGCGGCAAGAGTAGTTGCCGGTCCAAAACCAAGTCCAACACCTTCGCCTTCACCAAGTGCGTCGCCAAAACCGACACCGTCGCCGACGCCAAGCCCAACTCCTAGCCCTAGTCCAAGTCCGACACCGAGCCCGACTCCGACGCCTGTTGTTTCACCAAGTCCGACTGCGACACCGGTGGTTATAAACAACAATAACAGCCAGGAGCAACATCAAGAGCAAAACAATAACCAAAATGTCAATATTACCCTTGGTAATAGTGGAGCAGTAGCAGGAGTTAAAACTCCCGTCAAATCTCCAGAGACTGGTGTATCTGTTCTTGGTTTAACATCTATGTTTGGAGCAGGTCCTGTAGGGCTTGCACTTTCTAGATTTGGCCGAGGTAGAACGGTTGGAAAGCGTGAAGATGAAGAAACTTTAAGTGAAATTGCCAATAATCTTTTTTCTAAAAAGAATAAAAAGCAATAATCTTAAAATCGATACGTTCATTTAAAAGATGGGCGTATCTCAAGTTTGGACCGTAAGTTGGGCAGGCTTACGGTCCTTTTAAAAGGGACATATGTTGGGCAGGCATATGTTCCTTTTAAAGCTGGAAGACAAAAGTGGATGATTCTTCGAATCATTTGACAAAGTAGAAAGCCTGGGATAGAATCTACTTGGCTTCTTAATCGAATATTTCCTAAAAATTATTTGCGGCGTGCAAGTTACAATAAAAGAAACTAAATCGAAATAATATGGCAAGTGCTAAAGTATCAGTTAAAGTGAAGGGTAAAGATGAACCAACGGATGGTAACATCCAAGAGGAAAATCTGAGTGCTGGGTCTGTTGTTGACTTAAGGTCTACTTCTGCAAACGGTTCCAGTGGCGACAATTCTGTGCAAACAGAAGGGCCAAGAACAAACGGAAGGTCTTATGAAGATAGGGGATATGGCGAGGATTACGGTGGTCAGGGCAGGGACGTACCAACGCAGGAGGTTAGGGGAATACTGGACATTAGCGGAGACGGCCATGGATTTTTAAGGCCAAAGTTTAGGCCCAGTGATGAGGATGTGTATATAAGTGCGTCTCAAATAAGAAAGTTTATGCTAAGGCCAGGGGATGATGTAGTTGGACTCGGAAGACCTCCAAAAGAAAGCGAAAGGTATTATGGCCTCTTAAAGGTTGTTAGTGTTAACGGGACGGACGCCGAAAAGCAGGATAAGAGAATCAGATTCGATCAGCTTACTCCTATTTACCCAAACGAAAAATTGCTGCTGGAGACGGGTAAAACGCCACTTTCGACAAGAATTATAGACATTGTTGCGCCTATCGGTAAAGGACAAAGAGGTATGGTTGTTTCTCCTCCAAAGGCGGGTAAAACCACAGTTCTTAAAGACATTGCCCGGGGAATTAGTGAGAATTTTCCTAAGGTACATTTGATGGCTGCCCTAATCGGGGAAAGGCCCGAAGAGGTTACCGATATTTCCCGATCTGTTAAGGGCGAGGTTATCGCGTCTAATTTTGATGAACCTGCAGAGTATCAAACGCGGGTTGCCGAAATTGCTCTGGAGCGAGCAAAAAGGCTTGTTGAAAAAGGTATGGATGTTGTTATTCTTTTGGATTCTATTACAAGACTCGCTCGGGCATACAATTTGTCTGTTCCTCCAAGCGGACGAACACTAACCGGTGGTTTTGATCCGGCTGCACTGTACCCGCCAAAAAGATTTTTTGGTGCGGCTCGTAACTGTGAAGAGGGTGGTTCTTTGACAATAATTGGAACGGCACTAGTGGACACCGGTTCCAGAATGGATGACCTTATTTTTGAAGAATTCAAAGGAACCGGAAACATGGAGCTTCACTTGGACAGGAAGCTTGCCGAACGAAGGATCTATCCGTCAATAGACATTGAGAGATCGTCTACCAGACAAGAACAGTTGTTATTCTCTGAAGATGATTACAAAAAGATTGTGACTATGCGCAGAATGATATCAGTTTTGAACCCAGACGAGAGAACAGAGATTCTCATAGACAGATTGTCGAAAACGGCATCAAATGCAGAGTTTTTGGAAGGGTTGGCAAAAGACATCAAGTGAATTTTAAATTTATAATTTTTAATTTTTAATCAAATAATAATTTTAAAATTTAAATATTAAAACATTTAACATTCATTTAAAATTTCAAATTTAAAATTGAAAATTTAACAGATGGATTTTGAACCTCTACATAGGGAGCTAGTTGACTTTATAAAGTCTCTGTTTTTTTATTTAACCCACAGACTTAGGCGCACAGGCCTTAATTTTGAGCGAGTTAAGAACTTCATTGTTGATATTTTGATGGTAAGACGGGGTGCTAACACTTCGATGTTTGTACATGGGTCTGTTATTGGGCTGGCGCTGGCAGTGCTCGTAGGCGGAGGAGTTTTGTCGTCTACGTCTGTTGTTTCCGGTTCTTATCCGGGGGTTAGGGCAAATCCTCTTGTTGCCAGTTCTACAACGGCTGGTGAGGATCTGGGAGTTATTTCATCAACAATTACTCCTATTACAATAATTTCGGAAAAACCAAGGGATAAAGTTGTTGATTATAAGGTAAAAAGCGGGGACACGGTGTCGTCTATCGCCCGCGAATTTGAAGTAACAGATGAAACTATTTTGTGGGAGAACAACTTGTCGACAAACAGCAAGTTAAAAGAGGGACAGTCCTTGAGAATTTTGCCTGTACCTGGTGTGGCGCATACTGTTAAAAGTGGGGACACAATATTTTCTATTGCCAAGACGTATCGCGCTAATGCCCAGGCAATGATCGATTTCCCGTTTAATGATATTGGGGACGATTTTGCACTTAAGACCGGCGCTACTTTGATTGTTCCGGATGGAGCACCGCCGGAGAAAGCAAAACCGGCGCCTACCCAATATTTGGCAAGGGGACAGAAAGAGAGCTATGGTACTGTCGATCTTGGTAGTTCGCAGTTTGGCTGGCCGGCCTCTGGATTGAGGGCTCAGTACTTTTCCTGGTACCACCCGGGAATCGACATTTCGAATTTGGCGGGCGGACCAATTAGAGCGACGGATTCCGGCACAGTTGTTATTTCCGGATGGGATAGCAACGGTTATGGAAATACGATAGTCATAGACCATGGAAACGGTTATACAACGCGCTATGCCCACATGTCTGCACTGTACGCTTCCACGGGCCAAAAACTGGCAAAGGGCGAAGTTATGGGAATGATGGGTTCAACGGGTAGGTCAACAGGTACACACTTACACTTTGAAATAAGAAAAAGTGGTTCTGCGCTTAATCCCCTTTCTGTGCTTGGCAAATAGAAAAGCTTGACCTTTGGGCTTCTTTTCCCTGATACTTTTTTTGATGCGGAAGTACGTGCCCTATATTTTAGGAATACTCGCCTTTGTTTTGCCACTGGCGCTTTACGTGCGCACTCTTTTTCCAACTTATGTTCCTATCGATAGTGCGGAGTTTGCTTTGTGCACGCACTTTTGGGGTTTATGCCACCCCCCCGGGTTTCCACTATATGTCTTTTTGGGCAAAATTTTTACAACAGTTTGGCCCTGGGGAAGCGTAATTTATAGGGCTAATCTTTTTTCGGCAATTTTTGGTGCTCTTATTATTCTGATGGTGTATCTAACCTTAAAATCCCTAAAGGTTGACAGTAAAATTGCCATTTTGCTATCACTAATTCTGGCTGTTTCTGCCACGTTTTGGGAGTTTTCAATATCCGCCGATGTTTTTACATTTGGGGCGTTTTTGGTTGCAGGGAGTTTCTATCTTGCAATAAATCAAAAGCGAACTGCGGCCTTCTTTCTACTTGGACTATCCGCTTCTCATTTTTATATCACTGGCGTTTTATGGCCGGTTTTTTATTGGTATTTTTATAAGATTGAAGTATCAAATGTTTCAAAAGAGTCAAAGGGTGCTAAGGCCTGGTTTTTAAGTGTGATTATTTACGGCTTTGTGTTTGCACTGGGTTTTTTCCCTCAGATTTTGATGTTTTTTAGGGCAGAACAAAATCCTGAAATAAATTGGGGACACCCTTCGGGGCTTGTTGGGTTTATAGATTATGTGCGCCGGAAGGAATTTGGATCCGGCTTTTTAATATCGAACCCTGTTTTGACTTTCCATTTGGCAAAGTTTTTTAAGCACTTTTACTTTTACTTTAGGGAAACGATACTCGAATTTGCAGCTGTGTTGCCGCTTTTTATGCTGGGAGGTTTTTTTGTGAACGACAAAGGTGCGAAAAGAAAATTTTGGTTGATACTTTCATCCCTAGCATTTTTAGTTTTTATTCAATTATTTCTTCTTTCGACAATTGATCCGGGTGGGGATGACAACCCTTTTCAGATAAACAAGTTCTATATCAATTTTTTTGTGCTTATGATTCTTGCCCTTGGTGTTGGCATAAGTGAGGTTAAGAGGAGATTTTTTGAAGGAAGCGAAGGCGTTGTGGCGCTTTTTTTGGGAATTATTTTACTCTTATACTTGGCTGTAAATTTTAGGACACACGATTTTTCGCAAAACAGATTCACAGAAAACTTTGTTTTGGACGGGCTGTCCACTTTGCCTGGTGGTAGTTTAATAATTACGGTTGACCACCCGTTTTATTTTGGGTCTCTTTACGAGCAAAAGGTCAATGGTAAGTTTACCGATGCAACCATGCTTTACTTCCCGAATGAGAAAAACAGAGACAGCCAGAACTACCATCCCGAAGTTTTTAATCGGGCAGAGGACACCGAGTTTGTAGAAAAAGTAAAAGAAGGGAAAAGTCTTGGAGCAGCTGAGGCATATGTTCTTTCTACAATTTCTAAGAATCTTGATAAGCCGATCTATATTGTGCAGGGGTCTTTTGAAGATAGCTTCTTTAGGTATCTGAAGCCATATATAGAACCTTATGGACTGTTTTGGCGTGTAAAGCCAAACTTGAGTGAAAAAACAGATAAGGCTCGAGCAATCGAGGTTTTTAACAATTTAAGAAACCGGGACTTTAAAAAATCAGACTTTGAAATTCGGCAACAGGGTTTTGAAGCAGTAACGTATGCAATTAGTTACCACTCAACGGGAGCTTTGTTGGGAAGCCTGGGGGACATTGATGGGGCGCAAGCTATGTTTAAAAAAAGTTTGGCCATAGATGGAACTGTAACAAGTGTTCGTGATGAGCTGGATTTACTTGAAAAAATAGAGACCTTGTCGAGAGACAAGGATAAATTAATAGCCGAAAAGAATGATATGAGGCTGGGAGAGCTTGGGAATTTCTATTTTTCTATTGGTGATTACAAAGATTCTGTCGAAATCTTTGAGCATGCAATTACCATAAACCAAAATTCTGCTCAATTTTACAATAACGCAGCCAGTAGTTATGCCAATTTGGGACAAATGGACAAGGCGCAGAGCTATTATAAAGAGGCGCTTGCGCTTGACCCTAAATTGGATTTGGCAAGACAAGGGCTGGAGAATTTGCAATTAGTTAATGGTCAATAGTCAATAGTAAATGGAAAAACATGGCAAAAAAGATCAATTGAAGCTAGAATATACATTCTAATGTCCTTGGACAACCGACAAATTTATGATTGACTTTGCGAAGATAACTGTTATTGCCGGAAAAGGTGGTAATGGTGCGGGCTCTTTTTTCCATACTAAGGGTAAAAGACGCGGAAAAGCGGATGGCGGAGACGGGGCTCGTGGCGGAAATGTGTACCTTGTTGTCAGCCGTAACCTAAGCACGCTGGAAGCGTTTAGATTTGCAAAGCAATATAAGGCAGCCGATGGGGGAAATGGGTTGTCGGGGAACTCTAGGGGGGCGGAAGGGACCGATCTTGAGGTGAGAGTGCCTGAGGGTACCCAGGTTAAGGTTCTGGGAACAGATGTTGTGTACGACTTGGTAGAAGAGGGAGAAAAGGTGCTTGTAGCTCGGGCAGGCGTAGGTGGGCGCGGTAATGCGCACCTTAGGGATGAATTTGGAAGGCGGCCGTTTAAGGGAGAAAATGGCCAACAGGGAGAAACTATTGCACTTGAACTCGAACTGAAGTTAATTGCAGATGTTGGCTTAGTTGGCTTTCCAAATGCCGGTAAGTCTACACTTATCAGTGCGCTTACTTCTGCAAGGCCAAAAATAGCCGATTACCCTTTTACAACTCTTGAGCCGAATTTGGGGGTAATGGAGATTTCGGGGCCTGTCAGCAGTTTCCTTCCCGTCAGTGCTCGATCAGATAATAGTTCGATGCGCGATGGAGTATCAAAAGTTGATCTGCGCGCTGTCGGGAGCCCTTCTACTGCTGCCACCCGAAAGAATATAGTTTTGGCGGATATTCCGGGACTCATCGAGGGGGCAAGTGAGGGGCGTGGCTTGGGGGATTTGTTTTTAAGGCACATTGAAAGAACAAAAATTCTGGTGCATTTAATAGACGCAACTGCCGCCAGTCACCTGGAAAGCTACGAAGCGATAAGAAATGAGCTTAAAGCCTACTCCAGGGAGCTTGCAAAGAAAAAAGAAATAATTGTTATTAACAAAATAGATTTAATTGATGAAGCTCAACTGGCTACGATTATAAGCACGTTTAAAAGTAAGGGAAAAAGAGTTATTGCGATAAGTGCGAAGGAAAAGCTGGGGCTAGACAAGTTAATTGCGGAGATTGTGAAGAGAGTAGTCTAAGGGGTTAGAAAGTTGGTGAAGGCGTTGGGCTTTCTTTAGGACTTGGACTTGCCGATGGTGACGGACTGGGTGAAGTGCTTGGTTTTGGCGAGCTGTCCGGACCGGTTTTTGCGCCAGCGACTTTTTCTTGCTCCTGCTTTTGAAGATCTGCGAGTTGTTTGTTGTAATCGTCCAGTTTTTTGTTAAGATCGTCGAGGGCCGGGTCACCCGCCGGCAAGAACCTTTTTGCGAGTACAAGTTCATCGTCGATTCTTCTTACATCTGCCTTTTTCTCTATCAAAATATTAGCAAGTGCGTAGTGCGCCGGGCCATAATCTCCTTTAACAATTATGGCGTCTTCATACTTTCTTTGGGCAAGGTCCAGGTTACCAATTCTTTGATACAGGCTGGCAAGTCTGGCGTGCAAAATAGGGTTTTGAGGGTCGAGGGCGACAGCTTGGGCAAGGCTATTGGTTGCATGAACGTCGGCTCCCTGGACAGATCCGATCAGTGCCTGATATGCGCTGGAAAGCACTTCCCAATTGCTAACATTGGCGGCAGAAATACCTGGAAGCTTCAGCGGCAAAATTTGGTAACCGGAAGCTGCTTTTCCCTGGTCTATGGCAACTTGAGCAAGTTGTCCCAAAAGTTGTTTTTGCTCGTCGGTCAGATTCTTTTGCTGACTAATGTTTATGGCTGCATTTAAGGCTGTTTGAGACAGGGCTCGGTGATATGCGTCTATCCTGGGGTTTGCGCCTATTGCGCCCTGAAGAGCACCAATCACTTTGTTGCCGTCGTTGGTACGGGATGCGACGAGTGACTGCCTATAAAAGTATTCCGCACGGTACGCATTTATAAAATAAGAGGCGGCAAAGGCTGTCAGTACGATTGCAACTGCTGCAAAAATTATCGGCAGGATTTGGGATTTTGCCCCTTTGGCAGTTTGCTCTGTTTTAAGCAAAGGTTCGCTTCCTGGTGCACCAATTGCCAGCCATGCGAATTTGTTTTTTAGGGCGGCGATTTCGACAGTTACATCAAAGACATGATCCTCGTTGTAGGTTTTGGCGAGTACCGCAAGCAGAGCGAGGATAAGGAAGAAAACTCCAATTACCGCAAAAGAGGATGACACAAAAAACATGGAAACTAAAAATCCAAGGCTTGCCGCAGCAATTGGAAGATAAACAATAGTGTTCTGGCTTTTAAAAGTGAGTGCCCAGATAAATCTCAAAATTGCAACCAGTAGTAGTAAAAAGGCAAGCGTTCCAAAAATACCGGTTGTGGCGATTATCTCGCTGAAGTCGGACGTTGAGCTTGCGTATCTTATACCCCAATCATCTGAACTGTTTAAGTATCTTGGTTTAAGTTGGGTGAATACAAATGAATAAGTGCCGAGGCCTGTACCAAACAATGGTTTTTTACCAATGGATTGGGCCGAAATGTCCCAAGCCGCGCTTGTGGGCAGGCTTTTTTCTTTTGCGGTGTCAACTTGCTGGCTTTCTGTTAAGCCCTGGTCTTTACTTATTATCCACTGGTAGAGAGTGCCGTTTGCAACTTGCGGGATAAACCGTATGACGAAAAACAGGACTATGAATACTGCCAAAATTGCTACATGGCTTTGTTGGGTTTTTGTCAGTTTTACCTTTAGTGTTCCCAGCGCTAAAAATAGAAGTGCAACTGTAAGGCCAATGTAGGCTGTCCAAAAGTTAATAAGGATGAATGACCCAAACAAGATTAGAGCGCAAGTTGTGGCCACAATACGAACAGATCTGTCTTTTTCGTAGATTGCCCAGGAGATGGCAATTGGTATGACGATGGTTTGCAGGATAGCCAGTTTATTAATTATGCCAACGGTATTGAATGAACGGATATGGGCAAAATCGAATGGTAGAAATGCACCAAAATAACTGCTTATGGCAATCATTGAAGCGATTGTGCTGGCGCCAACGAGTGCCCAAAGTATAAGGTTGACTTGTTTGCGGTTTTTTATGTTAGAGATCGTTATAAAGTACATGCCGACCAAAGTTGCAAGGGGGATTAGAGAGGGCCAAATTTTGCCTTGTGCGCCAAATATAGAGATAAATTGATCGATTGAGGAGAATGCCGAAATTGCAAAGACAATAATAAGAATAATTAGCGGTATGTCCAGTGGGCTTCTGGTTATAACGGTTCTTTTATCTATAATCATTTTTACTGACCAAATTATTAAGCCGGCCAGCGAAAGTACCATTACGGCTATGAACTTGTTGTATTCAAAAAATTCCGAGGTTGCGGGGAGGAAAAAGAGAGGGAAGACGATAGCTGTTGCAACTGCAAATGTGAGAATTAAATTTTGGGCTAATTTAGACAGACTGTCTTTCATAGGTCTATTATCTATATAAGATAAGGTCGCTATTTGTTGTCAAGATATGAGCTTTTAATTTGGTACTTTTAGCTACATAAGCCTGGCTTTGAATGGTAAATAGTAATTTTGTTGTTTGGCTTGTGTGTTAGTGGGTGAAAGTGAAATCTTTAATCTTATAATAGTAATCTTCCTGAGAACGAACAAATAATTTGTACTCTCTTTTGGCGTCTTCCATAGTTTGATTCTTACGTTTAAAGAAGGCTAGAACAAGCTTTGTGTTCGTTAGTTCATCATCTGACTCGGATGTATATGCCGGATAACTGCTCCATTTGTAAGAAGGGAGCTTAATAACTAGCCTTACCGGGTTTAGGTGTATATATCTTGAGAGTTGTAGGAGGTACTCGTCATTGTCTACGAACTTTGCCTTGAACCTGTCTTGAAATACGTGCCCGACTTGATCATATTTTGTATTAAAGTATTTGGAATATGAGGTGTGCAATTTTTGGATTAGAACACTTAGTGGCTCAGGGCCATTTTGCCTGATAAGTAGGTGAATATGGTTGGGCATCAGGCAGTAGGCTATAACAGACACGTTGTGCATCTGCTTATATTCTCTTAGCTTTTCTAAGTATCTTTTGTAATCTTTAGTTTGGAGGAAGATGTCTTGTTTGCGGTTACCACGGTTAAAAATGTGGTAGAAGCCTCCCTGGACAAAGTGCGATTGTGGTAAGCGTGACATGTTTAGCCTTGAATTTATTCTAACACACCACTTTTAGCTTTCAAAGCCTGGCTTTGGGGCTACGGGTTTGTTGTATTTGTCATATTCTACCTAGTTGGCTTGGCTTACGGCGTTGGTGTTTACAATCAGCCAGTCGAATTCGATTTTATTTGCAGCGTATGTTCCATCCAGCGCCACGGTAAAGCCTTCGAATTCGCTCTTGGTAGCAACATATAGCTGTTTGCCGCCGGTTGGTGTTGTTGGGGTAATTAATATTTTGGCATTTGGTTTAACAAGCGTGGTAAATATTGTCACTTGGTTTTTGCCGATTGCCAAGGTGGCAGTGCCTGCTGATTTGGCGTTTTCGTCAGTCGTGTCTACAGTTATCTCCTTAGTTTGAACATTATTTGCAACGAGCGTGCCGGTAATTGTTAAGTTGCCGCCCTTATCGAAGGTTAGTTTGCTGTTGCCGACATCAAGCAGTTGACAGTTCACAGTTGACAGTTCACAGTTGCCTGCGAATGCGTCGTTTTGCAGGAATAGGGTGTTGCCGAGGACGTTTATTTGACGGCCGTAGTCGATTATGAAAGTGCCGTCCTGCGAAAAGGTGCCTGCGACTTGGGTTTGGGCGAGTTGACTGTCACTAGTGACAGTCAAGGTTGATAGTTTAAGGTCGACAGTTGACAGTAGCTCGCTCAGTTTGGCTAGGGTGTCGTCTGTCTCTTTGGCAATTTGTGCGCCACTGGCGATAGATGCGGAGGCGGAAGATTCGGCGGATGGAGTAGAACCTGGTGAGTCGGTGAATCTGTGAGTCGGTGAGTCGGTAAAATCAGTATTATCGGTAAGGTTGGTATTATCAGTAGATGTTGGTATTGGTGAGTCGACCCCGGTGGAGGTTGATGCGCCTTGAATCTGGCTAGATGCCAATAGTTCGCCGACCTGGCGCTTGACTTCCGATCTTACTAATTCTTCGATTTCAGCTTCGGTTAACTTGTTGCTTGTTGCTTGTTGCTTGTTGCTTGCTAGAGTGCCGTCGGAATTGGTCGAGTCGGTGAGTCGGTGAGTCGGTGAGTCGGTAAAATCAGTATTACCAGTGCGCTCAGTAGAACCGGTAAAAGATCCGTTTTGGGCGAGGCTTTGGCCTGTGTACCAGCTGGGGTTGACGAAGACGGTGATGGTTTCGTCCAGAGGACGACCAGCCTCTGGCTGGGGTCGCTGGTTGATGGTTGATGGTAGGTCCTCCAAAGCTATACCGATTACCCGGCCGGCTTGGGTTGCCTTCATTCCGACTCCCGGGGTATTCGATGAGGTGATTGGGTCACCGGCTTTTATTTCTCCGTTTTCCAAATTAACTTTTGTTGGTACACGGCCGGCCAGGGCAAGTGGTTTACCGTTTACCTGCGTTGAGTTAAGGCTTATTCCGGGCGCTGTTGAAACTATTCCCAGTAGGGTTTCCTGGTAAGTCTTGCTGGATTTTATCAAGTTTTCTTTATTGTTTGGGTCTACAGCGACTATGTCTCCATCTGCAATACTTGCGTCTGCAGTCGGGAAGTGTTCTGCCAAATCTGCGGTGCCTGTTGTACTAAAGTTATCTGCATAAACCGTGCCGTTTTGTGGATTAGCAACATCACAGGTTCCGCTGTCGTTTACACAAATGTAGCCGGCGGGGATATTAAATGATCCTCCAGCTACGTCCAGAGATAGTCGTCCGGCAGAAGTTAGGGCTAGCAACTGGTTGTTTATTGAATCCATAATTCTGAGACTGTTTGATCCAATACTGTCACCTAATGATATGTTTAGATCACTGCCCGCAAGAGCTGTCAGGTTATTAGTTTTGAGTTCACCGTTCACAGTTAGGTTTCCGGCAATAGTTGCGTCACCCAGAATGTTTAGGGATGCTGCGCTGATTGATCCGGTTGTCTGAACATTGCCTAAACCGTCTACCGTGAACTGTCCACCAGCTGCCGATAATGAGCCGTTTGCTACAATATTTCCGGCAGTCGTAATGTTACCAAGCGCGTCGATGGTTGTGTTGCCTGTTGACGTTGCGAACGAAAGTGCCTGAAGATTTGTATTTTGTAGAGCACTAGCCAGATTATAGCGGGTATTTGATTCAACAAAGACCATAATTTCCCCGCTGCCTGGCCCATCAAACGTTTCAAGGGCTTTGGCAAACGTTGAGCCTTTGGTTGGGTCAGCTTTCATGGCATGCCCGGGAGTAGATGAGGTAGTTAGTAAATCGCCAGGCATAATGGGTCCGTTTTCGTCGATGACTTTCACTGGCACCCTTCCACTAAGGGCAACTGGTTTAGGATTATCCTGGTCTGCTATGGAGCCGTGACCAGTAGAAGTGAAATCGCCCCAATTATTAGAGATGATACCTATTATATTTGATTGATATGGTGCGGATGATCTTATGAGTTTTTGAATATTATAGACCGTTTCTGGTTCCGGGTTTGAGTCTTTATTGATTGGTGTATATTGTGTTTCAACAGTTTCCGGTCCAAGGACAACTATTTCTCCATAGGCACTACCTGTTTCTGTAGGATATATTTCGGCGTAATCTGCAACAGGTGTTCCTGAACAGTCATTTATCGGGGATTCACCTGTGCCGTCCCAACAGAGTGCGGCGGTACCGGAAGAAACCGGGGCGGAACCCATATAGAAGGGATAATTTGTGTCCCCACTGGCGGCCATTGCGTAGACGCCGTAGGAGTTTCCAGTGGTGCCGCCAGTTTCGGAAACAGCGCTAAAGAATCCTCCGTATGCATTTGTGACTGTCGATGCGCCGGCGGTTGCACCGGTTGAAGTGGAAACACCGTAGGTGCCAACAAGTGTACGGGTTGTACCATTGATTGCACCGGTTGCGACCGTTGCATTGTAAGCGCCGTAAACTGTATCGCCGGTGGTTGAGGTAGTCTGGCCGTACGATATGGAACCATAATTGGCAGTTCTGGCGACATTACCGGTTGCGCCAGTTTTGAAGTAGCCGCCGTATAGTGTGTCGGCGGTTGTAGAGGAAGAAGTAATATTGCTGTACTGGCCAAAAAGGATCTTGGCGGCGTTTCCGGTTGAGGCGACAGAATTGTAAATGCCATAATTGGTGACTGCGTTGGTGGTGCTGTCGGGGACGGTGCTGTAGACACCGTAGTTATTGTCGGCGCTTTGCGCTCTGGTATAGATCCCATAAGTTGCACTTGTACCAAAAGAACTGCCTGTTGCCTGGAAGATGCCGCCATAGGTATTTCTGGTACCCTGGTCGGTGGTTGAGTTGGAGTTAGTGATGTTTGAATAAATGCCATAAGCTTCCTTTGTTCCAAGGGTGTCGCCTGCAATAGTAAACTCTGCGGCCACACCCATGTCCCTGGCCGCTTCGTTGGCTGTATTTGTTATGGTGGTATAGAGTCCATACAATATGGTGCTGTTGCTGCCGCTGTTTGTGTGCGTGTTTACAATTTGCATACCGAAACCCCGATGGTTGAGAGCGGTCGCTGAGAAGCTGAAATTATCATAGATGCCCGTGTTACCGTTGGTAGTACCTGTTGTGTTGATGTATGCGCCATAGTTGTTGTCACCACCAGAGGCGGCTGCGTAAACACCATATGAATTGCCAACCATTGTTGCGCCTGCGTTTTCTCCAACCGCATTGAATATACCCCCGTATACGTTACTTATGGTTGAGGCGGCATTGGCAGCATTGGTGGCTGTGGATACCCCATAAGTGCCAATTAATGTTCGAGTTACGCCGCTGATTGCTCCGGTTGAAGCTGTAATATTGTATGCGCCGTAAACAGTGTCCCCATTAGTTGAAGTGGTTTGACCGTACAAAATAGCGCCATAGTTTGTATCAGCACCTGTGCCGGTTGCATATATGCCATAAGCTGTCGATGAGCTGTTAGCATTTCCTTCTGCGCTAAAAACCCCGCCAAAGGTATTCCTGGTCAACGTCCCTACGTCTGAACCTGAGGTATTTGATGCAGCGCTATAGATTCCATAGCTTGTAAAAGAAGAAGATGTACCTGGTGAATCGGCACCCGTTTTGCTTAATCCGGAATAAATTCCGTAATATGTTTGGGTGTTAGCAGATAATGAGGCTCCGTTTGTATCTGTAAATAATGAATAAATTCCGTAATTTGTGTAGTCATTGGCTGTACGAGGCTCTATGCTATAGTTCAGATCTATTCCTCGGTGGTCGGTGGGGGTGTTAACACTTATATCTATATTTATAACACCAGCTGTAACTGTAGAGCTTGTTGATTGGAAATAATCGCTGTGACCGCTACCACCTGTTGAGTAAATTCCGTAACCAGCACCGCTAGTATAGATTCCAACGTTAGTGGTTACGCCAGCAGGAGCAGTTGTGTAAATACCATAGTTTGTATCTGCTCCGGTGGCAGTTGAGTAGATGCCGTAGGCGGTAGTTGTACCTGCGGCTGCACCGGTTGCGGAGAAGTAGCCGCCGAAAGTGTTTCTGGCACTGGTGGTAAAGGAACCAACATCGGTTGAGCTGTTTTGGGCGTCTTGGTATATTCCATAAACTGTTGTTGTTCCTGCGGTAGTTAGATTATCTGCGCCGGATTTGGTAGTAATGCCATATTGGCCATAGTAAACATCGGTGGTGCTGGTACAAACACAGGCAGAAGCGTTAGAAAAGTTAGAATATATCCCATATTGGGTAGCTGTTGCTGTGGAGTTAGTTGAAAGATAGTTAAAGCTGGCACCGGTATTGCCGGATGTTAACGATTTACTGTTTACGTAAAGTGTTCCTGTCGCTGTTGTCGAGTTGGTGCCGATTGCGGTTGTATTATCCAGGGTTACAAAATCGGTTACACCTAGAATATTTTTAATGTTACCGGCTGTGGTGTAGAGGGCGTAGTTGGTGGTAGCGCCGGAAGCGGTTGCAAAGAGGGCGTAATTTGTATTGGTGGTACCGGTATTGGTTACCGATGACGCAAGGCCGTAAGCAAGATGAGAAGCCCCGGCATTTGCTCCGGATCTGGACAGATTGGCAAGGTAATCGGAAGTGCTCGCTGTGCCTGCGGTTGATGTTGAAGCGATATTTAAGAGAGTTCCGGTGGTAAGAGTGTTTGCTGAGCCGGTGTTGATATCTACTAATTTTCCTGTTTGTAATGATGAAGATGTGAAGTAGGCGCCTGTTCCAGAGGTTATTGAATTGTCGGCAAAGACCTGGGCACTTGTTGTAGTTGTGCCGGATACGACCGACGAGGTAAATGTCTGTGAACCGGTGCCGGAGGTGAGGGCAAGGGAAGTAGTTGAGGTATTGTTGCCGATAGTTATTGTATCGGCGACCGAGGCGGTACCAATATTGAGGTTAGTAGTATTGGCGCTGCCGAGGTTGATGGTAGAAGTGCCTGTGCCGGTGACAGCACCGGAGTTTAGGGTTAGGGTGCCACCATTGGCATTGGTGCCCGTACCGGCATTGCCGGCCGTTATTGAAATATTACCGCCGGCTCCGCCTGTTTGGGTTCCAGAACCACCGGAGGCTGCACCGCCGTTGCCGGCAGTAAGCGTCAGTGTCCCGCCATTGCCTCCGGTATTTATGGCAGTTGTTCCGCCTGAAGCTGCACCGCCTGCGCCGGTGATTAAGGTTACTGCGCCACCGTTGCCGCCTAGATTGGTAGCTGCGGCGACTGCCGGTGCACCACCGGCACCAGTTGTAACTGCAAAGGCTCCACCTGCGCCACCGGTTGGTGCAGTTGCACCGGTGGATGTACCACCTGCACCAAATGTCCAGGAAAGACCGGAACCGACGCCACCAGTTCCGGAAGCGTTAGTTGTGTTGCCGCCGGTGGCTGCCGAGATGCCGATTAAGTTATCGGCAGCAGTGCCTGGGGTAGTAGAGACTGAAGCCGGCTGGGTAGTTGCCAGAAATAATGGGTAGTTTGTATCTGCGCCACTGGCAGTTGAGTAGATGCCGTAGGCGGTAGTTGTACCTGCTGCGGCACCGGTTGCGGCGAAGTAGCCGCCAAGGGTCGTTCTTATTGCATTGGTTGCGTCCCCGCCTGTACTGGTGTTTTGGCTGTTGGAGTAGATGCCGTATGTTAGCTGAGTGCCTGTGTAAGTGGCATTGTCCGCACCGCTTTTAATTGGGTCGGTGTAAATGCCATACAGAGACTGGTTGGTAGATGTAACAGCGCCGAACTGAGTGACTGTGTTGGCCGGGTGAAAGTAGCCTCCATATAAATTGACTAAACCGCCTGTTGCAAGGGAGCCGTCTGCAATTGCGTTGTAGGTGCCAAATAAGTTTTTGGTGCCGGTTGCGAGGGTGCCCGTATTAGATAAGGAGACGTAGTTGCCGTACAAATTGTCTGCCGTATTGGAGCTGGTGGAACCGGTGAAGTGGCCGACGTAGCCTTCTTTTGCGGCGTCTCCGGTTAAGGTAAGAGTTCCTTTATATACTACATCGTTGACAGTGGCGTTTGTTGTTGAGTCGGCGAGTCTTAAATCTGCACCGAAAAAGGAGCTTGCTCCCACTGAAGTATTTAGGAAATCTCCATAGATTCCGCGGGCAGTTGGAGTACCGGTGTCCACTGTACCCTTTAGATATAGTAACTTGGCATTATTACCTAGTCCGGTAGAGGTTAGAGCTAGAAGATTTGATTGGGCTACTGTGCCTGTAAATGTGGAACCGGTTGACGGACCGGTTACTACTATGCCGCTGCCGCTTGTGAGAGAAGATGCGGTAGTTGAAAATGCGTTTTGGGTAGTGGCCCCCGAGGTTATTGAACTTGTCAGCAGATTACCGGTTAAGGT
>JBBTUN010000008.1:29140-70224 GCA_038063735.1 Patescibacteria group bacterium
CGGTGGTGCCGCCGACATTAAGAACATCATCCCAACCGGTGCCGATGTTGAGAGCATATTCGGTTGCCCCGGTGGCTGTTAAGTTGCCTATTTTGAGGGCATTGAGAGTTACTTCAGCGTCACCTGTGATGGCCCCAATGTTAATGACATTGGCGGTATTGGTACCGGCCGAGGCATTGCCAATTGTGGCGTCAAGGTCCAGAAGGTTGTGGACATTGGTACCGGCTCCGGAGTGGACCGGGGTAGTTAAGGTTAACTGGACACTGTCGGTGGTTACTCCGGCATTGGCAGCGGGGGCGCTGGTTAAGGCAATGTTTTCCGTCCCTGCAAAGGTAAAGTCAACATCGGTATTGAAAGTTGCGGCACCGTTGGCAGTGAAAGTTCCTGTTGCGGTTGCTGCCGTGCCGGTATCGGTAATACTAGAATCGCCAAGCGCTGTTGATGCACCGACTCCTGTCCACCTGGCAATCGTGCCACCTGTACCTGAACCGGTAAGAGCTCCACTGCCACCGGCATCTGTTCCACAGGTGAATGTGCCAGCTGCTGTCCAGAGAAGCTTTTCTGTTGTTGTGTTACAGGCAGAAAGGCTAGCCCCATAAACTGTGGTGCCTACATAGGTATTACCACCACCGACGTACAAACCATAGTTAGTGTCTCCAGTTGAGGCCGAGACAAAGATGCCGTAGGCATTACCGGTTCCGGAAGGATCACCAACTGCCGAAAACAAACCTCCGTAGACATTGCTATTGCCGGCGTTACCATTGGTGGCTGTGGCTACTCCGTAGACACCATAGAGAGCTTTGGTACCCGTGGTGTTGGCACCGGTTTGGGCATCACTAAAGTAGCCACCATAGGTGGTGTCTGAAGTTACCGAACTTGATGTTGTAATCCCGTAGCTTGCATAACCAACCTTGGCGGCGTTGTTGGTTAAAGTTAGAGAATTGAAGTTTGCGTAATTTGTATTTGGCGTGTCGCTTGCGTCGGTGGCCTTATTGAGAATTCCGTAACTTGTAGTTGCGGAGCCGGCCGAGAAATCCGGAGCAAGATAAAGAAGGGAACCGCCTGTACCTGCGGAGCCAACATCCGAAGTTATTTTAACGAAACCGGAAGAAGTGCCGGTTATGACACCTGTTGAAGTTGGACCGGTCAGGGTTAGGGCTGTACCGGTGGTTAAGGAGGAAGCGGTAATTAATAGGGCGTTTTGGGTGGTGGCGCCGGAGGTGATTGCACTTGTTAGTAAGTTGCTGGTTAGGGTGTCTGCGGTATTGGTATCACCCAAAGTAGTATTACCATTGACGGTTAGATCGGAGGCAGTAACGATGGCCCCGGTGGTACCCGAGACTGTGAAGTTTGAAGTATCAACGGCGATACCGCCGTCAAGGTTAACCAGAGTAGGAGTAGTGGCCCCTCTTCCGGTAACTGTGGCCAGAGTTGAAGTATTGGCAATGGTAACGGTGTCGGTGGCGCCACCGGTCGTGGTTATATCCGTGCCGGCGGCGATGGTAATGGTATCGCCGGCATTGATGGTCTGGTTACTGCCCGAAGTGCCGGCTAGTGTTATCGCAAAGGTACCGCCTCCGGTACTGGTCAGGCAGGTGACACAGCCAATATCACCGGCTGAGGAGAGAGTAATGGGTGCGGTTGCCGAGACAGCAACTGTACCTGTGGCATTGGGGAAGGTAATGGTCTTTGCAGATACCGTCGGATCAGTGATGGCAAAGATGGTGTAGATATTGTCGGCGGTTAGGCCTTCAAAGGTCAGGGGAGAAGCACCCTGGATTTCGCCTGTAAGTGTGATTGTATCGGTGGCCGCATTACCCAAAGTAGTATTGCCGTTGACGGTCAGATCCCCAGAGGCTGTTAATGTTCCGGCCGAGGTAATGGTACCTGAGCCGGTCGTGGCGATGGTGCCGGTTGTGGAGATTGTGATATTACTGGCCAAATCGCCGCCGGCGATAGTGCCGTCGAGAATTTCTGTTGAGGTGACCCCGCCTGTCTTTATGCTGACTGCACCGGAGGTGACTGAGAAATTTCCGGAAGAAAATGAAGCGATACCTTTGGCTGCAGTTGTTGCATCGTCGATTGTGATTGTTGTGCCCGATCCGCTTGTGTTGGAAATTGTTAATACTCCGGTTAACCCGTCCAGGGAAGCAACACCTCCGGAAGCGCAGGAACCAAATGTTGGTGTGCTGCCGCCAAGCAAACATTGGCTGGACGTGCCAGCAGTTGCTTGAGCGACGACACCTGCACCATTTGTGTATAAAACTCCACCGGCTGAACTAAAAGGGGAGAGGGTTAGGCTTGTGCCAACTGTTGCGCCTCCCGTAAAGCTGGTGGCAGTTGCAGTTGTGGCGCCACGACCAGTTACCGTAGAAAGCGTGTCGGCTTCCGAAGTGAGTCCGGAAGAAGACGATGAGATTGTGATTGTGCCTGCCGATTCCGAGACGGTGGTTGATCCTGAGCCTTTCAATGTGATTGTTCCGCTGGTGTCGTTAATACTAGTTACAATTGATGCTGAGTCCAGGCTAACGACGGGATTTTGGCCACTAGTTACTGCGATTCCTGTTCCGCCTGTCACCCCGTAAACAACATTTGGTGCAGTTATGTTTTCGGCAAAAATTGTGGTTCCGGAAACCTCGGTGTTGGCGTCGATGTATAACTTATGTTTCTCACTGCTTGCTGCAAGAACCTGCCCGGCTTCCCTGAAATCGGTTGCAATCTGGTTGGTTTGACTGCTATTCGTGCCTAGTGTTCGCTTGTATCCTTGAAATCCTATGAAAATAAAGCCGGACACAAGTGAAAAAATAACTGTTGCGTATGCAATTTGCCTAATTTTCGTCAATTTAGGCCTATTTTCATTTGCTGTGTCTTTGAAAAAGACGGGCATAGCATATTGCTCTTTGAATTT
The DNA here is from genome assembly GCA_038063735.1 of Patescibacteria group bacterium. Taxonomy (GTDB): domain Bacteria; phylum Patescibacteriota; class Microgenomatia; order Curtissbacterales; family GWA2-41-24; genus JBBTUN01. The sequence goes on from JBBTUN010000008.1 coordinate 32,049, forward strand.
GTTTTCTACCAAAGAGCCTATCTTCTTTTCGTGTTCCTTAAGCTTTTTGTCCAGTTGAGACTGATTGACTTGATTAATTGTTGAAACTTTAACGACGAACGGCGAATGTGCGGTATGCGAACCTGCTCTTTGTAGACTTGCTATGGGGCTAATTTGTTCCGCAGCACTTTTTTCTCTTATTGAGGCTATTTCTTGTTTTTTGTACCTTTTTGCTATTTGAGGAAACGTAAAGCCTTTTTGATTAAAGCTTGTAGTTTCGATTAGTCTTTGTACTGTCCAGAAAGGTAAGTGACCGATAGGAGTTAATGGTTGATGGTTGTTGGTAGTTGATAGTTTACGGACAGCATGGGGGAGTATTCCAAGCTTTATGAAATAGCGTATTCTCTCAATCGGGTTGCCGTGCCCAAATTCTGCACCTCCTTTCTTAGAAAGCGTAATTACCTCTTCTGTCGGCAGAAGAGATTGGGAGTCGCATTGGTTCTCGGGAGAAGAACCGTTGATATTAGGGGAAAATGAAGTCGATGAAATAGTTTGATGGTTTTTAGTAACTGGTTTCTTGTTACTTTTTTTGAAAAAAGGCATGCAGATTTTTTTCTGCTGCCCTAAGCCGAATCCCTTAAACCCTTTCCCGTATACTCCCGTTACGGGAAACACCTCTACTTCTATTAATATATATAATACGGTTGATGTCAAGTGCCCACTTGTGATATCTTTAGGATTAAGTTGGGTGTATGAAAATATTTTTTGCAGGTTTTGATCTTAAAAATTCTAGCCTTGAATTAGCACTCTAATAAAATTACTGCTAGGCGATTATAAGTTGGGTATCAGGCTGCTGTAAGGGGCTAAAAGTATATGTCTGTGCCTACATTTATACTGAGTTAGGGTTTACCCACAAGTTTTATGAGACTATCGATTTTGTTGTTACCGAGCGAGTTGGACTAAAATCTTATTAAAGATAAAATTTTTGATATTTGTTAAAATGGCACTTACCGTTTGTACTAATAACGGGCCTGTAGGTAAATGGTATACCGTATCCATGGCATGGATGAGTTCCGAGTTCGATTCTCGGTAGGTCCACCAGTTAGTTGATGGTTTATAGTTCATGGTTCATAGAATCTAAAGTCTACCAACTACCAACTACTAACCACAAACTAATCTGGGGCTATAGCACAGTGGTAGTGCATTGCATTCGCATTGCAGAGACGAGGGTTCGATTCCCTCTAGCTCCACGAGTAAGTGATAAGTGATAAGTGATAAGTGATAAGTGATAAGTGATAAGTGATAGGCAAAGCCTTTCTGCGAATAGGCAAAGCCTTTCTGCGATATAAAACAGTTATCGGATGAACGAAAAGTCGTGGAAATATTATTGTTAAATAAGATCATAAGATATCAAAAGTAACTGTTTAGCATAAGCGTATTAAGACCTGCTAAGTTTTCAAGATGACAAAAAGGGTTCCCGAAACGGGCTAGACGTAAATTTGTGCTAGTTGAACCATAATTTGTAGCCATTTTTAGCTTTTTGGAGTATTTTTGTAAGAAATACTGAGAAAAATAATTATAGGTCAAGTAAATTCCAAATCCCAAATCTCAAACCCCAAATTTTTGGACAAGAAACCAAAACACAGGTTTTCATGAGTGTATAAAATTTACTCAATATATATCGAATAGGTATGATATGGGATCAAGATTTCATGGTTAATGGTTCATAGTTAACAGTAAATAGTTAGTTGATTGACCATCGACAATCGTCAAAAGTTGACATTTGGGCAAGTAGACAAGACAATTGACGAGTATGAAAGATTATGATCATGAGGCTATAGAGAGGAAGTGGCAGGAGAAGTGGGTTGAGGCTGGTATTTACGAACCTGATATGCAAAGAGCAAAACACCCTTTTTATAACCTGATGATGTTTCCTTACCCTTCGGCAGAGGGACTGCATGTGGGGAACATGTACGCGTTTTGCGGCAGTGATATTTTTGGGAGATTTAAGAGGATGCAAGGGTATGATGTTTTTGAACCGATAGGCTTGGACGGCTTTGGAATACACAGTGAAAACTATGCGATGAAAATTGGAGAACATCCGGTCGATGTTGCAAAAAGAACAAAAGAAAATTTTTACAGACAACTGCATCTTATAGGTAATTCTTTTGATTGGTCTCATACTCTGGAAACTTTTTATAGAGACTATTACTCGTGGACTCAATGGATATTTGTGCAGTTTTTTAAGAACGGGCTTGCATATAGGAAGCAGGGAGAAGTTAATTGGTGTCCATCGTGCCTGACGGTCCTTTCTGATGAACAAGCCGTAAATACATGTGAGAGGTGTGGGACAGAAGTTATTAAGAAGGAATTGACACAATGGTATTTTAAGATCACTGATTATGCCCAGCGGCTTTTGGATGGCTTAGATAAGATAGACTGGAGCGATAAAATTAAGACTATTCAGCGCAATTGGCTCGGCAAATCGCCGGGCACCGAAATTGTGTTCCATATAGATATAGATAAGGTATATTCAGTTCATATTTTTACGACAAGAGCGGATACTTTGTATGGGGTCACGTTTTTGGCTTTGGCAATAGATCACTCTTTAGTGACAACGATTTTGGATCAGGCAAAGGGACCCGTTAAACAATCTATCCGTGAATTTTTAGACTATAGTAAGCAAAATCCAGACTCCAAACCCCAAGCGCCAAATGATAATTCGAGAGAAGGTGTTTTTAGCGGGTTTTTTGCCAAGAATCCTGTTAATGGAGAGAGTATACCTGTTTATGTGGCTGACTATGTGTTAACAGGTTACGGAACCGGAGCTGTTATGGGTGTGCCTGCCCATGACCAGCGAGACTTCGAGTTTGCCAAGAAACATAAAATAGAAATAAAGCAGGTTATTACATCGACCACTGCTGATGATGATATTTCACGCGCAGCTTTCACGAGCCATGGTGAGCTTGTTAATAGTGGTAAATACTCCGGACTGAAGTTTGAAGAGGCGATACTAAAAATTACAGAGGATCTGGAAAAAAGTGGATGCGGTACGGCTAAAGTTAATTGGCATTTAAGGGATTGGGTAATTTCGAGGCAGCGCTATTGGGGACCGCCGATACCCATGATTTTTTGTCAGAATTGTGCCAAGGAAGGTAAAAGCTGGTTTACTGAAAGTAAAACTCAAAACTCAAAACTCAAAACTCAAATTTTTGGAAATTGGAAATTGGAAATTGGAAATTCCGAATGGGATTCGGCTGGGTGGTATCCGGTTCCCGAAAAAGATCTGCCGGTGGAACTTCCTTACGTTGGGGATTTTAAACCAACCGGTAAAGGGATTTCTCCTCTTGCCCAGGACGAAAGTTTTGTAAATGTAAAATGCCCAGGTTGTGGTGCTCGTGCAAAAAGGGAAACCGATGTCTCGGATACGTTTTTAGACTCAAGTTGGTATTTTTTAAGATATCCAAGCACAGTAAGGTCGGTGGGTCAGTGGGTCGGTAATGTCAGTAAGGTCAGTGGGTCGGTAATGTCAGTAAAGTCAGTAAAGTCGGCAATGTCAGTAAAGTCGGTAAATACTGACAATACAGATCATACTGATGATACAGATACTACCGAATTTACTGATTCTACTGAAAACTTTCCTTGGGACACAGAAATTACAAAGCGTTGGCTTCCGGTGGATATGTATATTGGCGGTGCGGAGCATGCTGTTTTACATCTCATGTATGCAAGATTTGTCACAAAATTTTTCTACGATTTAGGGCTTATTGATTTTGATGAGCCATTTTCCAAGTTTAGGGCGCACGGACTTTTAATTAAGGACGGAGCAAAAATGAGTAAGTCAAAGGGAAATGTGGTAAACCCGGACGATTATATTAAAAAATTTGGGGCAGACACACTGAGAACTTACTTAATGTTTTGCGGGCGTTACAGTGAAGGTGGTGACTTTAGGGATGAGGGAATAGAAGGCATGCACCGATTCTTGAAACGGGTGTGGAAGTTGGTTATTATTTCGGTGGGTCAGCGGGTCGGTAATGTCGGTAAGGTCAGCGGGTCGGTAATGTCGGTAAAGTCAGTAATGTCGGTAAAGTCGGTAAAGTCGGTAAATACTGACAATACTGATGGTACTGATTCTACCGATATTACTGAATTTACTGATTCTACTGATTATATTGATAACACTGACTCACAGGTTCACCGAAACTCTCTTTACATGATGCATAAGACTGTTAAAAAGGTGACGGGTGACATTGAAAGTTTGTCTTACAACACTGCAATCGCGTCACTGATGGAATGGGTCAATTTTCTGGAAGAGAAAGTAGTTAATAGTTCATTGTTGATGGTTGATAGTAGGAAAAAAAATGGGAACCACGAGCCCTTCTTGAATCAGGGTAAACCACGAACTACGAACCACGAACCATTAACTAACGAAGAAGTTATTGTACTTTTAAAACTGCTTGCGCCGTTTGCACCTTATATGACTGAAGAATTGTGGCAAATAGTTAATAGTTCATTGTTGATGGTTGATAGTAAGAGGAAAAAAGGCCACGAACCCTTCTTGAATCAGGGTAAACTACGAACTACGAACTATGAACCAGATTTCAAATCCATCCATCTTGAAAAATGGCCGGAGTATGATGAAAAGTTGGCAACAAGTGAGAAAGTGAACTTAATCATTCAAGTTGACGGCCGTGTAAGGGATAAACTGGAAACGGTCAGGGGAATGTCTAAAGAAGATGCCCAAGCCCTTGCTTTAGCTTCAGAGAAGGTATCAAAGTATGTCAGTACTACCCAAGATTTTAAGGTTATTTATGTTGTCGACAAATTAATAAATTTTGTAGTGTTAGGGAAAAACTGATACTTAAGGTTGTATATTGATATAGTAGAGTAAATTTTATCCTCGCCATTTTTTAAAAAATGTTAGTATAAGGGTAGACCATGAAATTAAGGGTTTTAGTCTGCATCTTTTTGATGGTCATCGCGCTTTTTGCCACGAGGCATGTTTTTGCCCAAAGCGTTCCCTCTTTAAGTGGAGTTGCTACCAATATCGAAATTAGCGAAAGTGATGCAAAAGTTGGAGACATACTTTCGGTAAGTGCTGCCGGATTGAAAAGGTCAGCGGTTGCTTATGACACCAATATTTATGGCGTAATTGTGGAGGCACCCGTCATTTCCATAGAACCAAAAACAGACAAGACCAAATCTGTTGCGTCAAGCGGAGTTGGCATGGTTCGGGTATCCGGTGCCAATGGAAACATAGAAGTTGGGGACTTTATTACCTCCAGCAGTACTCCCGGGTTGGGGCAAAAAGCGACAGAGAATGGATACGTACTTGGGAAAGCAACGGCTTCTTTCAATGGTCAGGGAGAATCGTTAATTGGTGTATCAATTGAAATTGGTTTTAAACAAGTTGGAGCAAACGCACAACCAAAGGGATTTTTGCAATCGATAGTTGGTGATAGCTCAAAGCTGCGGCTAATGCTTGCAGCGATATTGGGAGTCGTTATTTTGCTGGGTTCTGTAGTTGCCTTCATAAGACTTGTTAATTCGGGGGTTATTGCAATGGGAAGAAATCCTCTTGCAAAGGCTCAAATTATGAAGGGCATGCTCATTTCCGGGTCTGTTGTTGTTTTTATTATGATTTTGGGACTCGGTGGAGCTGTGGCTTTGATAATGCTGGGGAAATAGACGATAAAACGTAAATGGTAAATAGTAAATGGTTCAGAGGGCGGAAAATGCCCAATTAACGATGAATGATGAATGAATTATGAATTTAGAAATGCCATTGGCTGTTAGCCTTTTGCTATTAGAAACCATGAACTACGAACCATCAACTATAAACAATAAACTAAGAACCCCGATTTAATCGGGGTTAACAATAAACCATGAACCAACTGCCTTATTTCGATATAAATACAATCACGCTGATATCTCTTGCAGTCGGTTTTTTGACCATGATGCTGGTGGTTTTTGTAATTTTTAGGCTGAACAAGATAAATAGCGAGGATGCGGCTCTTGGGGTAAACAAGATTATCCAAGAAAAAGTGAACAGGCAAATTGAGGAGTTGATTCAACAAAAAGTTGAGGCCATCTTTAAAACTGCCAGTACCAAAGTTGATGCCGAAGTGAATCAATTTATAGCTGACATTACAAAACTCGCTCAGGCAAAAGCCGGCGAGATCGCCGGGTTTGTTGAAAAAGCCGGGCAGGAACAGGTCCACGAAAGTCAATTTTTTGTTGCCAATATGCTATCTAAGGTTGAAAAAGAAGTTGAAGTCTACAAGAAAAATAAAATGATCAAGGTAGATGAGGAGATAAGGCAGATTGTTCTTTCGGCTGCTCGTGAGGTAATTGGCAGGGCAATCAGTCTTTCGGAGCATGAAGACCTTGTAAGTAAGGCCCTGGAAAGAGCTAAAAAGGACAAAATATTTACATGAAGCAGAGAACTCAGGTATCAAAGGTATCAGAAGTATCAGAGGTGTCAAAGGTATCAAATGGAGCGGGGGCGCAAGAAGTGCCAGGAGGCGTGGGGGTACCTGATGCGACGACCATTGCTTTTAAGCCTTTTGAAAATTCTATTTATGACACACACGGGCTATTAAGAATGATGGATGATCTTGCTCTTATTGAAAGGTCTTTGTTTCGCGACAAAGAAGGTCCAATTTCGACAAAGGCAAAAGATTTTACTACAAGCAGCATTATTTCTTTGTTTGAGGACCTTGAAAAAACCGGGCTTGAACCAACGAGTGAGCAGAAGCAACTCAAGTTTTTAAAGGATCTTGAGGAATATTTGAAGGGTTTACCTCAGGTGAAAATAAATCTTGCATTTGCGCCAACAGATACTTTTTTAGAGAAGCTTTCCAATCAAATATCTGTGGTTGTTGGAAGAAAAACCTTAATAGATCTTGTTGTAAATCAGTATCTTGTAGGCGGAGCGGAGTTTGAATTCCGCGGCAAGATAAGCAAGCAGACGCTTGAGGACAAACTGGGGGAAGTACTTGGGAAGTTGGTAGGGGTTGGTGGGTCAGTATGATCAGTAGAGTCGGTAAGGTCGGTGGGTCGGTAATGTCAGTAAAGTCGGTAAATACTGACAATACTGATGGTACTGATTCTACCGATATTACTGAATTTACTGATTCTACTGAATGATACTGATTGTACCGAATTTATGAAGGATTTTAACTCATATTTTAAAGAAACGGGTGAAATCGGTTACGTCCAGTCTGTCATTTCATCAATCTTTTATGTAAATGGACTACCGAATGCCCGGATAAATGAACTTGTCGTTACGGAAAACGGTATGGTAGGTATTGTTAAGGCCGTGATGCCGGAACTTGTTGAAGTGATGATTTTTGAAGGCCGCGATATTATTCACGACATGAAGGTTGTAAGAACAAATGAATATTTCCAAGTACCGGTTAGTGATAGTTTTTTAGGTAGAATTATCGACCCTTTTGGTGTAAGCCAGGACCATCTTGGTCTTATTGACGAAAAACTGTTCGAATTTCGGGAGGTGGACCCTGCTGCGCCAGGTATTACTCAGCGAGTTCGGGTTAAGAGAGCGCTTAGTACAGGTGTTATGTCGGTTGACATGTTGTTTCCTCTCGGGCATGGCCAAAGGCAACTGATACTTGGTGACCCAAAAACGGGTAAAACAACTTTTGCCCTGCAGTCAATGGTTAATCAGGCGAAGGCAGGCAGCGTATGCATCTATGTTTCTATTGGAAAGAAAAAATCGGATACCAAGTTTGCAGAGGAGTATTTAAGAGCTATGAACGTGTTTGATAAGAGCATTATTGTGGCAGCTTCCAGTTCGGATCCGGCACCAATGGTATACCTTGCTCCTTATGCAGCATTGTCCATTGCAGAGCACTTTCGTGATCAGGGTCGCGACGTGTTGGTTGTTCTGGACGATATGACGTCTCACGCGAAGTATTACCGGGAGATATCCCTCCTGGCACGCCGCCCGCCCGGTAGACAATCTTATCCGGGAGATATTTTCCATGTACACGCAAGGCTTGTAGAAAGAGCAGGCAATATAAGGCTTGCTGATGGCAAGGAGGCAAGTATTACCCTCTTGCCGATTGCGGAAACCATGGAGGGAGACTTGTCCGGTTATATTCAAACTAATCTTATGGCTATGACTGACGGACACATATTTTTTGATGTTACCGAATTAAAAAAAGGCAGGCACCCTTCTGTTTCATTTACGCTTTCGGTTTCTCGCGTAGGAAATCAGACAAAAAGTGTGGTTGAGCGGGAACTTAACTTTGCAATTAGCACCGGTATTACACAGGCAAGGAAAGCAGAGGAGCTTGGCCGATTTGGGGTTGAGCTAACGCCCCAAACTATGCAGTACATTAGAAATAGCGCAAAAATAGACGTTATTTTTAATCAAGAAGCGAGTGTAATATTTCCAAAATATTTCCAAATACTAATTTTAGGCCTGTTTATTGTGGGTTTTTGGAGCGAGGGCGAGGGTAGGTCAATTGAGGAGGAAATATATAAATTATTAAGTCTTTATGAGGCAGGTAAACTAAATAAGTTTGTGCTTTCATTGCAAAGTATTGAAAATCTTGGGCAGTTACAAGCGCTTCTTAAAGAAAATGAGACATATTTCAATACCCTTATGAATCGGAAAGTTATAGTTAATACTATTGGGAATATGCCATCCAAAACTGGGGTGCAGGCCCCACCTGTTGTGCCGGCAAAATCAGTTAAAGTTGAAAGGCCGCAAGCCTCATGAACTCGCGTCTTACCATAAAAAGACTTGAGCAGTCTCTTGAGAATATTCGGTCGATTACGCGTGTATTTGAGCACACCGCTGCCAGGAAAATGGATGTAAATCGAGGCGAAATTGATAAGCTGGCAAAATACATCCAAGAAGCCCAAGAATCTTACTCTACGGTCAAAATTGCATCTACCTTAAAATCTAAAAACCGAGAACTGGCTCTTTCGGCACCGCTTAGGGCTCCCAAAAAAAGAAAGATATTAATACTCGTTTCCTCGGAGAGTAAATATTTTGGGAATTTGATTAATTCGCTCGTTAAACTTTTTTCCGATGAGTTTAAGCAGGGAAATGCGGACGGAGTGGTTATTGGTGAAGTTGGAAAGAAACTTTTGGAAAAAGAAGGTTTTAAGGCGCCCAATGTTACCTACTTTGACTTTGATGATGATAAACCAAATTGGGAGGTGGTTTCGCGGGTTAATGCACAGCTACCCGACTACCTGGAAGTGGTTATTTTTTATGGCCAGTACAAGAGTATTTTAACTCAGGAAATTAAGCGGGAAGATATTGCCAAAAAAGTGGTTGTGACCAGTGTGCCCGAAGCTAAAAAATATGATTTTGAGCCTAAAGGTAACAGCGCACTTGCGCTACTTGAGAAGCAGATTATTTCCAGTAATTTTTTACAAAAACTTTATGAAACAGGTTTGACAAAAAATGCTGTGGCCGTAAAAATTTTGGAAATTGGGGCAATTGCCGAGAGAATTAACGCTGCCATGATAGGACTTGCCAAGTTTAAATTAAGGCTGAATAAGGACAACAACAATAGAAAACAGACCCAATTATTTTCGTCCCGGGCTGTTTGGGCAAGGGGAGGGATATTCCCGGTGGGAGGGGAGTAAGAATAAGTGATAAGTGATAAGTCAAAAGGGAAAAGTTTAGGAATTATGGATAAACGACAATTGACATTTGACCGTTAACAATTAACAAAAATGAACAATTTACGATTGACGATTGGCGATTAAAAATGGCTGACGAATCAACAGGAACAATAACGGGAGTAATAGGAGACTTGGTTGAAGTCTCTTTCCCTGTGGGTAAACCTTCCCGGCACGAGTTGTTAACTTTGGCGGATGACAGCTCCGTGAAGCTTGAGGTTCATGGTTCCAATACCGCTAATGCTGTTTACTGCTTGTCTTATACGGATCCCACCAAACTTTATAGAGGAGCCAAGGTTTTAAGGCTTTATGACACAATTCAAATACCTGTGGGCCCGGAACTATTGGGCAGGGTTATTGATGTTTTTGGAGATGCAAAAGACGGGAAAGGTGTTGTAAAAACCTCGAAGACAAAATCTATATATGGCAGTGGGCCAAACTTTCAATCTGTAAAGGTTAGCCGTGAGGTCCTGGAAACAGGAATAAAAGTTATTGACTTTTTTACGCCTTTTTTGAAGGGCGGCAAAATCGGAATTTTTGGCGGGGCGGGTGTTGGTAAGACAATTATTTTGACCGAGTTCATGCATAACATTTCTATTTTCCATAAAGGAATTAACATTTTTGCCGGAATAGGAGAAAGGATTCGTGAAGCTCAAGAGATGCTCGAAAATTTAACGGAGAATAATGTTCTGCCTAACGTAGCACTTGTTCTGGGGCAAATGAACGAACGGCCGGCGGTTAGGTTTAGGACAGGCTATGCTGCTGCATCTCTTGCGGAGTATTTTCGGGATGAGGAAGATAGGGATGTACTATTTTTTGTTGATAATGCTTACAGATTTATTCAGGCCGGGAACGAATTGTCCATCCTTCTTAATACAATTCCTTCAGAAGACGGTTACCAGCCGACACTAACATCGGATATCGGTACGTTTCAGGAGCGGTTGGTCTCTTCCGGCAACGGGTCTATAACTTCCGTTGAGGCAATTTATGTGCCTGCTGATGATTTTACGGATTCCGGTGTGCAATCGCTAACACCCTATTTTGATTCACAGGTTATCTTATCGCGCAGTGTTGCGGAGGAGGGTCGCAGGCCGGCGGTTGACATTTTGGCTTCGTCCAGCGGACTGATGAATCCGGGAATTATTGGCAAGGCCCATTATGATGCATATCTGGAATCGGTGAAAATAATCTCAAAATTTAATTTTTTGGATAAAATCGTGTCTATTGCAGGTGAGCAGGAACTTTCTGCCGAGGACAGGTTAACTTATAGAAGATCCAAGATGCTTCTTAACTATATGACCCAGAATGCGTTTATGGTTACTAATCAGACTTCCCGACCCGGTGCGTATGTTAAGAGGGAAAATACTGTAAAAGACGTGACGGATATTATCAGCGGAAAAGTGGATGAGTGGGATCCTGCCAGCCTGCTCTATGTTTCCACCTTAAGTGAGGCACAAAATCATGCTAGTACAACCTAAGGCTAATTTGTTCTATATAGCAATTTTTGCGCCGAATTATAAGAACAAGTTAAGTTATGGGGGTTATGTTAAGAGCCTGTCCTGCGTAAACGAAAAGGGGCCGTTTGATTTGCTGCCAATGCACGAAAATTTTGCAACGGTTGTTTTGGGAAACGTAATAATTGTGGATGAGTTTGATAAAAGGGTGGAAATACCGCTTCAGAAGGCAGTTTTGGACGTTTCTAATAATGTTGCGAAGTTGTTTGTGGATTACTAGGTTCGGTGAGATCAGTATGATTGGTAAAGTCGGTACAGTCGGTAAATTCGGTAGTGTCGGTAAAACCAGTAAGGTCAGTATTGTCGGTGTTTGGCAAAAGGTCAGATAAAGGCCAGGCCTTGGTTTTGTTGAACTTGGCGTACGGCTTAGCACTGTGATTTGCTTTGTGCCAGTAAAATGACTTATAATACGACAATATGAGCAATGAGAAGTTTGTTCCAGATCCGCAATTTCCATACAGAAGTACTCAAGAACAAAGAGAGCACTCCAGATCTCAGTTAAGTTCCCGTACATCGAGGAGGAGGTTTTTGATAGCTGGTGGAGCCGCCGCCGCGCTTAGCACTTTGGTTTTAACAGGCAAAGCTGAAGACTTTTTGGCTTCTATTTCCCGAGAGAAAAAAGGTCCCACAGATGAGCAGAAAGAGGTCTATAACCACTTAGTAGTAGAAAGGTTTGATGTTATAACAGATTTAGTGCTTGCTGGAGAACCTACTTTGCCATCAAATCTTCGAAATAGGCCATACACGCCGCGTGATTACGAAAAGCCGGTAGGTGATGTGATAAGTAAGATTGGAAAAACTATTCCCGTGGGCGATGGTTTTGTTGTCATGGGAGATGACCCAAGTGAGCAACATAGAATTAGTAATAGTGATCCGTGGATAGCAATCTTAAACCCACTCCGGGATAAAAGCAAAGCACCTAGACCCGAAGATGTGGTTTTCAGCCATTACGGTAATTTTGTCCTAACTAACGAACAACTTATCCAGGTCATGAAAGCTGCCCAGCGTCTGGCTGCTTGAAGTCTGCTTGACAGTCACTTAGAATTTACTTGATGCGGGATCATGATTGGTTACAAGAGCAATTAGAGTATCTTCTAAAAACATATTTTTCCGGCGTTCTACTAACTAATCCACTTGAGATTAAGTGGGGAAGAGAGGCAAAATACAGGTTCGGATCTATAAAGCTGGTGTCTTATAAAAGTATCAAATGGGACAAAGGTCACAAAGGCATCAAAGGGTTGATTCGGCTTGGGGATACACCCAAGAAAAGCCTGATAACGATTACCTCGATGTTTTGCGACGGGACAATTCCGGTTGGAGTTGTGCACTACACGATTGCTCATGAACTTTGCCACTACGCGCACGGATTTTCCAGTACGAATAAACGTATGTTCAGGCATCCTCACCATGGCGGGATAATAAACAAGGAGTTAACAGAGCGTGGTGCACAAGATTTGATTCCAATTTTTAAAAAATGGCTTAGGGAGTATAGAAAGCAGATTCTTGATGGCAGACAACGGATATGATTGCTAGGATTTCGGCTTATAGTGGAGAAGCGGTAGGAGGTTAGGGTTAGGATGTCGGTATGGTAAGGCGGTAGAGTGAGGAGATATTCAAATACTCTAAACACACCACGCTACTTTACTTGACAGTTTGGGTAAATTTACCCTACGATTAAGTTAAGCCTGCCAAATGATTAGAAAAAAAAGACCCCTTGAGGATCTTATAACTCCTTTAGTTGAGAGACTGTCTTCTTTTGAAGCAATACTTGTTGAGGTAATTATTTGTCTGATAATTTTTATTTCGGTACTGACTCCGAAGGTTGCACAAGCAAGTACACCCGGCAAGGCCAGCTTAGCGGTTAGTTGGGACAGGCCTGGTTACGCAAAAGTAACGGCGACGTATACCGATGGGACTGATACTGGATTTAAATGTAGCGGGCTGACTAGTTGCACAATTGGTCCTTTTTGGGGGACACCTGTAATTAATTACGTGGTAAAGGATGCCTCTACAAATTACCCGATTAAAGATGGTTCTATACGGACTTTTGCAAATTCCGTTGGTCAAGGTTTTGCGACTATTTCTTGGAATTGGACTTATGAGTTGCAGGTTTATCCCGAAAATGCTGGGAGCTGCACTAATGCGGGAAGTGAGTGCCGCAAGGCTAATTATGTTAATAATAATGCATCCATTCCTCAATCTTATGTTGATCTTCTAGCCGGTCGGAATTATCGTGTGATTGTTTGTTTGACAGCCTGTACTTTTTATGCCCCTCAGCTTAAATCTTATACCGAGACAACTGGTACTCCGGCAACTGCTTTGGCAGTTTCCAGTTTTAGTGCGACTTGTAATGCGTATGGACTTGTGAATGCAGATTTTACCTGGAACCGGGCAACTGGGCGCAGTTATGATCTGCAATATCTGGATAAATCAACAGATGCCAATTGGCCAACCGGAGTAAATGTGCCTTTTGGTGCCAATCCCAATAAGTTAAGTGTTACGGATCTTTTTCCCAACCAGGCGTACCACTTTCGAATAAATAGCCGAATTTACGGTAATCATATGTGGGACACTTCCGACACAGTAAATTTTACAGTTCCAAATTGTACGGTTCCCAATAAACTGGTAACGGCAAAAGCGGTGTTAGTTAGCCCAATTGCGACAAACCCTACCGGAATGGTTTGTTCTACGACTTCGGGCGTTGTTGTAAACTTTAAGTGGCAGGCAGCAACTATTAATGGTGGAACCTATGATTATGCCTATATTGATTATTCGGTTTATAACGATAATTTTGTTCTTCCATACAAAAATTCGGTGCTTGGTCCGAGCGCGACAATTTTTGGGGGTTCTGGCTTTTCCGGCGGGATAAATTATTACTGGCGCCTAAACTATCACGTGGCTGCTTCGAATCTATGGGTAACTTCGGATACGGGAAGTTTTACAACTCCAAGTTGCGTCACGCCTCCAGTCGGTGGCGGCTGTACTTTTACGAATAGCGCTAAACAGCTACAAAAGTATGGGGATGTTAGTGGCGATGGACGCATAACTACAGGTGACGCGACTTTAGTTAAAAGATACGTTGCCGGTGTAGACAAGCAGCTAATGGGGGATAGAACAGCTGCAGACGTTAACGGCATAAATGGAGTGGATAGTACAGACGCAGATCTTATCAATCAATATTACTTTAAGATTATTACAACATTTCCGGTGTGCAGTGTCACAGTAACCGAGCCTCTTACCTGCAGCAGGGTCGATGTAAGCGGTAATGGTGTAGTAGATGCTAATGATGGCACTTTTATTAGGCGGAATTATTCATCCTCGGTAGCCTATAATGCTAAATATGACCTTAATAATGACAAAATTGTAGATGCTTTAGATTTGAATATAGTGTATTCCCCGGCTTATTATGGTAAAAACTGTTTTGCTAGGACAGGCGCTGTAAATACAGTGTGCACTGCGCTTGCTCCCGGAAGTATTGTGGATGTTACTTTTAACTGGATGCCGGCAAATGGAGATCCGGGTATAAAGACGCAATGGCTGGACTATGACACTTCTGATCATGGGACGGGTGGAGGGTGGCCGGCTGGTAAGCAGTTAGCTCCTGGAGTAAACACCTGGGCTACGTCTGCATTCCCCCAGGGAACGACTTATTTTTGGAGAGTTAACACCCAGTATGCGGATGGGTCCTGGAAGAGTTCTAAAACCCCGAGTACTTTTACGACTGCGGATTGCACACCTGTGCCTACTAATTTATTGGCTACTCCGGCAACGACTGAAAAGTTAGCGGATGGAACGCCGTGCGCCTCCGGACCATATAGCGTTGCATTTAAATGGGATAACCCAAATAAGGGAGTCGGCTGGTATATAGATGTGACTAGCACTTTGGGATTCCCGCCCGGTGGTTTTTCTAATAAATTGATAGATGGTAATACCATTTTGTTGACTACGGGGTCTGACTTAAATGTGCCGATGCAGTTTCGACCCGGCCTAATCTACTACTGGAGAATTTTTAATGGAGTAAAAGCTTATGGTGGAAATAGTGTTTCGGTTGCAGCTTGTCCAACGGTGGAAACTCCTGGTGGCAGAGGGGTAGGGGCTTCTAGCGATGCGATTAAAAATTATATCAAGACCACAATTGGCGACAGACTAGCCACAGTACCAACCTTTGGTCCGACTGTAAGCTTCGGAAAATACTTATGGGGTCTTGCCTTGTGTGAAGGTTATGGAACTCCAGATCCGGACGCAATAAATCCAAATGGTCATTATGGATTGTATCAATATTCAACATCATCTTGGAATAATTTTAATAGCGCCAGAGGTATCTCACCAGCTCCAAACATATATGCAGCGTTCGATCAGATAGACACTACCGCTTATGTACTAGAAAGAGCCAATTGGGATGCGTTCAACTTTACTAACAACTGGCCGGAATGTAATGATGGTAATCGTGCCGTAATTGAATGGACGACTTATGCAGATACCTGGTAAAAAAGAATGAAAAAAGTAACAAAAGAAACACACTTACAACTACTGCTAATAATACTGTTAATTGCTGCGGTTATCCTGATGATACAAGTGCCTTTTAATAAAAAGGCTGCCGTTTTGACACCTAAACCTTCGCCACAACCCTATGTTGCCAAACCAATGAGCCAGGAAGCAAAGGATTTGAAGGCTACATTAGTTAAGACAGATAAATATGTTGGTGATTTAACTCTTGTTGATGAGGCCAAATTTAAGGTCGAGTATTTAATTTCCAATGAAGAGTTCATGGTGACAGTTAAAGAGTCCCCATATATAACCTCAAAGAAAGCGGCGGAAGGTTGGTTTATTAATCAAGGTTTTGTTGATTTTGACCTTTGCACATTAGATATCACTTTTGTGCCTGCAAAAGGAGTTACAGATACATTGGAAGCGCGTGATATGGTTTTTGACAGATGCCCTGTGCCAGACAAAGAAGAAGCGACTCCAGAAGCTAATTTAGCGCGATAATCTTACAGCAACGTTACTATAAAACGTTAGAAGTCCACCTGCCGGTGTGTTGGCACCTGTAACTCTTTCTTGTACTTTCATTTGGTCGGCTGGGCCTTCTTTCCTGGCTTTGATTTCTTTATTTATTCTGAATTGTTTTATTACTTCGCCCTGACCTTTAAATGCCTCGACAACTGTTGGGTTGCCGGCAAGATATTCTCTTTCCAGAAATATTTTTGCTGCGGCTACTGATAAATTTTCAAAAGCCTCTCCTTTTGTAAAACCTGTCATCTTGAATGTGTCTGAGGCGGATGACGTCCTTGCCATATTTTGTTGGGTTAAAACTGCGCCATTTTCTCTGATACTTTTGTAAACTTGAGCCATCAGCGGATTTTCTGAAAGTTTGTCGACCATAGCTTGGTTTCTGTCTAGCGTTGGAATTGCATCAGCAATGTAGTCTACTTTTTGAAGCATTTCGGGGGAATTTGCATACGTATGAATTTCATTCAGTTGAGTTTGAATTTGAAGCATAAATGGATTAGGAGTTTTGTCTGCCTCGCTATTTAACCCGGATAGAAAAATTTCCAGCATTCTTTTACGGCTACAGGCCATTTGTTCCTCGACGGTAGCGTCTGCTTGCGGGTATTCGGTTCCACCTTTCATTTTATCGGAGAAATATTCGGCGAAAAAGTCTTGGTAGTCGGCAAGACCCCAATTTAGGTCGTGCGATGCATTTTCTTCGATTTGTTTTGCTTCTTCATATTCTTCCGGAGTTAAAATGGTTTTCCAATACTCTCCGTTTGCGCTGTTACTAAAGTAATGGCCAACTTCATGATCCAGTTCTGCAAGGGATAAAGTTGCTTCTGCGTCACCTCTATGGTCGGCGCGCAGAAGGATTTTTGGACCGCCATTTTCCAAACCCAAAAAGTAATCGTTTGCCTGACCTGAATCTATGGATTCCTGGGTAGGAAAATATAACTTAACTTTTAGATTGCCAACTTTTGGGAACTTGTTTAATTCTTCTGTAATTTTTTGTGTATATTGTTCAACTTTTAAACCAGACGGTAGGGGTTTTCCTTCTGCCTGTAAAGCTTTCATTTGGTCGTCAAGCTCTATTTGGTATCCATAACGCGCTCTGTCTGTTTCTGCTGTGGCGGTCGCTTCCGGCGTTTCTGATGGCTGAGCTGTTTTGGTTGTTTCCGCAGTTTTTGTAATCATTGATTCGACAGTTGCGGTTTGGGAGGGTATTGGTGTTTCGGTTGCATGAACCACGTTTTCGCCGGGGGTAAAAACGACACTAGTTGGGCTTTCGACATTTTGACGACCACCCGGCGCGCAGGCGGCTGCCAGCAGTGTTGCGGCGACCGGGAGTGTGATTACTCCGCGATGAAGGTAGTTACCCAAGCGTTTTAGACTGTTAGGTTGATTATCTGTTGTTTTGAGTCCGGGCGAGGGTTTTTCGCTGTTTTTAACGATTAGATCTGGGTTCTTTTGAGTTTCGGGAGTTGCGTTCACAGGTTAATTTTAGCACGAGAAGGTAAAAAGGGCTTAGGGTTTAGGGTAATAGGGGTCAGTGTCCACCAGACCGGTTGCTATATTGAAGTTGTCATATCTAAGCTGTGCTCCCGGGCTTAGCGGTTGATGACTGCTTGTGGCTTTGTTGGCTCTGTTAAATTCTTTCAACATGTCCAGGTAAGGGGTAAGTGAGGTTTTTTCGCCGCTTAACAAGGTGTCACTATATAACCTGGCGAACTTCTCGTGGTCCGCGGATCTTAGCCTTTGCTTATAAACTCTTTCGATAGCAGCCTGCTTTTCGGGAGGAAAGGCGGCGATGGTTGCGTCGAGTTCGCCCATGACATATTTTTCTAAAAGAACCAACTCGGTTTCTTTAAAGAGAACTTGCCACCATTCTTTTTCGGTAACCCCCAGAAGAGAAGACTGAGAGCCAAGCTGTGTTGTCCAGTTTACGTTTTTCTCTTCAAACATACTTTCGTTTCTTTGTTTGCGCCACTGTTTTTCTGCCACTTTAACAAGCGGGCATGAATTGAAAAAAGCGTCAATTTGTTTATGACGGAAGGCGTGGAAATTGTAGCTGGTTGTTAACTCTGCAGGGTTGCCGGGTTTGAGGTTGTCTATATAGTCCTGCGCAGGTTTCATATCGTCTTCGAACGGATTTAATGGAGCATTAGTCAGTGGTTCGCGGCCGCCTATCCATGCAAGATTGGCGCTGATGTCGCTTGCTGCGGCGATTTGCTCGGTAGTAGCGCCGGCTGTGGGAATTGTCTGCACGCCCGTTTTGCCTTTTATCACCTTTTCTACAGAAGGATAGTCGCGGCCCCAAATAGGGTCGGCAAGTGCGTCTTGGCGAAGCTGCAATAACTTGTCGATTTGCTCGGGGGTAAAGTGCTTTTTGAAGTAGTCGTTGTTACTTTCGACATCTAAAATATGGGCAACTTGGGCGGCGACTTCGTATTTTTCAGTGTTTTTGTCTACGTGGTCGCGACCAACAAAAAGCCTGGCCTGCGCTGCCTCCGAATTATCTTTGGTTCCTGGCACGATTATTGCCTGTATGGGGGCGAAAAGCGGTGAGATGTCGACTATCTCTTTTATAGTATTTCGCGTTTCTTCTAGCGTTCTTCCGGACCTGGAGATATTGTCTGTGATTTGCGGGTCGACTAGAATTTCTGCCCTGGGGGTTGGGGTGGCAGTTGGTGCCTTTTCTGTTGGAGTTTTGGCGGGTTCATAAGTTTTTGTAGCTGAATAGTTTGAAGTGGTTGGTGAAGTCTCGTCTGTGGGGATGGCTCTTGTTTTTAGCGCTTCGTCTACGCCAGTTGGTGATATTTCACCACTTATTTTCTTGGAATCTTTCTCACAAGCGGATGTGAATAGTGTCAGCGCAACTGTTGCCGGTAGAGCGCCATAACCTAGCCATCTCTGGATTCGGGACGGTTTATTTTGAATGTTTTCCGGCGGAACTGCTAACTCTGATTGCTCGGGTGAGTTTGTCATGCGTTCATTTTATCATTTTTTAGCAAAAAGACTTGAAGTTTAGTGTTTAGTGCATATACAGTGAAGTTATGGAGATTTTAAAAAGGGTATTTATATTTTTTGGCTTATTTGTGCTGTTTGTGGCCAGTTATATGCTAATTACTGCCGGAAGTAAATACGGAAGTGACGCAACCGGCAGTGGGGGGATTTTGACATATTTGGGTTTTAAAAAAACTGTTCCGCCGGCGCCTGCTGTCCGAAACATTAATAATTTGGAAAGTCTGCCAGGTGAGATTGAAAAGAATGGGCAAGTGCAAGAGAAGCCGCCGGAGGGCACATATTCACCGGAGCCTTCACCTCAGGGCAGCCCTTCAATGACGTATTCTTACCCAGGTCCAGATGTGACTTCTACAGGGACTTTTTCACCTATTCCGACGCCAACCCCAACTCCAAGCAGCGGATATTACGTGCGACAGGCCCCTATAGATACATTTTGATATGACCTGCGGCGACTTATTAACAAATCAGAAAATGCGGATATTTTCGGGAGCCCTTTTGTTTGTGGGTATTTTTACGCTGGCTCTTGGCGTGGGCATATTTTATATGGGTACAAATAAAACTGATGACATAAAAGTAATATCTGCCGGCGAAACGTCCGCAGATGTGTATAGTCAAAGTCCCTTACAAAACAAGCAAAGTGAAAAGTTGGGACAGGTGGCAGGTGAGCTGACAGGTAGTTTGATAAATGTTAATACAGCCACTGCTGCCGAACTGGATAAACTTTCCGGTGTTGGCCCTGTTACCAGCGGTAAAATTATCGCCAATCGCCCATATTCTTCTTTGGAACAGCTCGTTCTTAAGGGGGCTATTTCCAGATCCCTGCTCATCAAAATTAGCAGTCAAATTACTGCCGGGGAGTGATACGACCAGTACAATTTCAAAAATACGGTTTTTTACTTTTTTATTTACTGCTTGCCCTTGCCGTTGTACTTAGGATTTATACATTTCGTCCGCGAACCTTGCCAATAAATACTCTTTTAAAGTTTGAAGCGACTATTTCCAGTGAGGTTGAAAGCCGTCCGATGAGTCAAAAGATCAAGGTTTTGAATTTGCGAATTTATGCGCCAAATTATCCAAAATATAAGCTTGGAGATAGACTTATAATCGAAGGCAAGGTTGACGGGGAGGGTAATGTTTTTAGCCCAGAGATTACAAAAATTGGTGAGCGGGCAAGTATAAAGGCGAACCTTAACGACTTTCGGGATACGATCCTGTCGCGGGTAAGTGCCTTGCTGCCGTCGCGCGAAGCGGCGCTGGTTGTTGGGGCTCTGATTGGTGTGGACAGGATCCCCGAAGATTTTAAGGTACAACTAATTAAAACCGGCACAATCCATGTTGTGGTTGTTTCGGGGCAAAATTTAATGATAGTTGCCGGAGTTTTTATTTCTTTATCTAAATACTTAGGAAGAAGATTAAGTTTGTTTTTTTCGTGCCTGGCAGTACTTTGTTATGCGTTTTTTACAGGGTTTGAGCCGCCGGTTGTGCGGGCGCTGATTATGGTTTTTACAACGACTGTGGCGCTGTATTTAGGCCGTACATCCGGCGCGTTGTTTTCCATTTTTTTGTCGGGGTCTGTGATACTTTTAATTTGGCCGGACGCATTGACAACACCGTCCTTTTTGCTGACCTTTGCGGCAACTTTGGGGATTGTAACTCTGGGGCAAATGCTCTCCGGTTTCTTTTCCAAGGTGCCGGTTGTTGGTGAGAATGCGGCGGTATCGCTATCTGCTTTTATTTTTACGGCACCGGTAATTTTATACTTTTTTGGGAGTATTTCACTACTGGCGCCTCTGGTCAACATACTGGTTCTTGAGGCTGTTTTTCCGATAATGCTTTTTGGATTTTTGTTGTTTGTAACAAGCGTTATTTTTACACCTGTTGCCCAAATCTTTGCATTTTTAACATATTTGCCGGCTCATTATTTTTCTGCTGTTGTGGATTTTTTCTCAAAATTTGATGTTGGATATATAAAGGGTTTTGCCGGTAATCTTTATTTGACGATTTTTTTGTATGTTTTAGTTTTTGGGCTCATGCTTATTTGGAGAGGGGAAAGAGACGTAAGCCGTGCAAAGTAAAATATTTTTGACACTGTCGTTTATCTTTATTTTGGGCGGGTTCTCGCTTATCCGGCAAAGCTCTGGCCAGAAAATAGAAGAGAAGTTTGTCTTTTGCGACATTGGCCAGGGAGACGGTTTTGTTTACATAACTTCCGGGGGATCGCAGATTGTTTTTGATAGCGGGCCGGGCGTAAAAATTACAAATTGTTTGGACAGGATCATGCCTTTTGGGGACAGAAAAATAGAAGCCATGCTTCTTACCCACCCTCAGCAGGATCATATGCAAGGCCAAATTAATGTGTTCGAAAATTTCCAGGTGGAGAGAGTTTTCTATACCGGGGTTATGGCCAGTTCTCAGGTATTTAACGAGTGGTTAAGGCTGGCAAATGCGGAGAAAGCGCAAATTGTAAATTTAAAAAGAGGAGACGAGGTAACTGCCGGAGCTGCAACCTTTGAAGTGCTTTGGCCACCTGAGGAAGATGAAAAAGTGTGGAAAGAGGAGCCGCCTGACGACCTTAACGAATCTTCTTATGTGGTGAGGTTAGATGAAGGGAAATTTTGTGCGTATTTAACTGGAGACGTTCCCAAAGAAATTATGGCGCTACTTGTTACCAAACCTTGTCAGCTCTTAAAGGTGGGCCATCATGGTTCAAAAACTGCTACAGATTCTTTTGTTGTGGGCAAAGTATTGCCTAAGATTGCTGTAATTCAGGTTGGTGCGAATAACAGGTTTGGTCACCCAAACGGGGAAGCGCTGACGGCTCTTTCACAAGTGGGCGCCAAAATTTTAAGAAACGATATTAACGGGGACATTGAAGTTTTATTTAATGCCGAGAATGGAGAAATTAGATATAAAACGCAGAAAAATTAAGAATCACAATTGACAATTTTGACAAGTCAAATTATAAGTCACATACTGAAGTTAGGTTAAACTTTTTGATGTGCCTGCCGTTGTGAGTAAAATTGCCCAATATCCCCATAGAACACTTGCTATCGCCGGACTTTTTACGTTGTTTTTAGTAATCCCGCTTTCGGCAATCGTTGTTTTTTCTACTGTGCAAAAGAGCGGGACTGGGGCCAAAGCGGCCAGCATCCCTACTTTTACGGTTAGTAACGTCACCCAAATTGCCAAGGAAATTGGTCCAGACGGAAATAATTCAACGCAAAATGTTGATGTCTGCGGAGCAGACTTGGGAAGCATGTTTGACTGGAACGGTAAGGTTTATAACGTTTTTGGGGACACGTTTGGCTGTCCTTTGAACCCGACGCAGCCCAACTGGCGAAGCAATGCCCTGGCGACAAGTGTCGACACCAACCCTACCGACGGAATAACTTTTGACAATTGGATTAAAGGTGTAGACGGCAAAGCTAAGGAGCTTATTGCCAACGACCCTGTTTCATCGACCGAAACGGCAATTCCGACCTATGGTGTAAGCGTTGGCACAATTGGCTATTTATATTATTTTGAAGGTCAAATTGCTCCGAGTTGGACTTGCAGTTATTCATCCGTTGCAAAATCTACAGATGGTGGTCAAAACTGGACAAAGCTGACAAATCTTAAATGGGATCCCGGAAACTTTAACCAAGTGGCGATATACAAGAAGGACGGTTATGTATATTTCTTCGGTATTCCCTGTGCGCGGGCAGGGGAAGCAAAAATGATGCGGGTTTTGGAGGGATCAATTGAGAGCAAATCAGCTTACGAATATTTAACCGGATATGACGCAATAAGTAATCCGGTATGGACGGTTAACGCGGAAAGTTCAGCGGTATCTATTGTGCCTGCGCCGGTTGGGGAATTAAGTGTGCGGTTTAATAATTATCTGGGGCAATATATCATGATGTACCTTAAGGACGTTTCCCCCTATACAATTGAAATCCGGTCTGCACCCAACCTTTGGGGGCCATGGGGTGAACCCCAGGTGGTTACAACCGGATCTACTTACCCTTGTGTTTATGCCCCTTACATGCGCGAAGGTTACGACGAAAACAACGGCCAGACCGTTTATTTTAGAATGTCCCGGTTTTGTCCGGGTTTTGACCCTTACAGCACTTATTGGATGAAAATGACGTTAAATGTGAATGGTCCTATTCCGACGTCTTCGCCGAGCTTTAGTCCAAGCCCAACACCAACTAACTTGTTGCCCCCCTGTTATTTCACGGATTCAACGGGAGCACAATGGGGATATGGAGACGTTAACAATAATAATGTGTTAAACGCAGCTGATGCAACTTTGGTCCTTCGAAGTTACTTTGGCATAGATCCACCATTGACAGGTGATGCTTTTAAGGCGGGAGATGTTAATGGTAATAATATTTTAAACGCGTCGGACGCAACGCTTATTAAACAATACGTTTTTGGCATTACAACCACTTTTAAGGCCTGTACGTCAGTAATACCTACTCTTACTCCGACGCCGTCACCTTGAATTTGTGTTCAATCCAGGTTGTTATCTGAGGGTTTTTGCAAGAAAATTGACCCTGCTGATATAATTGTCGCCCAATGGACGAGCGGTGGACAATAACTTACGTTCGGTGTAGAACTTCAAGGGTTGAAAGTAGGCGGTGAGATGAAATTTGTCCAAACAAAGTTTAAGCGTGGAATTGTACCCATCATTTTGTTAATTTTAATTCCCTTTTTGGTTACTGGGGTGGCTTATCTAATTATTGGCCTGAAGCATCCAGAAAGCTACGCTTTTGGTGCACCAAATATTGATATAACGGCAGAGGCTGTTCAAAAAGTACATCAGATTGCTGTTCCGCATACAGACGCTGCTGGAAATTTTAAAAACACCTATGATGCCAGCTCTTTTCTACCTTTGGGTATCTACAACCCAACACTTTGCCAGGTAACAAAAACGTTAGCATGGACTCCTCAAGGCGGATATAGCGGTGATTACAGGATAAAGGTGAACTATGGTTCAAGCAGGGCTGCCGGGACGTATCTAATTGCAGATATTAATGTTGGAAACGTGACTAGTGGCGAAGTGGGGAATTTACCTCCATCATCCAGTCTTTACTATTCGATTTGGCTAAATGGAACTTCGACAGTAATTGCAGAAAATCCGTTTACAAGCGATGTTTGTGCGAACGTCGTTGAAGACCAGAATTTGCAGAAGTTGGCAATAGCCGGGTTTAATTTGGCAATTTTGGAAAAGAATGTTTATCCGGACAGTAATGTGCTTGCAAGGGCACAAAGCTCTGGAGTTAAGCTAATATTGGACATGCGTGACCGGCCAAATGAGATATTTGCGAGCCTAAAAGATAATACCAATGTTTTTGGGTTTTATGTGGGGGATGACGATTTGGCGCGTGCAAAAGCGCTGAACACTGATTCTGATCCAAATAACAACGTAGACGTAAATGCGATTTATAACAACCTAAAAACATATTCGGACAGCTTAGAATCACAAACACAAAAGGTTGTTCTTGAAGCCGAACCTAATATTTCTACCAGCGATGCCCAGTGGGTACCATGGTACAGCCTGTTTGACAATACAGGCAATGTTTCTTTCCACTATCAATATCCAAAATCGAGTTCACCAATCTTCCCCTGGACTTCATTAGTTGAGGTTGCCGACACGGTTTCCCACCAGGTTCAACTCAACGGAGACACTCGTCCAAGCTGGTTTATTGAACAGGCCATAAATCTAAAATGGGTGATACCGTTGGAATTTCCAACGCCACCAGAAAGCCGGGCGATGGCGTATACGGCGATAATCCATGGTGCAACCGGATTGTTCCAATTTTCCCACGACGGTTGGTTGAGACGTCAGCCAAAAGGCAGCCCTGCACCTGCAAACCAGAATGATATTAATTGGTGGGACAGACATGCAGGTATAAAGGGGAATACACCGGTTTCTTATCCTGGCGGAGACAAGTGGGCTTATTCGGCTTCCTCTGCTGAGCAGGCAGAGAGTATGGCCCTTTGGAATGGTCAGGACGCCAGCCAAAATGGATTGAATAAAGAATTGGCAGACTTAAAACAGGTGATTTTAAGTCCAACTGCTACAGACGACTATCAGGTCTTCGTGGACCAACGTCCTTCTGTGATAATTAATATTTATCAGGGTCCAATTTCCCCGGCACCTATCCGTACGATGCTTAAAAAAGTTGGAGATTACTGGTATTTGTTTGCGGTAAATATAGACAACCAACCTATTAATGCGAAGTTTGTGATTAGCAGTAATATATTCACGAACGCACAGGTCTTGTACGAAAATCGAAATGCTACTTTAATACACAATAATGAGATTTCGGAATTATTTAATCCGTTTGATGTAAATATTTATAAATTGACCGTTGATCCTGCAACTTCCGCTTGCACCTTTACTAATTCTGCCGGTTTGGTGCAAAAGTATGGTGATGTAAACAATAATGGAGTCGTAAACGCAGCTGATGCAACTTTGGTTCTGCGAAGTTACTTTGGCATAGATCCACCATTGACAGGTGATGCTTTTAAGGCGGGAGATGTTAATGGTAATTTTATTTTAAACGCATCCGACGCAACGCTTATTAGGCGGGTTGTTTTTGGAATTGATACAAAATTTCCCGTTTGCCCGTAGGTTTGATTTTTCTTTTCAGGGTTAGAGGCTGATGTATCAGAGGGTGAATTTTGTAAATAAATTGACTGTGCTGATATAATTGTCGCCTGATGAAAGAGCGGGGGGCAGTACCGCATAGTGTAGCAATTGAATCTTCAGCGGTTGGGGATGTGGAGTTGCGACCACAAGAGCCTCAAGATAGATTTCAACTAAGACCAAGAAAAAGGGTTAGGGCAATAGGAGCTTTGACTGCCAGCGTTCTGGCGCTGGGAATTACTTTGTCTGGATGTACTGGAGGAGATTCTTCTTCCGAAAGATCCGAAACTCCAAGCATAAAACCTTCCGTTACTGCGCAAAAAACACCGGAGGTGACAGTAACTCCGGAGGTTGGTGAGGTTACCCCTGAATCTATTAATCTATTGCGAAAAATTGACGGGAAAAATTGGGACGAGGCGATTTCGGACGGAGACTTTACTTATTCCGAGGTTATTGAACTTAAAGATACTGATCCTGGTAAGCGGTATTTAAGGTT
The DNA here is from genome assembly GCA_038063735.1 of Patescibacteria group bacterium. Lineage (GTDB taxonomy): Bacteria > Patescibacteriota > Microgenomatia > Curtissbacterales > GWA2-41-24 > JBBTUN01. Next base: position 58,354 of record JBBTUN010000008.1, read on the forward strand.
GGTTGGTAAGTTTGGAGTATACGTTTCCCGTAAAGATAATAAGTCCGGGGAAGTAAAAGATGCGACAGACAAGCGGGAACTATTTGATTTAATCTTTCCGGAAAATCCAGAATCAAAATTTCCAGATTTACCTTCCGGTCGTATCAAAAAGGTTGACGGTTGGAGAGTTTTGGCATATTTGGTGGCGAGTGACCAAAATGTAGTAACCGAGATGCCTGGTCTTGGGGTTGTTGAAGGCACTGATCCAAACATTGTTGAAGTCAAAATTGGGTGGAGAGATTTTTACCATTGCGGACCGACCGATACATCTTTACAAAAATGGATTGCTTATATAGATACAACGGGATATGGGCTTGGTGAGACTGATTTCGAAAAGCAGCTTCCAATTGTCCAAGTTTCGGATGTTAGGGTGACATTAGACGATAAAATTTGTCTAGTTACACCATCACGCTGATGAAAATATTTAAGAAAATTGCGAGCGGATTGCGCAAGATTATAGTAATAGTTTTGATCTTGAGTTTATATCTGCCTTTGCTATTAATTCCCCAAAATTCGCAAGCGGCAACGACCACTGATCCGGTTGTCGAAATTCAAAACCTAAATAGTCAACTGGCAGACGGATTGAAAAATTCCCAAGTAACAGGTGGCACCGAAAGTGCAACAACCGCTTCAAATTTAGTGCAGGTTGCCACCGACAGAAGGGTAAAGTTAAAAAACCTGATAATAAACCAGCCGAAAGATGTTTCAAAAGTAATAATCGGCGATTCGGGCGTATATCCGGCGGATGTACAGGGCATTTTGGAGAAAAAGACAACCGAGACCGGTTATTATACCAGGCTGCATTCGGATTATCTGGATAAAAAGGAAACAAATGCGGATTTTTTGATGGCAGGTCCTGATTTGGCAGGTCCCGCGGTTCTTTTGAAGAGCGATTACGGGCATGTAAATGTTGAAAATATAAATAAACAAATAACAGTTTCCGGTTACAAACTGGATGGTATGATGTGGTTTGGCGGAGTTGATAATGTGAGTTTATTGACTGCGTCATCCTCGAATGTTGCACCCAATACCAGCGGTCCGGCTGCAGCAGGTGTCAATCCTCCCGGAACAAGAAGCATGGCTGTTTTGTATGTGAACTTTGTGGATAACAGGACCAGGACGTTGACCAATTCGCAAATTAGTGATCATGTTTTTGGGGGCGGTAACAGTGTCAAGAGTTTTTTGGAAAAATCTTCAAACCACCTATTTACGATAAGCGGTGATGTGTATCTATTGGATTTGGATATTAATAAAACTTGTGAACTGATTAAATGGCCTTTTAATTTAGAAGGAGATTTGGTCGCTTATAGTAAAAATAAGGCGACTGAACTGGGGATTAACCTTGATAATTATACCGATAAAATGATTATTCTAGACCCGACGCTTACTTGTTCTGTGGGCGGTGAAAGTACGCTTGGCCCAGGGTGGGCTTTTTCGATTGGTTTTTATGCTATTGCCCACGAATTCGGACATAACATGTACTTGCAACATGCGCAGGGTTATGAATGTACTAATACTTTTGTAAGTGATAATTGTAGGGAAATTAATTACGGTAATTGGTTTGACGTGATGGGCGGGTCACAAAATGATTTTGTTGATGGGGATTTTGGTCCCTATGCCAAAGAATTTTTAGGCTGGCTGCAGCCTTCTGAAGTAACAAATGTGACGGCAAGCGGAACGTATACAATAAATACTTTTGAAGAACCACCTACAATTCCTGGTCCGGAGTATCCTGCACGTGTTTTAAGGCTTGGTTTAGGGGCGGATAAACCTGCATATTACATTGCATATCGCATGAAAAATTCACTAAACGCGCAAGGACCTGTTATTGAGCTTGCAAGCGGAAGTTTGGGAAGTCTAAGAAGAACATATTTATTGGACACGACTCCCGGTTCTATTGCCGGAGATACTGATGTGTCAGATGATGGTTATTTGCATGACGGGCAACAGGTAACAGATGCTTTTAACGGTATTAGCTTTAAGGGAATCAGCCATAACACAACGAGTGCGACGATTCAGGTTACGTATGGTCAGGCTTCGCCGGGACTTTCTTCTTTAAACGTGGAGTGGGATATGGCGACGGGTTACCTTTCGGCAGTTGGGCAGAAGAAGGATATGTCTTGGAATCCGATTCGTTATATTGTGGACGTAAAATGCAGCGGCTATGGGTGTACTGGGGAGTGGAACCAGTGGAGCGGATGCTCGAGCTGGCCGACAGGAACTTGTCCGCCGTTTGATATGACAAGCACTTCAGTTGATATTCCTGTCGGAAGTACCGGCAGCGGATATTCCTACCAGTATAGGGTTTGGCTGTTAACCCGCGACGATAATAACCCGAATCAGGCTGCAACCTACCAATGGATAGGCGATACTGATGCAAGCAAGAATTGCGGAGGTCCGGCGAACTGCATACAGACTTTAACCTGGCCGGCTGTGACCTACAAAGCTTATTTATATGAAAAGGATTCTGGACTAAAGGCTTGTACCGGGCAAATCTTTCCCGAAGTGGCTGGTTGCCAGGATTTTTTGTACGGGTCGGACATAACGTCTTTTTCCTTCCGTGGATTACCTTCGGGGATTACTTTTAAAGGTGCCGTTCGGGTTTCTGACTTTTCGGGTAACTTACATTTGCTCACAGATTATGCAGATTTGGGCCAGTCGGATTCTTATGTAAGAAATTGTTCTAATTCAACTGGTGTAACATGTACACTTCCTGGTTATCCTAACCCGCAATCATTTATCGGATTTGAGCCTATTTTATGGTCTATCAAGGTTAACAACCAGAATGGGTATATATTTAGTGGGCCGACACTTGCACTTTCATTTGCCGACGGAAGTTTGACCGAGAATTGGAAGTGGGATTATCATGCCGTGGTTTTTCCAAAGACCTACAGCGATTGTTATGCAGCTGGTATTGAGTGTCAAGTTCAGTCGGTTTACAAGTCTACTGCAAGTAACTTCTCCTTTAGATTTACCGGGGTTAGGGCAGGTGCAGAATACCGTTTGATAGTTTGTGCATATATATGCAACACAACCGCCGGGAATCCGGTGGTTGTAGATAAAATTGTGATTAGTAATCCTGGAATTGGGCCATCATTTTTTTCGACAGATCCGTTTATTGAGCAACCACCTACTTTTGCCTGCGTTTTTATTAATGCACAAGGTCAAGCGCAAAAGTATGGAGATGTTAACAATAATGGAGCTGTAAATGCGTCTGATGCAACCTTGGTCCTTAGAAGCTATTTTGGTATTGATCCGCAACTGGCAGGTGATGCCAAGAAGGCGGGAGATGTTAATGGTAATAATATTTTAAACGCGTCGGACGCAACGCTTATTAAGCGGGTTGTCTTTGGAATAGATACAAAGTTCTCCGTTTGCCCGTAGAGCGCTTAGGTTCGCTACATTTTTCTCATTGATTGACAAATATAGGCTTCGAATGGACAATGAACTGATGATTCGCGACCAAATAAAAGAGGACTTAGAGAAGGCGCTAAAAAGCCTGCAGATAGAGCAGGGGAAAGTTGAGGTTTCCCGGACTACAGATTCGAGGAATGGGGATTATACTTCTAATGTTTCACTAAAAATTGCGGGTAAACTTAAGCCCTTCGATGTGTCTCAGGACAAGCAATCGCCAATGGAGGTTGCTAAAAAAATAACTGATAGTATTGGTATTTTGCCTCACATTGAAAAACTAGAGGTTAAGGAGCCGGGTTTTATTAACTTCTTTGTTAAAAACGATTTTTGGCAAGATGAGGTGGAAAAAGTACTCAAAGAAGAAGTTTTAAGTCTCGGTGGGCCAAAGCTCAAAATAATCGTAGAGTTTACAGACCCCAACCCATTTAAAGAATTTCATATAGGCCATCTTTACAGCAATATTGTAGGGGAATCTATTTCCCGTCTACTTGAAGCAACAGGAGCTGTAGTTAAAAGGGCGAATTATCAGGGCGACATAGGTATGCATGTTGCCAAAACTATCTGGGGAATTCCCAAATTGTTAGACCAAATTGGTGAGAAGTTTGAAGACATTGAGAAAAAAGATCTTGGCGCGCGCGTTTTCTTTTTGGGTCAGGCTTATTCATTGGGTGCTAAAGAGTTTGAAGCCAGCCAGGGAGTTAAGGCTGAAATTGCCGAGATTAATAAGAAGATTTTTGCAAAAGATCCGTCTGTACTTGCCATTTATGAAAAAGGTAAGAAGTGGAGTCTTGATTATTTTGAACAAATTTACGAGCGCTTAGGCACAAAATTTGATTTTTATTATCTTGAAAGTGAAGTGGGTGAAGTAGGCGCAAAGATTGTTCGTGAATTTTTAGAAAAAGGCGTGTTTATAAAAAGCGAAGGGGCAATCGTTTTTCCCGGAGAAAAATATGGTCTTCACAGCAGGGTATTTATTAATTCTTTGGGTTTGCCCACGTACGAGGCTAAAGAACTGGGTTTGGCGCCAACAAAATATAAAGATTTTGCCTATGACGAATCGGTGATTGTAACAGGAAACGAGATAAACGATTATTTTAAGGTACTTTTGGCGGCTCTAGCGCAGGTTGCACCGGAACTTGCCGTCAAAACCCGCCATATTTCGCACGGTATGGTGCGGATGCCTGGAGGGAAAATGTCATCACGTCTTGGAAACGTGCTTTTGGGTGAGTGGCTCTTGGATGAGGCTAAAAAAAGGGTTATTGAAGCTTTTGAGGAAGTTCCCGCAGAAGTTGCCGAGCAAATCGGTGTAGGTGCAATAAAATACGCGCTTTTAAAAGGTAATATTGGCCAGGATGTAAATTTTACATTTGAAGAGGCTATAAGTCTTTCCGGTAATTCCGGGCCATATTTGCAGTATGCGTATGCCAGGTGCAGGTCGGTGTTGGCAAAAAGCAATAAGCAACATGCAAAAAGCAATAAGTTTGATTTGGAAAATTTAGAACCAGAGGAGTCGGCTCTTTTGAGAACGCTGGGGCATTTTGAGGAAGTGGTTTTGGATGCGGCAGAAAGTTTTGCTCCAAGTGCGCTTGCCAATTTTTTGTATGAAGCGGCCCAGAAATACAATAGCCTTTACAACAATTTGCCGATATTGAAAGCTGGTGAAAAGGAAAGAGGCAGACGGTTGTTTTTGACTCGCGCAACTGCGGATGTACTTAAAAAGGGTTTAAGCCTTCTTGGAATAGCAGCTCCCGAGAAAATGTAGGTAGAAAAGGTTTCAAAAGTACCAAAAGTATCACAGGTATCAAAGGGATCAGATGGGCCAGATGGTACAATTTGCTCTCGTGAAGAAGTTGTTTTTTAGTTTGGTGGTTTTGGCAAGTCTTGCTTTTTTGTGGTTTAAGGCGGACTTTCCTTCAATGAAGAAGGTAGAGGACGTAGCGGGTGACAAAGATCAAAAGTCGGAAATACTACGCTTTGCTATTGTTGCAGACAGTCACGGTGACAACGAAAATCTTAAAATGGCGCTGGACCTTGCAAAATCCTGGAGCGCAAACTTTGTCGTGGGGTTAGGGGATTACACAGAGGTTGGCACTCGAGGGCAGCTTAATGGTGCGAAGAAAGTTTTTGATAAAAGCGGTTTGAAATATTATTTAACTCCTGGAGATCATGACCTTTGGGACAGCAGGAACCGCGGAGAAGAAGCGCTTTATAATTATAGAGACGTTTTTGGTGAGCCGAGCCAGGTTTTTGAAAAAGCGGGAGTTGAATTTTTAATTGTTGATAATAGCGATATTTACAAAGGAATTAGCGATAGTGATTGGCAATTAGTTAATGAGAACCTTTCTAGAACTGCCACCCCACAACTAATTTTTGTTTTTTCCCATAAAACACCATATCACCCGCAAAGCGCTCACATAATGGGAGAAGAAACGCAAAGTGTGGCTGCTCAGGCCAAAGAATATCTAAAGCTGCTTGAGGGAAGTAAGGTGGACGGGTTTTTTAGCGGGGACTTACATTTTTTTGCAGAGTTTTCCTCCTACGCTTCTGATGGAGGCTTCGGAGGATCCACCTCTGGTGGAAAATCTAATGATGGTGTTAAAATCTCAACCATTGGTGCTGTTGGGAGCGAGCGCAATTTTCAGGGGCCAAGGTTTGCTGTAGTAAAAGTGTATAGCGATTACAGCTGGGAAGTTGAGGATGTGGAGATTCGGTAAAAGCGAGTCAGTGTGTCAGTGAGTCAGTAGTTTCGGTAAGATCAGTAAATTCAGTAAGATCGGTAAATGCTGACAATACCGGTTACACTGATTGTACCGATAATACTAATTGCACAGACATTACAGAATTACAGATTATACCGAAATATATGAAAGACTTTGAAAAGATTACTTTAAAAAACGGGCTGAGGATTATCTTGGCGCCTCTTGGGTCTGTGATGTCTGCCACGGCTATTGTTTTGTGCGGCGCAGGTTCTCGATACGAAACACGCGAAACAAACGGAATTTCCCACTTTTTGGAACATATGTATTTTAAGGGCACAAAAAAGAGGCCAACTGCTTCGGATATCTCTCATGCGCTGGACGCAATTGGAGCGGATTACAACGCCTTTACCGGTAAGGAAGAAACGGCATACCACATAAAGGCTGCTTCCAAACATTTGCCTCTGGCAATCGACATGCTTGCCGACATGCTTTGGAACAGTAAGTTCGACGAGGCGGAGATAGAAAAAGAGCGTGGAGTGATTATTGAGGAACTTAACATGTACGAGGACACGCCGATGCGCAAAGTGGCCGAACTTTACGAAAACCTGCTTTGGGGGGATCAGCCTTTAGGGTGGGATATCGGTGGAAGCAAGGCAGTTATTGGAAAGATTACCAAAAAGGACTTTGTAGACTACCTGGCTGCCCGATACACACCAAATAACCTGGTGGTTGCCATTGCCGGAAAGTTTGACCGCGACGAAACTTTAAAACTTATCGAAAAGAATTTTGGCCATAAGCCGTTTGATGATGTTTCCGGATTTTTACCGGTTGTTGAAAACCAGAATAAGCCGGCGTTGTTGGTTCGCTACAAAAAGACGGATCAGGCGCATTTGGTTGTAGGTGTAAGAGGACTTAAGATGGGTCACCCGGACAGATACGCAGCAGCAATTTTGGGAACGGTACTGGGCGGTGGAATGTCGTCCCGCTTATTTGTAAATGTGCGCGAGAAGAGGGGGCTTTGTTACTACATTCGCGCAGAACATGATGCATATTTGGATACCGGGACCATGGCAGCATCGGCCGGAGTTGATCTTAAGCGAATAGATGAGGCAATAAAGGTGATTTTGGCAGAGTTTAGTGAAATAGCCAAAAATCCTATCACGGAAAAGGAACTTAAAAAAGCCAAAGAGTATATAAAAGGCAAGCTGATTTTGTCCTGGGAAGATTCGCGAACTGTGGCAATCTCTTATGGAGGCGACGAGCTTTTGGAGGGAAGGGTGCGGTCGATGAAGGAGTATCTGCGCGAAATTGAGGCGGTGACAGCAGCTGATGTTCACAGGCTTTCGCAATTCTTGTTTGACAAAAAGATGCTTAATTTGTCTGTGATAGGACCGTTTAGGGATTCTGAAAGATTTGCAAAAATCTTGAAACTTTAGGGAATTGGTCCTGCGCTTCTCGTCCGCGATGCGGAACTGCGGGGCTAAGGACCATTTAAAGATAGCGATCGGTTTGCAAAACTGCTTAAATTTTAACCTATAATTGTAAATAATCCCAAGTTTAGCTATAATGCACTGTTATGCCAGAGCGTGGAAACACAGGTTTTGCCAAACACCAAGAATTAATAAGCCGGATGAAAGATGCTGATCCAAAGCATACTAGTGGTTGGGATGAACTTGGCGACTTTGCGGAGTTTTTGTCTCGGCATGGCAAGATATCCAAGACTGCACGGTATCCAATAAATGAGTCTTTAATAACCCCAGGAGAGACTATTTATACGCATAAATATTTCGATTTTGACCGGGGGGGGCATACAGTGACCGTAGGTGGTGTGGCTACCCAACTAACAAAGATGAATTATGATTTGTTAAGCTATCTAGTTTCCAAAAAAAACCATTTTGTGGGCCGAACCGAGTTGATTGAAAAAGTTTGGGAAAATTATGGCCAGGAACGTACGGTTAATGTTCACATTTGTAAGCTTAGGAAAATATTGGCTGCAGGGCGCAAAAATCTACCGGAGATAATTAAGTCTCAAAAGGGCGTTGGTTATATGCTTTATGACGAGTTGGCAGATCCAGCTGCGGCCTAATATAAGCTAATTGCTTTACAGCCGCCAAATTCCCTTGTAAACTTAACTATATATGCAAAGAACGTTAGTACTACTCAAGCCGGATGCATTGCAGCGAGGGTTAGTGGGGGAGATAACCCACAGGTTTGAGCGTAAAGGGTTAAAGATTGTGGCACTTAAGATGATTGCCGCTTCGGATGCGATTTTGGAGGAACATTACGCGCACCACAAAGATAAACCGTTTTTTGCTTCACTAAAAAAATTTATGATGAGTGCGCCACTAGTTGGGTTTATTTTGGAAGGCAAAGATGCGGTTAGTGTTGTTCGCAAAATGGCGGGGGTTACTAATGGTCGGGAAGCAGAATATGGAACAATCCGCGGTGATTTTTCTATTTCCCAATCCAACAATATTGTCCATGTTTCGGACAGCGAAGAGGCAGCTGTAGAAGAAATCCACAGGTTTTTTGATGATGGCGAAATCCACGATTGGGAACGGGCTATTTCTCCATATTTATACGGCGAAGACGAACTGTAGAAATAATTTCAAATATTTAGCTTAAAGGTTATTAATTTCGCTTTACAAACATGTTAAAATTTCTTCTGAAGAGGACATTTTGATATTGCACCTATGAACGAAATCTATGCACAAGGAGCTGTTGATGAGTTTAAAGTTGGAAATCCGGGTCACCCTGAATGGAAAAGTTGGTGGATTAGGTTTATGCAATTTGATGGAGTTCAGCTACGACTTTCTGATGTACGTCGAGTGCCAAAGGAGATTGCTGCCATACACAGCGTAACAGCTCATAAATATGAATTAGCGTTGGGTCCAGAGACGTGTGTTCGTCATTTTTCTTGTCGCCAGCCGCAAGCTCCACACTTTGCACCGATATGGGTAGGCGATGATCTTGCAGAAGCTAATAAGGCCTTTGACTTGCGGGCACGCAGAATTGTTCAGGAAGCTGAGTTTCCAAAATAATTTACCTTCTTAATTATCCTTTCACCATCCACCTTGACTGGCGCTTGACAGACTTATAGTTATATGTTATAGACCGCAGTCTGAATCAGCTGCTAGCCTCGCTTCGCTCGTCGAAGCGGGTCCCTCTGATTTCTGCCCAAAACTAAATAAATGAAAAGCGGATTTTTCCTAGGTTAAAGGTCAGACCTTTAGCAGGGCTGCCACCTGGGCATAAGGTCTGACCTTTTGCTATCGTGTTGCTTGCGGAGGGGTTGACAACTTTTAATTTGCGTTTTACAATGCGGTCGAAGTAGATCATATACCTGCTCTTCTATATAAAACTACTCACTTACCTGCCACTTGATTTAATGAACATTAAGAAAATTTCTTTTGTAACGGCAATAACGGCATTGACCCTGACTGCAATTTCTGCAGGGGATATTTCAACAGAAGCCTATGAGATAATCGGCAATGGCAGTGGCAGTAATAACACCGTAGAAGTAAATCAGCAAAACACCACAACCACGAACCAATCAAATACTTCAAATGTTGGTAACAAGGTAAACGTTGACTGCAAAACTGGCGGAAACTCCACAAACGGCAACACCGGTTCGTCAAACTCGACATCAACCGGTAATTGCACAAGCAATGTAAACATTCAAAACAACCTAAACAGTAATCAGGCGATTATTAATTGTCCAAATTGTCCAAAAGCATCGCCTAGCCCTAAACCGTCTGCAAGTCCTTCTACTAGCGGTTTGTCATCGACAGGGGGTTCATCGAATGGGGGATCGGGTGGAGGTTCATCTTCCGGTGGGTCTTCCAGTGACCCAAAAGTACTAGGAGAAACAGGTGTATGGAATAGTTCTTTGATTTACCTAGCCGGATTTGCTTTTCTTATTTTAGGTTTATGGCAAGCACAAAAAAGCTATGCAACAAGATTTTCTTCGGACAGGTTCTAACACTTCTTCTTATTGCCGGTGCCGCTTTTTTGTGATTACTAATTAAGGGTTGATTATTCGAGAATGGGCTATCCGAGGTTAGGGGCTTAGGTTGACTAACGGGCAATTTTGTTGTTAGATACAGATAATTAAATTTTCTTCAAAAATAAAAGATAAAACAATTTGACATCCTATAATATAAGACTATATAATACTACTTCGGTTTAATTTCTGCCCAGTTTCGTCATAGTTCTGGATCTATCAAAAGGACTAAGACGGATCCTGCCCAATAAATATTACCCGAAATATCCTTAAAGAAATTTGAGGATAATTCCTGCCTCCAAAAATTATGGTCAGTATTGTTGTCCCAACCTATAACGAGCAGGAAAATATTAAAAAACTTTTGCTGTTAATCCACCACGCTTTCAACAAGAATCTGCAAGATTATGAGGTCATTGTTATAGATGACCGCTCAACCGATAACACCTGGGAAATCCTTCAAAGGGAAGAAGCAAACTTCCCCCTTAGAATTTTCCAAAAACAGGGCAAACGTGGCAAAAGCAACTCTCTTTTCGAAGGTTTCCAAAAGGCCAGGGGCAATATATTGGCAATGATCGATGCCGATTTGCAATATACGCCGGAAGCTATCCCCCAAATGGCCAGAGCTCTTGATGCTAATTGCGACGTGATTGTCGCCAATCGCAAAAGATATCACGCCTCACCACTTCGTAAAATCTTAAGCCGTGGTTTTAAGCACTTCTTCGGCAAGATGCTTTTCGGTCTTGACTCAGATATACAATCCGGTCTTAAAGTCTTCAAACGGGAGGTTTTAGAAACAGTTAAATTCAAACCCCATTCCGCGTGGACATTCGACCTTGAATTTTTGCACCGCGCAAGACTTGCCGGTTTTCAAATAAAAAACATAGACATAACTTTCTATCCCAGAACAAGCGGTCGGTCTCAAATAAATGTACTAAAAAATGGGTTTGAGCTTGCCACTAATGCTGCCTCGCTTAAACTTAAAAGAATCCACCCCCAACACATTCCGCCAAAAGTTATCGGTTCGATGCTCGGAGCAGGCGTTGGCTTTTCGGCAAAAAAATATATTACTCACACAACCTTGCCCCACCAGGTTTCGGCGATCAGGGGATTCCTTCTTTGGCAAAAGCTAACAATTGCTGCTGTTTTAGCTGCCATTTCAATAAGTTTCTACATGTCAACACTAACAACTGCCATTGTTTTAGTTGCGATACTGTCAACGATTTATTTGCTAGACGTTTTATTTAACTTCGCCTTAATTGCCAAAAGTTTATATAGCCCTCCGGAAATTAGCATAACCGGCGATGAACTATCGCAGGTTGACGAGAAGCAACTGCCAACATATACAATCCTTTGCCCTCTTTATAAAGAAGCAGCAGTCTTGCCGCATTTTCTTGATGCTTTGGACAAGTTAGATTGGCCAAAAGATAAACTCGATGTTCTTTTACTTTTGGAGGAGGATGACCAAGAAACCCAGGAAGCTGTCTCAAGGTTATCTCTGCCTTCTTACGTCAGGCCAATCATCGTTCCCCAATCTTGGCCTAAAACAAAACCTAAAGCCTGCAACTTTGGCTTGTCGCATGCAAAAGGCGAATTTCTAGTTATTTACGACGCAGAAGATGTTCCCGAAGTCGACCAGCTTAAAAAGGCATATCTGGCATTCCAAAAGACAAGCCCAAATGTAGTTTGCCTGCAGGCTAAATTAAATTATTACAATCC
>JBBTUN010000009.1:0-76608 GCA_038063735.1 Patescibacteria group bacterium
CACATCCATATTGTATTACTACTGCCGGATTTCTACGGAGAATACTGCGAGGGCTTGACAAGTGAATCAATTTCTCGTTAAGCTGGATAGAGAGTATGAGTTCAGTCTGCCTCAAAGGTTCTCTAATAAAGAAAACTGTTGGTGTTTTAACATCACTCGGTGTTTCCCTTACCCTCGCAAGCAGTGCTTTTGCGCAAACTGCCTCAACTGCATCATCCAGTTTAACTAAAGGCGGCCTCGGTGGCACAGAATCTGCCCTACCATCTGCGGGAAGTACAGAGATTACTTATATAATCTTTGGCGCGGGTACGTTGTTATTTATCTATGGTATGATGAGGCTTGTTGCCAGCTTCCGAGAGTAGTATAATTATCCCTTTTGTTTGAGATTTTTAGTGCCTCAGTTCTTATTTTCTGCTTCTTTGTAGATTTCGCCTTTTATGTAATTTGCAAGACCTTCCCAATCGTTGTTTTTAGGGATAATTACTGCTTGGCCTTTGTAGTTCTGGGGCAAACCGAATTCTAATTTCGAGTCCGGAGAATCTGTTGCGTCTAAAACAATCCGCCTTATATTTTGCGGGTCAACTTTAGTGGCCAGTTTTGCAAAGAGAGGTATATCTTCGTCGCTGATATTAGTATCGATTGATGCCCCGAAAGTGGATATTAAATCGATTATGGTTTTAGGTTTAGTTAATGTACCCTCTGACAAAACCTTTTCGCGAAAAGCCAGTAGGACTTTCTGCTGCCGGGCAGAGCGGGCAAAGTCGGATCCTTCTCCGTTTGTGCCATGCCTGGAGCGAACAAATTTAAGAGCGGTTTTGCCATCCATTAAGGTGAGCCCCTTTTTAAAGGTTAAGGTTTCGTAGCGGCAAACAAATGGGTCATTTTGATCCGTTATTTCAGTTAAGGGAATCGCTGAACCGGTCGCGTCCTTTACTATTTGTACTTTTGTACCATTTTTATCCTGAGTTTCTATAGTTAAGCCACAAAGGTCGTCTTCTTTACCATTTATCGGATACTTGGGGTCGATAAAAGAGCTATTTATTTCTAGATCTAAACCATCTACAAGATCCACGGCTTTTATAAAACCGTTAAAATCTATTCGAATGGCGTAGTGAATTGGCACCCCCAAAAGACCGCTTATTATTCTTTGACTGTTTTCCAGTCCTTGGTTATTTTTTTCTTCACCATAGGCGTAGGCAGAATTTATCTTGGCTTCCAGTTCTTGAACCCATAGGTCGCGTGGAATGGAAACTAAAACAACGTCTTTGCCGTCTTTGTCTATGGAGGCGAGCATAAGAGTGTCTGTTAAATCCGGACCGTCATGGCCTTTGCCGCCTATTCCAAGTAGTAGAACATTTGTTCTGCCTTTATCACTTTTGAGACCTGTATCTGTTATGAGCGCAACCACAGTTTTGGGGCCTTTAAAAACGTATTTGTCGACCTTTAATAGGTAAACAGCTCCAATGAGAACTAAAAGTAGGCCAAAAGTAAGGACAAGTATTTTGCCAATGGGAAATTTTTTCTTCGGATAATCGTTTACAGTTAAGTCGCGCATGAAATTAGACAAGAGCTTTAAGAATAGCTGAGAAGCTTTGTGGATTAAGACTGTTTGTAGCCCCAACTAATACTCCATCAACCAAACCTTTTTGGATAAAAGACGCCGCGTTTTCTGCGGATACAGAACCACCGTATAATATTGTGTAGTTTCCCCTTTCTTTAATTTGAGAGGCAACTTTTTTAACATTTTGAGGTGTATCGGCGTTGCCTGTACCAATTGCTGATTTTGGCTCGTAAGCGACTATTTTGACACCATCTGGAATGTTGGTGTTTGGCCCTTGTATGCAGAATATTGGCTCTATTTGAGCGCTTAGGGCATTTTGCACTTTTTGAGCCAAGGAATCATCACTCTCCCTGAGGTATTCTCTTCTTTCGGAGTGACCAATGATAGAATAGCGAACCAGATCTGCTATTTGTGATGCAGCAACTTCCCCCGTAAAATTGCCTTTTTCAAATTGGGATATATTCTGACTGCCTAGCGACAGGTTCCAATTACCTGTTTTGATAAGCATCGCGGATGACGCTAGGAATGGATCTGAGGGGCAAAAAACTATGACCCCGATAAAATTATTTGCTTTGGGACCGATTTCTTCGAGCCAAGATTCAACCTCTGCCCAAGTTTTGTTGGCCTTATGGTTGGCAATAACAAGAGGAAATCTTTCATTCATACTTGGAGATTGCTTTAACAAAGTTATCTTTTTGAGTTGCGCCTACAATTCTTTCCATTTCTTTCCCGTCTTTTTCGATAATGTAGGTGGGAATGGACATTACGCCGTGCGTAGCAGTAAGTTCCTGGTTTTCATCCACATTTATTTTTTCAAAGGTAACTTTCCCTTTAAATTCTTTTTCGAGCTCTTCTATTATTGGCTCCATGAACTTACATGGCCCACACCATTCTGCCCAAAAGTCCAAGATTTTAATCATGCGTGAGCTTAATTATAACAATGGTGAGACTAGTAGTGAAGTACTGATATATAATCGGGTGTAAGTTTGCAGATGAATTTACTCAAAGATTTAGACCCTGCACAAGTTGAGGCAGTTAAGGCGACCGATGGGCCGGTTTTGATTTTGGCCGGAGCCGGTAGTGGAAAAACGCGAGTGCTTACTTATAAAGTTGCTTATCTTATTGAGCGCGGTGTTAGTGCGCAATCGATTTTGGCCGTAACTTTTACAAATAAAGCTGCCAATGAGATGAAAGGGCGGGTGCATAAGTTGATAGTTAATAGTTCATTGTTCATAGAAGGCGAAAACACTATTAACCATCAACCATCAACCATCAACCAAATTCCTTATGTGGGGACATTCCATGCATTCTGCGCCAAATTACTTAGAATTGACGGCAAGTTTGCCGGTTTACCGAGTGGATATTTAATTTACGATAGTGACGATTCTTTGTCCCTCGTCAAGAAAATTATGAAAGACATGAATATAAATATAAAAAACTTTAGACCAAGTTCTATTTTGGGCGCAATTTCTTCGGCTAAAGGAGAACTATTAACACCAGATGAGTATGTACAATTTGCCCGTGGTTATTTTGGCCAGACAACTGCAAAGGTTTACTTTGCGTATCAGGACGAGCTTTCGCGGATTGGAGCTGTCGACTTTGATGATCTTTTAATGAAGACCGTAAAACTTTTTCAAGAAAATTCGGCTATTTTAGCTAAATATTCCGGCAGGTACCAATATGTACTGGTTGATGAGTATCAGGATGTGAATACTGCCCAATACATTCTTACCAAGCTGCTTGCCTCGGTTCACCATAATTTAACAGTCGTTGGGGATGCTGCACAGGCTATTTATTCGTTTAGGGGCGCCGATTTTAGGAATATTTTGAGATTTAATCAGGATTTTTCCAGTGCAAAAGTGTTTAACCTGGAGCAAAATTATCGATCTACCCAAAATATACTTGCTGCTGCAAATGCGGTGATTTCTAAAAATAAAGCTCACCCTGTTTTAAAATTGTGGACGCAAAACAGTAGTGGTGAGCTAATTACTATTTATAACGCACAAAACGAATTGGACGAGGCGACATTTGTAGTAGACAGAATCTTGAACAGTCCTGAGGGTTTTTCCAAGTTTGCAGTGCTTTACAGAACTAATGCGCAGTCCAGAACTGTGGAGGAAGCATTTTTACATAACAACATCCCCTACAGGATTTATGGCGGTGTCAGGTTTTATGAACGCAAAGAAATTAAAGATGTTCTTGCTTACCTCAGGATTATTGAAAATCCGCTTGACGACATTGCCCGAGTCCGCGTGGAAAAATTGGGCAAAGGCAGGTTTAAAAAGTTTTTGGATATGGTGCAGAAACTGCCAAAGGGTGGCAAGGGTCGCATCTCAACTCCTGCCGAGCTGATTGATAAGGTGCTTGAAGTAACAGATTACATTGCGCTAATTGATGATGGCACAGACCAGGGTTTGATGCGCGTGGAGAACGTAAAAGAACTTAAATCTGTGGCGCAGGAATATGAGAACCTCTCGACGCTATTGGAAAATATTGCCCTTATGGAGGGTAAAACGACGCCGGAAAAATCCCATGAGGGAGATATAAACGCCAATGTAGTCACCTTGATGACGATTCATGCTGCAAAAGGCCTTGAGTTTGAACATGTTTTTTTGATAGGAATGGAGGAAGGGTTGTTTCCTCACAGCAGATCTATGCTGGATATTAATGAAATAGAAGAAGAAAGGCGCCTAGCCTATGTTGGCATGACACGCGCCCGCGAGAAACTTTATCTTTCTTACGCAACGCGAAGATTATATTTTGGAACAACCAGTGCCAACATGGTTTCGAGGTTTGTGGTGGATATTCCGGAAGAGTTGATTAGCGCGATTTAATGAATCCATCCCACCAATTCTATTGTGTTAGATAATGTCTTCGAAGTACTTTCTAGAGAGTTTATTAGTATTTTATGCCTCGTTGATGGGTCAAATATATACAAATCTGTTTTATTACCATCATAAGTTTTAACTGCTAATTTATCCGAGTCTGACCATGCTGTTCCACTTGTCTTTTCGAAATAATCGTCAAATGAATATGCTTTACCGCTTTTCATATCAATAACAAATCTTTTCTCTGAATAATTGTATAAATCTTTATTATTTTGGTATGTGGATATTGCATATAAGCCAGTTTTTGAAATATCAAAATAGTGAAAAAAATCCGGAGCGTCTATAGCCTCAACCCTCTTTGTGTCCAAATCAATTTTATACACTGATCTAGAACGATTTACCGGTTGACCCTCAACTTTGCCTACAACTCCATAACTCTTATAACGGGAACCGTAAAGGGTGTTTGGATTATAACGAAAATTGCATTTTTTAATACCAAGTTTTTGAATCTTGTCCAAAGAAGTTACTTTAGAATCGTCTATATCTATTTCCCATATGCCTTGGGTTGGTCCATCAAAATAAAAGCCTTGATCAATGCAAGCATAGAGTTTTTTACTGTCGGGGGAGAAATGAAATGTAATTCCAAGTTCTATATTGTTATTTTTTATTTTAAAAATCTTCTCGTTTCTGGTTCGTACATTTACTACCACAATTTCAGCTTCAGAATTTGTGTCGCCAATTCGTGCATAAGCAAATGAATCTGACGTTGGAGAGAACGCGCTGGAATCCCAGCCATATCTCATACCCTGGGTGAAGGTAGGAGGATTGTCAACTTCCGTTAGTTCTTTGTATCTTTTTAGAAAATTACCAAATGAATTATCTTTTTCTCCTTTTGAGTTAAAATATGTTTTCTGCTTGTTGTCCCCTTCAACATAAAAATTTTCTGCTCCAAAAATGCTTGGTCTTCCATCAATGCCCGAAACTTCCTTTTTATTACTCCCATCCTCGTTTGTTATATAAATAGTGTTCTTATACTTTGAATTTTCTCCTTTAGGTGGGCTTAATTGCGTTTTTTCAAACCAGACGAGGTAGCTAGGAGTGTTTAATGATTTGGATGTGAGTGACGGAACCTTATCTCCAGATATTTCTTGTTTCTTTTCTTTTGCTCGTTCTTGAATAGCTTGTAAAACATTGTTAGGTTTTTGTTTTAAGTAGACTGCCAAAAATACTCCTGCTGCAGCCACTAGCGCTAAAATCATTATTACAGCAAAACCTTTGTTTGGGCTGAGAATTTTTGAAGTGTTTACGCTGTATACCTTGAATTCTGAAGAGGAGTTTTCTGAAGTGCGCATGATTTAAATATAACCCTTCGACAAGCTCAGGGCAAGCAGATTTTGTGAGACTATTTGTAATTTACAAGTGCAACTACTTTTACATCTTTCACTCTTGCTTGATGCTTTGGATTATCAGTGACTAAGGTAGCATTTAATGATTTAGCAAGCGATATGAAGCAGGCATCGTAGTAGGTTATTTTTGCCTTTTCACCGATTTCATACGTTTCTTCCGCCTGAGAATAGCTTTCCGATACAAATTTAACTGGTAGTGAATACAGTGTTGTGAGGCTAATTTTTATATTCTTGGCTGGGATTTTCTTTCTTAAAAGAAGGGCGTTGCCAACTTCGTATTTTGCTAGTTCGGGAACGAAAAGCTGTACTTTGTTGTCTTTGGCATCGTTAAGTATCTTGTTCGCTTGCTCTAGACGCAACTCGTCTTGACTGGAAATCCATTTTACAATTACTGATGAATCGCAAACAATCGTTCCTTTCAATGTCGATACCTATCCTCGGCAATGAATTTGGATAAATTACCTTTTTCCCCTTTCACAGCCCTAGATTTTTCTATCATTTTCCATAAATTTTTCCAGTATTCTGCATTTAGACTGGTAAGCGATTTAGCTTTTGTAGCTTTGCCACCTTTATATTCTTTCATGCCTAGTTTTGCGGATCTTAGCGCTTCTGCTGTTTCAAATTCTTCTAGTTGTTTATTCATCTGTTCAAAGTGTTGGACATCTACTAAAGCTATATTGGGCTTGTTGTTTTTCATTACAATCACAGGCCGCTTAGTTCTTTTAACCTCATCGAAGATTTTTTTATAGTTCCGCTGTATTTCACGAACGGTTGTGGTTTTAGGAAATGTGAACATAGTGTCATTATATTGTATGTAAAATTTACTGTCAAGACATCTGATGCAAATTTAGTTTCGAGGTTTGTAGAGGATATACCTGAAGAGTTAATTTCGAGTATATGAATATTTCAAAAAGTTCTTATCATAAATTGGTCCGTGCTTTCGAACATATAAAAAACTTCTAATCCAAGTAATTAAAAGCTTTAATCTACCAATTTTTCGCGCACGTCTGGGAGAGCCCAGTATGCGAGTACCTAAGTACAAATGATACTTCGCTCCACTTCTATATGATCTCAAACAATAATCTATATCCTCACCCAAAACGGCGCCTTCTCTAAAACCACCTATCTTTTTATGGTTTTCTTTTGTCGTAAGGATAAAATCTCCCGGTACAACCGGAGATCCAATAACTTTAGCTATAAAGAAAAGTCCGAAGGCGACGCATACAAAAATATTGTCGATAAGATTATTGTCGGACGATTGGTGAAATACTGAAGCTATAAATCGTTTATTAGAATTAATTTTAGGTGACAGTGAGCTTAGACAATTCTTTGGAAGTATTACATCCGCATCTAGAAATAGGAGCAGGTCGTATTTTGCTTTTTCTGCACCCCTATTACACTGGTAGCCAATATTTCTTTTTGTTTGTAAAATTTCAAGGCCAGGAATAATATTTGTAAACTTTTCAGCTAGAGCGACAGTTTTATCTTCGGATTTCCCATCGACTACGGTTACCTGTAAATTCCCTTTGAAATTCTGCTCTGTTATTGATTTTAATAATTTTGGCAGGTGATTTTCTTCGTTAAGTGTTGGAATAATTATTGAGAGTTCATCAATCATAGCCAGTATAATTAAGTATACCGGCCTTACATTCAGAATTAAATCTTCGTTGTATAATCTTTAAAGAAGGAATTAGTGTGAATTTGCTTTTTTTCTCAAAAATAATTTCGCGAAGTTTTGATTTTTATACTTGGTTTCCGGTCGGATTGTTGGTAGCAATATTTAGAACAGGTTTAAGTTATTCACAGATAAAAACACTTTCGCTCGTGCTGCTTGTTCTTGAAGTAATTTTACCTATTTCCCTGTTTTTCTTGGTACTCAAAAAGAAAAAAATAAGTGACATTGATGTTACTAAACGAAAAGAAAGATACGGACTATTTGGTTTTATGACAGTCATTCTTGCTGTTTCTTGTATTGTTGCCTATTTTTTGGGGAACCATCTCTTTTTTGTATTGCAGCTTGCTGCTCTTGCACTTGGATTAACAATCTTTTTGATTACGTTTCGATTCAAAATAAGCGGTCATATGCTTATGAATGTGAGTTCCATATATGTTATTAATTATCTTTTCGGCTGGAAATTGCTGTGGCTTTTTTTAATAATCCCTTTAGTTGCTTTTGCCAGAATTTATCTTAAAAAGCACACTTTGGCTCAAGTTTTACTAGGACTAATCTTAGGTATAGCTGAGCCCTACCTAATTCTAAAATTCTTTAGGCTGATCTAATTTGTTTCAATTGGCCATTTTTGATAGAATTCCCGCCTATGAGTGATGAAAGACGATATGCTCTTAGCACAAGGGATGTATTTCCTATTAAGTTGGATGGGCAAAGCTATAGCTGGGGCGCAACTGCAAGAACGTTGTGCGAGAAGCATATTGCAGAAGCAAAGGCAAACTCGCAAGGAAATTTCTTTTTAGTTGATCTTTGCTCCTCGTATCCAATTTTTGCACAGATTCTCAGAGAAAGAAGGAGGGACGAGCATTGCTATATGAAGGCAAAGAGAGTCGTTGGCGTGCTTACTAACATCGCCGAGGGAGATATGTCTCAATTACCAGATGATCGTAAAATGCGTAATATTGAAGGCCTAGATCCTGAAGAAAGGCATAATCTTAGAAAACTCTTGAGTCCTAAAGCTGGAGACATAAGAGTTTTATTGAGGGCAATTGTTACTGATCTTTTATACGAACCGCCTGTTGAGAAAGATTCAACTCCTGATGAAGTTAAAAGACAACACATTGAGCAAAAATTACTTGCGCAAATTAGAAGTAGAAATGACTATTATGACGTGATGTTTGAACTTCCGAGTCTTATCCATAGAGGTGGAAATTGGAAGATTTTAGTTCCACATAGGGCAACAAAAACAATTACCGAAAGATTAAATGCAGTTTTGGATCCAGAAAAATCTGATGCGGTTGCAAGTGATCTTGCCATGGGTTTAAGCCATAGTTTATTGCCGGATCTGGAAAATCACACAATTGTAAGTTTTGACCGAAGATCACCAAGAGATATTTTGCTGGATTCTGAAAGGAGTTTCCCCGATTCATTTAAAAATACCTATTTTTTTAGAAAGGCAGGTTTTCGCGACGGGGCTCATTTTATATCAGATGTTTTAAAATTGCCGTTCGGGGAAAATAGTGTCTCTGCATACACAAGTATTGAGGGTTGGCCATACTATTTCGGTGATTATGGTCAGTTAACAAATGAGCATGTGGCTATGCAGCTTGCTTCTAGCTTAAAACCGGGCGGAAGAGTGATTATTTTCCCGTGGAGAATTTCTGGTCTTAAACTCGAACAATCGCAATTAGTTTTAAGTGAAATTGAAGCGCTCTGGGAACACATTGGCCTGAAAGTAATCAAGGAAACATGGAGAAAAGAAGACCTTAGACAAGGCATGGTGGATAGAGAACTTGTGCTGCTGTACAATTCGCCCGTTTTTAAAAATGGTGACGAGTCTTATGTGAATTTAGTTTTGGAAAAGCCTATTGAGTCGTCCCGGGCAGATCCCACGGAGTAATCATTCCGAGTACTTTTTCGTCTTGTTTGCCTGTTTCTGTTATATAAACCACGGCAATTCTTTTACCATTCCTTAAACCTTCATTAAAAATATTGCTGACGCCGGTAAGAAGTGCTCCTCTTGGAACAAAAAGAAAAACTTCCGTCCGGTTTTTTGAAAGAGGAACCAGGTCTGCAAATTCCTTTATTTTTGTATCGGATGTTATTATCGAGTCTTTATTTTTAACCAGATAATAAAGAATTACGTTTTCGCTAAAAACTCCAATCATTTTGTCATTTTCCATTATCGGAACATGCGTATACAGCTTGTCGTTCATTACTTTCATGACGTCTATGGCTGTCGCAGAAAGAGAAGTTGTATAGATAACGGATCCCGGGATAGCTATAGATAAAGCTTTGGGCGGATCAAATAGGAGATTTTTTATTTGCTCGTATCTTTTAACAATATATTCATGTGGCTGCGCCATTGGATGTGCTTGGCTGCGGTATGGGTTATGATCTAATACATTTCTAAGGTCTGCAAACGTTAAAAGTTCGTTTAAGTACTGGGCAAATATCTTGTCCTTTTCTGCCATGCGACGGATTAGTTGAGAGTGTTCGGTATATTTTTCGACGCCTAATTGTTTGCGCATATGGGCGTCGATTTGATTGTATATTCCTATGAATTTTTCAAACAAGTCTTGTTTCATCGGGAAATAAGATTCGAATTATATCACTAGGACCACTTTGCTCACTAATCCCAGCGGCAGGTTTCGGCGTCTTCGATTATGCGGCGCATGTAGTTAACGGATTCCACAGGATATTTTCCGATTGCGGTTTCTTCGGAAAGCATGACCGCATCTACTCCGTCAAAAACGGCATTGGCTACATCGGAAACTTCTGCTCTGGTTGGTGTTGGATTATTTGTCATAGAAAGTAACATTTCTGTGGCGGCAATACACATTTTGCCTTTTTTTAGAGTTTGATGGGTAATGCGCTTTTGTAAGCAAGGTACTTTTTCTAAAGTTTCTGCCTCACCCAGGTCTCCCCTGGCAATCATGATGCCATCGGAGGATGTTAATACTTCCTGAAAGTTGTCGACTCCCTGGACAGATTCAATTTTAGAAATTATATACGCTTTTGGAGATAAGCCACGCACTTTTTCTACTTGTTCACTGCTTTGTGCAAAAGAAAGAGCAATTAGGTCTAAATTGTTTTTATTAAAATAATCTAAAACATCAAGTTTTTTGATATCGAAAATTACTTGAATATCAGGTCTTTTTACATCTTTTAAGTTTTTTAAAATTTGGTCGTATTGATCATAATCACCGTATGTGGTGTTGATGCGTACATAGTTTATGCCTTCATGAACCAGTTTTTCAAAAACTGTGGCGTTGATTGTGGCGGGACCAATAGTTGCTATAATTTTTGTTTTCATTTTTAAGTTTAGCACTTTGCAATTGCTCTCCTCCATTGATTTCCCTCAGGAAATTCCGGGCAAGCGGGTAAACAGTGTAAACAGATTTTAATTTGTTACCTAAAAAGGCTTGTGAAGAAGCTGAATATTGAATCTAGGACGCTGGTTTTTACACCCATAACAGGCGTGGTTGACGTTGTGGGCTGTGGCTGTTGAGGTTGTTCGGCTGGTTGTGGTGCGGGCTGGCTTGTGCTTGGTGGCGTATAGGGCATCGGGGTGTAACTTGACTGGGTTTGATTATTGTATTCCGGTGGTCTTGGGGAGTCAGGATTGAAACCGCCGCATTGGCCGGGATGGGCTTTGCACCAATCGTAACAGGAAGCTCCGGTTGTGCAACCACCCATGGTTGGATTGCCTTGCGTCGTATTTGAAGTTGTATTTGTTGTTCCAGTTGTTGACTGGGTCGAACCACTGGAAGACTGATTGGTATAGATCGGGTCGACTGGTCTTGGGTTGTTAGGATTAAATCCGCTACACCTACCTGGATTAGCTTTGCACCAATCATAACAGGAACTTGCGGTGGTGCAATTGCCCATATTGGGATTTGGCTGTGGCTGGTATGAACCACTTGATCCTTGATTGTAATTGTCGTTTGGTCTTTGATAATCCGGATTAAAGCCTCCACATTGTCCAGGGTGTTCTTTACACCAATCGTAACAGGAACCCGGTGTGGTACAGCCGCCCATATCTGGTTTAGGTAGATAAACTGGTGGTGGTCCACCATAAACGGGAGCAGGCACAATAAAAGTATCATTTGGTCTTTGAAAATCTGGATTAAAGCCGCCGCATTTACCAGGATTGGCTTTACACCAATCGTAGCAAGAACCTGGAGTGCTGCAGTTACCCATATCCGGCCTTTGAGAAAAGACTGTTTGGCCAACACTAGCAATACCTATTGGAGGATGATCCTCGCAGCCTGTTTCACTCCAAAACTTGCCGTCTTTGACACAATTGGCGGCGTCCTGGCTTTTTTCCTGATGAGTACAGGCTCCACCAGGACCAAAAAATTGGCCTTGGGGGCAAGCAACTGGCACATAGCGTCCGTTTGAGCCGGGCGCATAATTACGGCAACCTGCTGGATTTTGCTCACAATATTCTCTACAGGAACCGGGGCTATCACAACCACCTGGACCTTTAAATTTTCCAATTTGGGTAGGTGGTGCAAATTTTGAACATTCATTGAAATTTGCCGGATCCAAGCAATATGCGCGACAAGTCCCTTCGGTTGCACAACCACCAGGTCCTCGTACTTGTTCTCCACCCCGCAAGCCTGATTCGCGTGCAAAATCGGCACATTTCTGATGGTTTCCTTCCTGCTGGCAAAAGTTTGCGCAAGATCCTGCCGAGTCACATCCCAATGCTTCCTTTGCTTTTTCGAGCACTTTGACATCTGCAGGACTGCGGACATACCCTCCAGAAATTTGCAGTTTTTTAGCAAAATTGCTGCATTTTTCGAAGTTCTCCTGTTTTTGGCAGACTTGTTTACAACTCTGGGCAGAATCACAACCTAGATCAGTTTTCGCAGCATCTACAAATTTTCCTTCTGTTAAGGGCTTATCTTCTTTGTAGAAACCTTTTTTCTTGGCAAACTCATTACAAGTCGTTAGATTAACTGGGTCGTCGCAGAAATTACGGCAGGACGCATAATCCGTACAGCTTCCAATTTCGCTGATTGGAAACGTGATTCCATATTTTGTGGTGACATCCTCTGTTGGAGTTTGGGCATGTGTCGATTTTGCAAGAAACAGTAAAACAAGTGAGGCTGCAAGTAAAATTATAAGGTGGAGAAAGGTCGTTTTTAGAATTTGTGTCATTTTAAATTGTCGAAAGGATTTTTATTTTCATCAAATGGATTGACGTACTGATTTTTTTCATCAAATGGATTAACGTATTCTTTTTTTATTTGAACTGCTGCTTCTGTAGTGGCCTGGTTGTTTGTTTGTGAGAAATTTTTCTTAGTAGTTAGTAGGTATAGAAGAGATGCTACGGCTAAAATACTGGCAAGGATTAAGACTAGGACTATTATGTGGGCAAAACCCTTTTTATAGGTCACAATTTCAGTATTTAGATTATTATATTATTTGTCAAGTTTTTATTTGTCAAGTTTAATTTATTAGCCTCCTCTTGAAGTAAATTAAATTGTTCTTGTTACAATACTTTCATGGATTCAAGCCCCGCAGCACAAAAAGATTGGCAAACAAGGATTTTTGAAATTTTTGCAAGACTTTCTCCAAAAATAATTTTGCTTTTTCATCTTTTTAACTACGCTTTTGCCACAGTTGTTGTAATACTTGGGTATTTGGAATTTACAAATAGTAATCTTGCCCCTTCTATTTATAGCCTTGGCAAACACTTCGGCCAGTTAGCGGTGACGCTACTTGGGATTGTGGTTCTTCCCGGAATTTTGGGAAGGCTTAGAATTGAGATTAAGCTAACACGCTTAATTACGCTTTTTCGCAGACAGCTGGGAATTACTGTTTTTGTGTTGGGACTATCTCACTATTTGCTGATCCGGTTTGTGCCGACCCTGGCCGGGATTTATAAATTTGAGTTTCCGTATCCGGTGCTCTTTGAAAATTTTGGCGCTTTGGCTCTGTTTATTTTATTTTGGCTGTTTATTACTTCTAATAATGCGTCTGTTAAAAAAATGAGCATATGGTGGAAGAGGCTACATCGCTTTGTTTACGTTGCTGTTTGGCTTTTGGTTTTCCATACGGGATTGCAGAGGTTAAGCGTTTGGACTATGGGAATTGGAATAGTAGCAATTCTAGAGGCAGTTTCTTTAATTTATGATTACTTTAGAAAGAAGAATTTTAGACAAAGTTAGCACCGGTACCGCAAGTGGAGGCAATAGCAGCTCCGGTTAAGACCACGGCGAGCGCAATGCTGACATAGGTTAACCTTTTAAATTGCGCTTTTAAATCTTTAATTTCGTGCCTTAGTTGTTTTCGATATTTTTTTAACTTCATCTAAATTTATTTTAACACCAAAATGCAAAAGAAGATGTGGGATAATTAGAACGAATGGTTCGATAGTTATGATTATTCGCGAAGTACAGGATAGGGAAAAAGGCGCTTATAACAAACTCGTCGGGCATATTATCCAATCTTGGGAATGGGGACAGTTTAGAAAAAGCACCGGTTTGGACTTGGTGAGACTTGGCCATTACAGTGGCAATAAGCTTGTTAAGGCATACCAGTTAACCTTCCATGCGGTACCAATGTTTAAACAGACTATTGGATACTTACCGAAGGGGCCACTGCCGGACCGCGATATGTTAAGGGCGCTTGTAGATCTTGGAAAAAGTAGAAATGCCGCTTATATAAAAATAGAGCCGAATGTGATAATTGGCGATAAGCAAGAAGCGATAAGAGATAAGTTAGAACATTTAGGGTTGGTTGAATCTAAAAAATCTTTATTTACAAAATATAATTTCATTATTGATCTGGCCCGTACAAAGGAAGAGTTAATGGCTTCGTTTTCGCAAAAAACTCGTTACAACATTGGTGTGGCGCAAAGAAAAGGTGTAGAGGTTTACGAGAGCCAAGAAGACGCTGACTTTGAAATTTATTTAAAACTTTATTTTGATACGACGAGTCGCCAAAAATATTTTGGCCATACGCCCGATTACCACAAAAAAATCTGGGCAACCTTGGCGCCTGCCAATATGTGTCGGTTGCTGATAGCCAAATACGAAGGTAAGCCTCTTGTTGCCTGGATGCTATTTAATTTTGGGGACACGCTTTATTATCCCTATGGAGGCTCGTCCAAAGAACACAGGGAAGTGATGGCTTCCAATTTAGTTTGTTTTGAGGCAATTGCGCTGGGTAAAAAAATGGGCTTGAGTAATTTTGATATGTGGGGGGCACTGGGTCCTGATGCATCAAGCACGGACCCTTGGTTCGGTTTTCATAAATTTAAGGCAGGTTACGGACCAAAACATGTGGAATACGTGGGGACTTACGACCTTATTTTAAAAAATGCTCTTTACAATACATTAAATCTTGCAGACCGCGTCCGGTGGAGCATATTGAAAGCTACCAGAAGGTAGATTAAATAATATATAAAAATATTTTGCCCTCGGTTTTGTCGGGTTTTTTGTTTGGAAAGGGATTTGTATTTACAACAACTCGTGTGCCGTGTTGTGCATTTGTGTATATAAAATCTTCAAATTTTTTTGTTTTTTTGGCAAGCGAATAAACAAAAATAACATCTGCGACCTTAAGATCCGCTTTCCACATAGACTGCGCATTAATTTTTACCTGTTCATCAAGCCCCTTTAGTTTTCTTTTAAGTTTTGACAGTGCAATTAAAAATGGGTTTATTTCGTACCCAACCGCAAAGGCTCCAAAACTTGCAGCTTCGAAAAGAAGGCGTCCATCGCCTGAGCCCAAATCAACAACTGTTTCCCTTTTTTTTATATGCGCAAGCTTTGTTAGATTTTTTATACTCTCTCTCTTTGCGCCTACATAGGGCAACTCCAGAAAAAAATCCACGCAATAAAAAATGCCAACTAGTATTACAAAAAGAAGCGCTGCAACCAACAGTATGATGACTGTGCCAATTACTATTTGCATTATTTTTTCTTTAAGCTTTTATAAAGCTTTATGCTTAAAACAATTACAGCAACAAGGCTACCCAGTAAAAGGATTGTAAAAATTATTCTCATTTTAATGATTATAAACTTCCAAGCGTGATTGGCCAAGGATTTCTGCAACAACTAAGAGGGATTTCTAGGCAAATTGCTTTTTTAGCGTACTTTGTATATATTCTCCCTAGCGATATGAGCTTGAAATTTATTCTTTATATTTTGGGGGCGCTGATTTTATTAGGCGGTCTCTTTTTTGCTTTCAGGCCAAAAACAGTTCAAGCTCCACAAAGCCCTGTCGTGACTAGTGAGTCAACAACTTCTGCTAACGTTGCCAACAAGGTTAAAACGTTCGAGCTGGTGGTTCGTGACAATAAACTCGCCCCTGGCCCGTCAACTTTGAGTGTTGTGCAAGGCGATGATGTAGTTATTAAAATTGCGTCTGACGTGAATGGTGAATTTCACTTGCATGGATATGATAAGTTTGTCGACTTGGAAAAAGATGCTACTGTTGAGCTTAAATTTAATGCCAATCTCAGCGGTAGGTTTCCGTTTGAGCTTGAGGATACCAAAACGGATCTTGGAGCTTTAGAAGTTAACCCCTAGAACTTAATGGCGAGGTTATTAAGTTTCTTATTTATTATTTTTCTTCCCTTTATTTTTCCCGGGCAAATTCACGCACACGCTTTTGGGCAATTATACAATTTGCCGGTGCCATTTTGGCTGTACTTATACGGCGGGGCAGCAGCAATTATTGTTTCTTTTTTGGTAATTGGCTATTTTTTTAACAAAGATAGTAATTTAGAGAAGTATCCGACTGTAAACCTATCGAAGCTTGGTCTATTTTCGACACTTACAAAACCGTGGTTCGTAGGATTTTTAAAGCTGGCAAGCGTTTTTTTGCTTTTTTTAACTATTGCCTGCGGCCTGGTTGGCGAGAATAATCCGACGGTGAATTTTAACATGACATTTTTTTGGGTTATTTTTGTTTTGGGCTTTGCCTATTTTGTGGCTATATTTGGAGATTTATGGACTATTGTTAATCCATGGAAAGTGTTGACAGATTTTATTGAGAAGGCTTTTGGGAAAAATTTGGTTGGCATTATTAAGTACCCAAAACTCCTGGGATATTTGCCGGCATTTACTTTTTACTTTCTTTTTATTTGGTTGGAGCTTTTTGGACAAACTATGCCTTTTAGCCTTTCTGTCGTGCTTTTAATATATACATTGGCCAATGCTTTTGGAGTAGTTCTAATAGGTCGCGAAAACTGGTTTAAATATTGTGAATTCTTTTCTGTATTTTTCAGAATACTTGGGAAAATTTCGGCTGTGGAAGCGAGAGGCGGTAGATTTTATCTTAGGGTGCCATTTGTGGGATTGCTTGGGGGCAGAGCTGACAATTTTGGTTTGGTAATTTTCATTTTATTTATGCTTTCCTCAACCGCCTTTGACGGCTTTAAATCAACGGCCGTTGGGGCTGCTGCCGTTAGAATACTTGTTTCGTTTACAGGCATATTTTTGGGTCAAGGTTCCTTTTTGGCAGTTCAGACTGCCGGGGTTTTAGGTTTGCTTTTATCACCGCTGATTTTTCTGTACCTTTACTTAATGCTCCTAGCCTTTGCAAAAGTTCTTTCCGGCAGCACCCAACCTTTAAAGGAACTAGCCCTGGATTTTGCTTTTTCTCTTATTCCTATTGCGTTTGTTTACAACGTTGCCCATTACTATACGTTAATTTTGACGGAAGGATGGAACATGATAAGAATAATTTCTGACCCTTTTGGGTTTGGTTGGAACTTGTTTGGAACAAGCGGGCTTGCAACAAACCCATTAATAGTCAGCGCTAACATTGGTTGGCACTTACAGGTTGGCATAATTTTAGTTGGACATATTGCAGGGGTTTATCTTGCACATTTGGTCGCTCTAAGAGTTTTTCCCTCTCGCAAAAAAGCCTTGATGAGCCAATTACCAATGTTGGTTTTGATGGTTATGTATACTATGATCGGGCTTTGGATACTTGCGCAACCCATTGTTGGCGGTTAAAACTTTCTGGAGATTACTGCGCCTTTGCAAGGCTAAATGGACAGATTGAATTGTAGGCGCAGTATATGCAAGCCGGCTCGCGTCCGAAGTACTTGGGGCTGGCAATAAAATGATTGGTTTTGGTGTCTCTTTTAATGTTTTGGGCAGTTTCTACTATTAATTTTTCGACTTTTTGCAAATCTTTTTCTGTGGGCCGGTAGGCACCAATAATGCCTGTTTCCAAAAAGTAGAGCGCGACTTTTTCGGGCATTATTTTGTGACGTTTAAAATAATAGAGGGCGTAAAGTGCCAGTTGAGTTGATTCTTTTGCCTGGGCGTTTGCCCTTTCCTGGTCTATGTTTTCGGATGATTTGTAATCGATAATCGTAATTTTAGAACCTGGTTTAACGTCTACTCTATCGAACCTACCTACCAAGGTTACACCTTCTACTGCGAACTTAAATGGCGATTCAATGAGCGTTGGCACGTCTTTGGACTTTGACTCCCGAGCGAAAAATTCTTCCAGGGCAAGTTTCCCTTGTATTTTTCTCTTCTCTTCATGTTCGACTGTTAAGAATCCTTCGCTATCCCAGGCGTTTTCAAAAACTTCTAAAAGTGCCTTGAGCGTCATAACTTTACCCTGTTTTTTAATGCGGTTGAATTGGGCAACGGCGGCATGGAGTGCGGCTCCGTAAACAATTGCGTGGTGCTTCAAAATTGGCAGTCGCAGGATATGAACATAGCGGTATTTGTAAGCGCAAGTTAGATAGTCATCCATGGAACCTTGAGTGAGCTTTAAGGTGTCGACATCAAAAAGCATAGTTTGGGCGCTTATTCTGGCAACCGGGGCAAATTTTTCAATTTTCTCGAGTGGCGACAGTGGACTTGGAGACATTGTTGACTTGGATTTATCGAGAGCTTCCAAAACAAAAGGTGAAATTTTTTTGATTCGTTTGCCGCCAACATCCCGAGATGAGGTAAGATACAATAAATCTTTTGCACGAGTCATGCCAACGTAAAAAAGACGTCTTTCTTCTTCCAAATGCCAGTCACCACTTGGCAGGGATTCTTTAATAAGTTTTTCCGGCAGCTCGATTGCCTCCGGACGAACACGGGACGGAAAGCGGTTTGATATTAAATTGACCATAAAAACGACCGGGAATTCCAGGCCTTTTGCGCCGTGGATGGTCATGACGTTAACGGCATCTGTGTCCGGGTCGAATTCAATTGTTGTCGGATCGTCGCCAGCAGTGCGGATGCTTTCCAAATAATCTATAAATTGTGTAACGGTTTGAATATTTGCGACTTGTTCAAATTCTTTTATTTTTTCAAAAAATTTAGCAATATTTTGAATTTTAATTTGGCCTTCAACTTTGTCTTCTTTATCAAGACGAGTTAGATAGCCGGATTTTTTAAGGAAAGTGTAGAGGATACGGCCTACCTTCTCTTTTGCAGACATTTTAATTGCCTCAGTAAGATCTTGGAGCAATTTTTCTATGATAGCGTGAGATTCTTTGGTGATATCGAGCCCTTCGGTACTGATTTTGTCTAAGTTGGTAAGGACGTAGTAAAGAGAACGGGTTTTTCTTTTGGCAAACGATATTAATTTCAGTGTTTCTTGAGGCGGCAATTCGTAGAGGTCCGATGTTAGGAGGTTGTAAACATTAAGACTATCTTCAAAATTAGAAATTGCCGTTAAAAATGAGATTAAAACTTTTACTTCTTCCTGCTGGTAAAGACCAGAAGAGCCCACAAATTTGTGCGGAATGCCGCGCATATTAAGGGCTCGCAAGAAATAGTCCGCTTGGGAATTGGCGCGCACAAGGATTGCGAAATCGCGGTATGAATACGGTTGACGGTTGACGGTTGACGGTTGACGGTTTTTTCGGGATGCCAGTTTTGCAATTTCTTCGGCGACCAAGTCTGCCTCTTCGGAGATAGTATCTGCAAATAATTCTTGAGGGCTTGCGCCGGTTTTTTTTCTTGCACTTTTCAGCTTTTTATTTATTTTGTTTTTAATTTCAAGCCTATCGGGGTTGTTGTGGATAATAAGCCTGTATGAGCTGTCTAGAATTGCCTGCGTCGAGCGGTAATTTTCTACCAGTACTATCTGTTTTGCTTTGGGGAAATTTTTTACGAACTCTAATATATTAGATACGGCGGCTCCACGGAATTTATAAATAGACTGGTCGTCGTCTCCGACGACACAAATGTTTTTGTGAGCGGATGCAAGCATTGTGACAAGCTGGTTTTGAGCAAAATTTGTGTCCTGGTATTCGTCAACTAAAATGTATTTAAATTTTTGCTGATAAGTTTTCAGTATCGCCGGGCGTTTTTTGAATAGATCGATGGCTTTTACGACCTGGTCTCCAAAATCCAGGAGGTTTGCTTCATCTTTATACTTTTCGTACTGTTGGTAGGCCCGGGCAAGTTCTGTGATTTTTAGGCTTTCCGTTTTTTCTTGGTTTTTATGGCTTTTTGCAAATTTAGCAAATTCGTCCGGAGAAATGTTCTCGTCTTTTAGGCGCGAGAAAAAAGAAAGCATTGCAGAAGCGAATTTTGTGGGATTGCCCAGTGGCCGGTAATAATTGAGGTTGAAGCGGAATAGGTTTTGCTGAAAAAATAGAACCTGTTGAGGGCGGGACAAAACTTTAAAGTCTGGGCTTAGGCCAACGTCCAGGGCATTATCGCGCAGAATTCTGTCTCCAAAAGCGTGGAATGTGGAAATCCAGGTATCTATAAAACCGTATGGAACCAGGGTGTCTACGCGCTCTTCCATTTCTCCGGCGGCTTTATCGGTAAAGGTCAGAGCGAGGATTTCCGAAGGCCTGGCCAGCTTTTTTTCGATAATATAAGCGATTCTTCTGGCAATAACGGTGGTTTTACCGGTTCCGGCACCCGCAATAATTAAAAGAGGACCTTGTGTGGTGGTTACCGCCTCTTTTTGCTGTGGATTAAGTTCTTTGAGAATGTCTGACACGTGGCTATTTTAGCATGGAATTATTACTCTACTTGCGGCTTATTTACCTTTTATAGACTTTATAGTTTTTGCTTCGATGTTTTGTACTGTGGAGATTTTCGTTGACAGGCGAGTATAGCGCGTATTTACGTCGTCGCTACTTGCTGCGGCGTTTTTGATGTGTTTTGTGAGAACTGAAAGGGATGAGCCGAATTTGTCGGTTTCGTCGGAAATTTCGCGTAATGCCGCCAGAATTTGGCCGGCCTGGGCTTCGATTTTAGACCCTTCCAGAGACATAATAATGGCGCGAAGATAAGCGTACATTGTCGACGGTGATACGGGTCGGACACGTTTGCGGTAAGCATAATCGTCCAGATCCGGAGCGTTGCTGATCATTTCGTAATAAACGGGTTCTGACGGGATATACATAAGTGCAAAATCCAATGTGCCTTCCTGCGGGCGGATGTATTTGGTGGATATGGCATCAATATGTTTCTTGACGTCTGTGATAAATAATTTGCGCATTTGATCTATTTCCTTTTCGTCTTTGGCTTTTTGCATTTTGCGGAAATTTTCCATGGGAAATTTGGCGTCAATTGGGATTATGCCCTGTTCGAGTTGAAGTGCTGCATCGACAATTTCTCCGCCTTTGAAAGCGTATTGAAGGTGAAAGTTTTGTTTTGGCAGCACCTGGCCAAGCAGGTCTTTTAAAACAGACTCCCCTATTTGGCCGCGCATTTTGGGGGAACGCAGGAATTCCTGTAGTTCCTTCATCGACCTGCCCAGCTCTGTCATTTCGCCGACAGATTTTGAAACGCCCGAAATTGCCATGGCTGCCCTATCCAGGCGTTCGTTGATTGCCCTGCTTTGCATAACCATGGAGTTTGTACTTTTATCCATTGAGCCACGCATATCGGAAACTAACTGAGTGAGGAGTTTCGTGGTTTCGTCAGATTTTTTGGAATCCGTGAGTTTTTTTATTTGAAGGTAGATGAGTGCAAAGGCAACAGCAACAAGGCCGCCGACTATCAATACGGTGAATTGAGAATCCATGCCGTAGATTTTAGCACAGGAAATTGAAGTTCTCGACTAACTCGAACAATATTAATAAACTCATCACAATTATTCTTCGACCCTGTGGAGAAGTTTCTTGATTCCAATTACAATGAATGTATGTCCCGTTTTTTGCCTTTGGTGTTTTTGGTTTCTATATTTTCACTTTTTGGAATTGTCTGGATTATTTGGGACGTTGACCCAACTAACGCACCTTTATACGTATTTGCTATTTTGACGCTTCTGGTGACACTGGCTGTGTGGGGATTTTTGGGACTTTCCCTGTATTTTATAAGGACAAGGTTTTACAGGCGATTTTCTAAAAACTGGTATATATACACTTCGTTTAAGATGGCTTTTTTTGTAGCTTTGTTTGCCGGGCTGGCCTGCGGACTTACGGTCATCAAGCTGATATCAATTTTTAATCTGATGCTGGCGATTTTGGCGGTTGGATTATTTGCTACCTGGAGTTTTTTGGGGAAGAAATAGAAGTTACAAGTTCTAAGTTATAAGTCGCAAGTTAAATTTATCACTTATCACTTAAAATAATTATCCCTTCGCGCCAGCCGCCCGGGTCTTTAATGTTTTTGGCGTCTTTGGTGATGATGTGAGTTGTTATTGCAATTGCCTTGTTTTTGTAGTCTGTCGGGATTTGCCAGTTTAATTTGTAAGGAGCTTGAGTTACCTCGCCTATCATATTCCATTTGCCATCCGCATATGTTTTTGCCCAAAACTCTACTTTTTGGGCATTTTGAGGTTCATCTACCGAAAGCTCTATAGGCAGACTATCTGTTTTTACGATATCTCCAGCAGCAGGGCTTATTATTCTTCCACCCTGGGAAATAGTCTGCTCGTTTATTCCGCCCGAAGATTTTTGGGTGAGGAGTGGTCTAATTATTAAAAAAATAATAATTAGCGCAAAAATAACCAGAGCTACAGCTCCAATTGGGTTTATTGGCCATCCTTTTTCTCCTTTTTCGACCGGACCGCGTTTCTCTCCTTCTGGCATATGAAGCCTATTATATCAAGACTTTGACAGACGCGTAATTGGTGCTTGTGTTTGCGGCTCTACCCGATAGATAAATTTTGATAATTCAGAAGCTCTGGGTATCAAAATCAGTTCACTATTCAATGAGCCGATTTTGATATAGAATACAGGAGTTTTCTAATTTAATTATCTTCCACAAATTACATGAGAAAAGGACTATTGAAGCTGCCCCTTAAAATTTTGGATTTTATTGTGGGCATTTTAACCTGGTTCATCCGTTTAGTTAGCTTTATGGGTGATGTCACGATCTGGATAATAAAGCAGTTTTTAAAGACAATATTCACCGTCCTTGCCAAGGCCCATCTTGATCTTGTTAAAACCGGTCCTGCCCATTTCTTTAGAAAAATTCTTCATAACCCTATTATCTATTACGAGAGAAGTTTTAAGGTTGGCCTTTTGACCATATTTTTGGGTCTGGTTGCCATGTGGTTTTTTACAAAAGATTTGCCCTCTCCCAAACAACTATCTACAAAACCACTCGCGCAAACTACAAAAATTTACGACCGGAATGAAGTACTGTTATATAACGTATATACGGATGAGAATAGAACTTTGGTACCACTAGGTGAGATTCCAGAAAACTTAAAGCATGCAACTATTGCAATTGAAGATAAGGATTTTTATAAGCACAAGGGTTTTGATATTTACGGAATTGTGCGGGCGTTTAGCAAAATAGTTCTTAAGCAAGAAGTGCAGGGCGGCTCAACGATTACTCAGCAGCTTGTTAAAAGTGTATTTTTGTCTCCGGAACGAACCTTAACGCGAAAAGCCAAAGAGCTTTATCTGGCATTTCGCGTTGAAATGGCCTTCCCAAAGGATAAGATTTTGGAAATGTACTTAAACCAAGTGCCTTATGGCGGGACTGCCTTTGGCGTAGAAGCGGCTTCCGAGCAGTACTTTGGGAAAAAAGTACAAGATTTAACTCTTTCCGAATCAGCGCTTTTGGCCGGTCTTCCTCAGGCACCAAGCTACTATTCCCCTTTCGGACAAGACCAGGGCAGGGCTAAGAGTAGACAAAGGCTGGTCTTAAATAGAATGGTGCAGGATGGGTATATAAGTCGCGAACAAGCGCAGGAGGCAGATGATGCGCCCCTTAATTTTAAGTCTTCTATCGTTGATATACGCGCGCCTCATTTTGTGACATACGTTCGGGAATATCTGGCAGAAAAATACGGTGAAGCTTATGCTGCCCAGGGCGGTCTGAAGGTAAAAACTACACTTGATGTGGATCTGCAGAACAAGGCGCAAAAAATAGTTGCCGATAATATTGATAAGTTAAAAGCATATAACGTGGGTAATGGCGCAGCACTGGTTACAAAACCCGGGACAGGAGAAATTTTGGCAATGGTTGGATCCCGGGATTTTTTTGATATAGAGCATGACGGTAACGTAAATGTGACAACGGCGCTTAGGCAACCAGGTTCTTCCATAAAACCAATAAACTATGCTACCGCCTTTGAGCATAAGTTAATAACTCCGGCGACAATTATTATGGATATTCCAACAACATTTCCCGGAACACCGCAGTATAAGCCGGTAAATTATGACGGACGCTTTCATGGCCCTGTTGCCGTTAGAAATGCCCTTGCAAGTTCTTACAACATTCCTGCTGTTAAGGTGCTGGCTCTCAATGGGGTCGGGGAAATGATAAAGCAGGCACGCGAGATGGGAATTAATTCGTTTACGGATGAATCGCGTTACGGGCTTTCTTTAACTCTTGGAGGCGGCGAAGTTAAAATGACAGAGCTTTCCACAGCTTTTGGTGTTTTTGCAAATAGCGGCGAGCGGGTTGACCTAAACCCTATCCTAAAAATCGAGGACTCCAAAGGAAGAGTTTTGGAGGAGTTTAAACCAAGAACGGCAAAGAAGGTTCTCTCTCCGGCAGCATCGTATTTAATCTCTTCCATTTTAAGCGACAATGGTGCAAGGTCAGCCGCTTTTGGGGCCACGAGTCAACTTGTTGTTAAGGGGAAAACCGTTGCCGTTAAAACAGGGACAACAGACGATAAACGAGACAACTGGACTGTTGGTTACACTCCAACTTATTTAGTTGCCACTTGGGTTGGCAATAATGACAATAAACCAATGAATCCGGCCATAACTTCCGGTGTTACGGGAGCTGCCCCGATATGGAATCAAATAATGACCGAGGTGCTTCACGACAAAGTTAATGAGTCGTTTAGACAGCTCTCTAGCGTTAAAGCTACCCAAATTTGTTCCACAACTGGTGGGCCGCAAAGAGAGGGTTGTGCAAATAGAGTGGAATATTTTATTGCAGGGACGGAACCCACCAAAGACACTTTTGTTAAGGCTAAAGTTTGGATTGATAATACAACAGGGCAGGTCGTGGAGCCAAATTCACCTAACGCTTCGGAGCAGGAGCAAATAATTTTGGAGGATCAGTTTAGCAAAAAACAGTATTGCGTTTCTTGCCCGCAGGTTTACCCATCACCCAACCCATCGCCGTCCCCAGCGCCAAACCAGCCCGCAACGACTACTGTTACCAATGGTAGTGGGCAGAATAATAATCAAACGATTAATCTTAGTTTTTAGTTGAGAAATTGAAAAGTGGAGAGGATTTGGTCAAACATAGAATAAGATTCTTGGTCTTCTTTTGGACGAATATCTATTCTCACAACATTAGATTTATCGTCGGTATAAATCCAATAATAAACAGTAGAGCTGTTTGCTCGATTAACATAATAAGCAGGGAGTCCAGCGACCGTAGTTATCTTTAAGTCGCTACCCCCGACGACTTGAGCTTCAGAAAGGTCTTTCCCCCTTGCAAGAATGGCAAGCGATTTAGGATAGGGATCGATAATTGATCCTGCGGGCAAGGTTAGCTTATTACCTATGTAAAAAACTACACCTCCAGGGATTTCATCAATTTTTACCTCACTAGGATATTTTATGCTAAACATAATTTGATCAGATTTATACGTTTTCCAATTTGCAGTTTCATCCTTCGCTGAAGCTTCGGTTGACAAGTCATCTTTCGGTGATTGTTTGGGTGACGGTGATGGTATTGGTGAGACTTGGGCGGGTGGAGTTGGTTGTGGAGGTTTGAGCAGATATTTTGAATTGATGTAAAAGATAAGGGCAAAAGAAAGCGTAATTACGGCGAGGATAATAACTGCGGTTGGGTGATAAAAACCTTTTTTCATTCTTAATTGAACTTTTCGATGCCGATTAAATCTATAGAGGCGAATATGTCTTTAATTATTTTTTCATTTTCCTTATAAGGGGCATTAATTTTTGCGGAAATTGAAAACCCTTGATCTTGATAAATGGTAGAGGCACCAATGCTTTCTGAATTGTCAGTCTCTGTTAAGTAGCACGCATTTATACTTTGAGTCTTTATTTGAATCTTGGACCAATTTTCACATCCTCCACCTAGACCCGATCCGTATAAAACTTCTAATGTTCCTTCTGGGCCACCAAAAAAGAATTTTCTGTAAAAAGGATCAGAAAAAGTTGAAGTTTGTTTCCACTTTGGCGGAAGCATTAATGTGAAGGTTTTTTGTGGGTTTGTGAATGAAATCCAATTTGTTGTTTTGCTAATTTTGTCTATGGTATTTTCACTTTGCTCAACTTTTACTCGATAAGGGATAGGCACAATTTCTTTTAAACTTACGTTTCCTAATGAAGATACAAAGTAGGTATTTTTTGTACTTTTGTCAGCGCAAATAAGGTAAAGGGTTACTTCTTCCCCGAAAGCTGGTGACAAACCTAGTCGCTGGGACAAAGAAGGTAATCTCATCATTGTGTCTCCTGTTTCGCTTGAATATTCTTCTCGATTTAATTCGCGACATGATTTATCCAGGGAACTTAGAACCTTATCTCTTGCAAATGATTGGCTTATCCAGGGAGCTTGAGCTATGACATAAATTGATAGGGAAATAAGAAAAGAGATAACTACAACTATTACAGTTGCGAATCCTTTGTGGGCAGGCATATAACTATTAAGGCATGTTGAGGACAGAGAGTCAAAAATTTAGAGAGTTGGAGAAACAAAGAGTCAGAGAGTGATAGTTGGTGAGTTGGATTTTAGGTGGTAGATGATAGATGATAGAGATTGAGGATCTTATTGTTCGACCTTGTGGAGAACTTCTCTAAATTTGAAACTTCTCGACTACGCTCGAAGAATACAATATAATTCATGGCTATGAACAAACGTGTTTACATTGCCCAGGCTATTCCTTATGTTAACGCGGCCCCACATGTGGGGCATGCGCTGGAATACGTGCAGGCCGATTGTTTGGCGCGGTTTTGGCGAGCGAGCGGATATGAAACTTTTTATTCGGACGGGGCGGATGAAAATTCATTGAAAAATGTGCAGGCTGCGGAAAAGGAGGGTGTTCCCGTTCAAAAGTTAGTGGATAAATATGCAAAGACTTTTTCGGATTTAAAAGAAGTTTTAAATTTGACCTTCGATGTTTTTAATAGGACATCGTCACCAAATCACTTTAAAGGCGCGCAGAAACTTTGGAGTCTTTGTAAAAAAGAGGATATATACAAAAAGAAATATCATGGACTATATTGTGTCGGTTGTGAACAGTTTTATACTCCGAGTGAGCTGATTGATGGCAAATGCCCGGAACATTTGAGTGTACCAGAGGAAGTTGAGGAGGAAAATTATTTTTTTAAACTTTCCAACTACCAAAAGTTTTTGGAGGATTTGATTGAAGGCGATAAATTAAAAATTGTTCCTCAGGCAAAAAAGAACGAGATTACTTCCTTTATAAAAAGTGGCCTTGAGGATTTTAGTATTTCCAGATCTCGCGAGCGAGCTCGCGGTTGGGGTGTACCGGTTCCCAACGATAATAGTCAGGTGCTTTATGTTTGGTTTGACGCGCTGGTTACATACCTAACTGCTTTAGGGTTCGGATCAAAAGATGAGGGTTTGTATAAAAAATATTGGCTCGAAAATAAACAAATAATTCAAGTACTGGGCAAAGGCATCAACAGGTTTCATACAATTTATTGGCCGGCAATGCTGGCTTCTGCAGGACTCCCCTTGCCAACGGAAGTTTTTGTGCATGGCTATATTACAGTGGACGGGCAAAAAATTTCTAAATCACTGGGAAATTCGATTGACCCTTTAGATTTGGTTAATAAGTATGGATCTGAGGTAATACGTTACTTTTTGCTTCGCGAAATACCTGCTTGGGGAGATGGCGACTTTTCCGAAAGACGCTTAAAGGAGCTTTATAATGGCGAACTTGCTAATGGCTTAGGTAATCTGGTTGCCCGCGTTGCAAGACTTGCTGCTGATACAAAGTTAAATTTGCCGGAAAAGAAAAATTACACTTTTAAGAAAGAAGTATCAGATTCTCTGAAAAACTTTAGATTCGACCAGGCAATTTTTTCTATTTGGGAAGAAATTTCTAAACTCGACAAATTAATTAATGAACAAAAGCCCTGGGAACTAGAAAGCGCGGATCTAAAACGAGTGATCTCACCAATTGCGGTACAGATTCGGGAGATTGCTTTTAATTTGTCTCCTTTTATGCCAGAGACATCTGCAAAAATTCTGGCACAATTTACCGGTAATGTTGACCAGGGAAAGCCCTTGTTCCCTCGAATATAAATGTTAGTCGATACTCACGCTCACCTTGATGCCTTAGAAAATTTGGAAGAAGTAATTGCGCACGCAAAAGCGGCGGGTGTTTCCAAAATTATCACGATTGGAACAAATATAGAATCCAGTAAAAAAGCTATTGATATTGCGGAAAAATATTCAAATGACGACATTAAAATTTATGCGACAGTTGGAACACATCCATATGACGGCAGAGACGAAATTGCCCAGCTGGGAATAGAAAAATGCTTAGCACCTATTAAGAGCCTGGCCGGATCTTCTAAAAAAATTGTTGGTGTCGGAGAAGCTGGGCTGGATTACTATTTTACAACTGACAAAAAAATAGAGAAAACAACCGAGCAAGAAAAGAGTGTGCAAAGGAAGTTATTTGAGGCGCAAATTAAGCTTGCAAATGCAGTCGGTTTGCCTCTGGTTATACACTGTCGAGGTGGCTGGGACGAGATCTTTGACCTGCTTGGCAAAACGGGTTTGGAAAAGGGAGTTTTTCATTCATTTACAGGTAGTGTCGCTGATGCTCAAGCTGCTTGTGCTTTGGGTTTTTATGTTTCGTTTTCGGGAATAGTCACGTTCAAAAATGCAAAAGAAATACAAGAGGCGGGCAAAGTCGTTCCCAGCGACAAAATATTAGTCGAGACAGATTGCCCATATTTATCGCCCGAACCTTTTCGGGGACAGAAAAATGAGCCGGCTAATGTTAGAATAACAGCTGAATTTCTTGCCGGCATCCGCAGCGCTTCATATAGTGAGTTTGCGCAAGCTTCAATGCAAAATGCACAAAAACTGTTTAACATCTGAATATTGGTTATTTTATGACTATAGGGTATAATTAAGCTCTAGATATTTTTCGAGATAGATGTATGGTCAAAAGATTAGTTGAAAAATACGACAAACAGGTTCACAGATTCCTGGAAATATTACCAGGCACGTTTTCGTGGACTTTGATACTGTTCCCTTTTTGGGGTTCTTTCTGGATCCCTCACTATGTTGCCTACTTTATTATAATTTTTATAGTTTTTTGGTTTTATAAATCAGCATCATTGGCAATAACCTCTATTATTTCGCATCTTAAGCTTAGAGCATCGGAAAAATACGACTGGCTGAGTGACGCAAAAACGCTCTCCAATTACAAGAAGCTTCACCACTTAATAATTGTTCCAACATACAAGGAACCATTGCATACAATTGAGGCCGGAATTAAGTCGATTGCAAAGCAGGATATTGATAAAAAACAAATATCGGTGTGTGTTGGATTTGAGGCACGGGAAGGCAAAGATGCCCGGGAAAAAGCAGCGGTAATTGAAAAAGAGTTTAAAGGCGTTTTTGCTAACCTTATTGTTTCATTTCACCCAGACATAGAGCGCGAAGTTAAAGGCAAGTCCTCAAATCAAGCATATGCCGTAAAAGTTGCCAAGAAAAAATTAATAGGCGTGCAAAGGCGCGATATCAACTTTATCACTGTAACTTCAAAAGACGCTGACGGGATACTAAGCGAGAAGTATTTAGCCTGTCTTTCGTATAAATTTCTTACCCAGGAAAACAGACATTTATTATTTTGGCAGCCAATTGTACTTTTTTACTCCAACATTTGGAAAGTGCCGGCACCCATTCGTGTTATCAGCTCCCTTTCCTCCGTATGGCAAACAGGTCTTAACTCCAGAACTGACAGATTGGTTAATTACTCTATGTATTCCGTTTCTATGAAGCTTTTGGACGATGTTGGCTATTGGGACGTGGATGTTATCCCAGAGGACTATCGAATATTTTTCAAAACATATTTTGCAAAAGATGGAAAGGTGGACGTTGATCCGGTATTTTTGCCGGTCTATGCAGATGCTGCAGAGTCCACTGGTTACGTCAAATCTCTTTTTAACCTGTATGAACAGGAAAAAAGATGGGCCTGGGGAGTTAGCGACGATGCCTATTTTATTAAGAAATGGTTAACTTACACACATATACCTTTTTGGCAAAGGACAATTAGGGTTTTTAAGGTGCTGGAAGATCACTTTTTGTGGCCAGTGCATTGGTTTGTTATTACGCTTGGTGCCACAATTCCGGTTCTTTTGAACCCTGCGTTTGCGCAAACCGTGATGGGCCAAAACTTGCCTAGAATTTCTTTTGGAATACTCACAAGCTGCTGGGTATTTTTGGCAATAGTTCTTTTAATTGATATTAGACAGAGGCCA
Source organism: Patescibacteria group bacterium (assembly GCA_038063735.1). Classification (GTDB taxonomy): domain Bacteria; phylum Patescibacteriota; class Microgenomatia; order Curtissbacterales; family GWA2-41-24; genus JBBTUN01. The sequence goes on from JBBTUN010000009.1 coordinate 30,272, forward strand.
AAAAGAGAAGGCAAAGTGGGTATTTTAAAGAAGCTTGTTACGCCTTTTGAATTTATTATGATGCCGGTGGTAACACTAATTTTTACCGCTCTTCCAGGAATTGATGCCCACACGCGTTTGATGTTGGGTAAATACCTTGAGTACAAGGTCACCGAGAAAGTGTAGTTAGTTCATGGTTTTATGATAGCTCCCTAGATTCCCATTTGCGAATTGTTATCTAGCATTGTTTGTGACTATACTAACTAGCAGATGTTTAATTTTCTTGCCCAAAATTATCTGACGCGCGGTTTTTGGGGGGACGAGGCGTGGACTTCTATGATTTCACTGCTTCCCTACACGCAGATGTTAAAGACGACGGCTGCAGATTTTCATCCTCCAGGTTACTACACCATTGTGGGGCTTGTTTACAGGTTTTTGCCCCCTACCGAGATTAATACCAGACTTGTTTCCTTAGTTTTTTACTTTCTGACGCTTTTTATGGTTTATAAGCTGGCCAGTTATGTGAAGGGGGGTACTTTTGGGGTTTTGAGTGCATTGGTCGTGGCCTTAAATCCTATATTCTTTACATATGCATTTGAGGCAAGGAATTACACAATGTTTGCCTTTGTAGCTACGGGGTCTGTATTTTTTCTGATTGAACTGTCTAAAAAGTTTTCAAAAGCACGCGCTATTGCATTTATTTTGTTTACAACACTTGGAATGTACACACATTACTACATGTTTTTTATTTTAGGGGCGCAAGGCATTTATCTTCTGCTTTTTGATAGAAAAATATTTCTTAAGATGATGCTTCTTTACGTTGTTGTAGGGGTGTTGTACCTACCCTGGTTGAAGGCTCTGGTGGGACAACTTACGTCGGTTTCCTCAAGCTACTGGATAGCTCCGATTGATTGGCGGCACACGCATTACGAGGCTCTACTTAGAATTTTAGGCGGTGAGCAAAAGAATGACGTGTTAAATATATTTTCTCTGAGAGACACATTGTTTTGGTTGTCTATAAGTTTACTTGGACTAGGGGTTGTGCAGCATATTTTGCGCCATAAATTCGAAAAGCCGTATCTTTTAATTTGGCTTTGGGCAGTTGTCCCTTTTATTCTGGCAACTCTGCCCGGGCTTCAGGTTGACGGTTTTAAATTCCCGTTTAGGCCAATATTTTTTTGGAGGTATTTAATTGGGTCTTCCATTCCGCTTTCTATGGTGATTGTTCACGCCGGCCTAAAACTTCCCAAGCAAATGGCTTTAGTTCTTATTGGTGCGATTATATTGTTGTCGGCAATTGTCGATGTGCGGACTTTTAGTTCATCTCCGTATTCATTCCGGGAAGAGTATCAAAATAAGGTGTTAGAACAAATTGAGACGAGTGATGATATTGTGACTATTTTACCTTCGTTTGCCGAAGTTATATATTATAAGGACCGGAATGGTTTAAGCAACAATTTGATTGTTTCACCCGAAGGCCTTGTGCAGTCATCCGGTAAAAGCTTGCTGGACACGTACGTTGAGAATGGTAAAGTAACTCTTGGAGAGAGTAAAGGCGCTAATTTTGAACTGCGTCGAGACGACAACGGACAGATTAAGACTATTAATGATAGATGAAAAGTTTGCTTACTAAACTTGAGAGGCACCATTTACTAATTTTTGTTGTACTTTTTTTGACTTTTATTTTTCGATTCCCATCCCTATTTGAACCGTTTTGGTACGGAGATGAGGGTATTTTTGCAGCGGTCGGGCGAAACCTAAATTTTGGTGGAGTACTTTACCAAACTGCTTGGGACAATAAACCTCCAATGATATATCTGACTTATGCTGGGATATTTTCGATGTTCGGCGTATCTATGTTTTGGCTTAGGCTCGTAACAATTGTGGTGGTTCTTGCAACTTCTGCCGTAATTTACGAAATCGGTAATATGACTATTGGTAAACATAGAGCGCTTATTGCTGCATTTATTTTTGGTCTAATAACTTCGTTTAGGTTAGTTGAAGGCAACTTGGCACTAACCGAAATATTTATGATACTACCAATTTCTTTGGCAATCTGGATTGCAATAAAGCGAAATTTTGACTACGTCTCTCTATTTGCGTCCGGGGTACTTATTTCAGTGGCTTCTTTGTACAAACAAGTTGGCGCATTTGAGGCAGCAGCGCTTGGAATCTATGTTTTATTGCAAAAAGACAGTTTGGTTGGATTTATTAAAAAAGGCTTTGCACTATCCTTGGGTTTTGTTGTTCCATACGCTATAACAATTGGATATTTTGCCTCAAAAGGCTTAGTTTCCGACTACATTTTTGGGGCATACACATATTACAAAATTTATCTCAATGAAAGCCCTCAATATGCATTCTTAATTAATACGGCGAAATATTTGCCCGTTGTTTCAACAGTTTTCTACGGTCTCTGGAAAAAATTTAAAGGTGTCGATGTTGGTTACAATCATCTGCTGCTTCTTTGGCTTTCGTTGTCTCTGTTGGGAAGTTATTTTTCCGGAAGAACCTACGGTCATTATCTCGTTCAAGCAGTTCCGGCTCTCTCGCTACTTTTGGCATCCATTAATCTTAAAGGCGTATCTTTGAGTAAGGAGAGGCTTTTGTATGCGACTTTGTTTCTTCTTCCCGTTTTGTTTTTAACAAGGCTTTTCTTTTCAACATTTATTGTTAATGGCCCTGTTTCTCAGGCTAAATACTGGGTTAATTTTTCCCAAAAGGTGACAGGCGTCAAAACTTTGGACGAATATAATAATTTTTTTGATACTAATGTAAACACAATCATGGCTTTATCTGACTTCCTGAAAATGAATGGGGGCTATGGAAAATCTATTTATATATGGGGAGATTTTCCCTGGTTGTATGCGATGATGGATGCAAAAAACCCGTCGCGGTACGTTACATCTTTTCATGTATTTGGAGTACCCAACGGACAAGAAGAAGTGGTCAGGGATTTGGTGGATAAGACACCTTTGTATATTATTAAGCCGCAAACCTCTATTGGCCACTTTAATGAGCTTGAGAATTTGTTAGGTGCAAAGTATACTCTTCAGGCAAAAATAAACAATGCCGATGTTTACGCTTTAATAAAGTGAAAATTGATATTTATGGCAACATCAAATGTGGATACACAATCTCTACCCAAACTTGGTGGAATAACACCTAGCCGATTTTCAATAAGTGAAGAGGTTCAAAAGGGAGTTGTATCCGACAAGTTTAACCTCGTTGTTTTTTCGCTTTGCGCGATTTTTGTCATTTTGCAGGTTCTAATACTAATTTTTTACTGGAAACGCCTGCCTCCGCAGATCCCTTTGTTTTACTCAAAACCGTGGGGAGACGCAATGCTGGCTACCAACTTCTTCGTTTGGATTTTACCAATGCTGGGCGCTCTTTTTGTTTTTTTAAATTTTTTAATTGTAATTTTTTTAACACGAGATAATAAATTTTTATCGAGAGCCCTTATTGTTGCCAGTTTAATTGTTGGCTTTTTAACTTTTTATGCTACCCTTAAGGTCATTACACTAATAGCATGACCTCACTCGCTGCTTTTGTTCTGTCTCTTTTTTTGAGCTTAATTTTCGTAAAATGTACAACTTGGAGTGCTTTAAAAATTGGCCTTGTTGATGATCCAAAAAAAAGAAAGCATCCTGCTGCTATGCATACAAAGCCCATACCACGTGCAGGTGGTTTGCCAATATTTTTAGCTTTTTTAATAACTTCTCTGATTTTTGTTCAATTTTCTCAGAAGTTTTTTGGGATAATCTTGGGAGGGCTTGTTTTGATACTAGTGGGAATTTTGGATGACAAGTACGACTTGAAAAGTCTCTATAAGTTTGGTGGGCAAATGCTGGCGGCTGTTATCGTCGTTGCGTCTGGGATTGGCATTAGCTTTATAACAAATCCGTTTCAGCTTTTTGAAAACAATTTACCTGGCGTGATTCGGCTGGATGAGTGGAAGATTGTTTTTGATTTCTTTGGAACCCACTCAATAGTGATACTTGCCGATCTCTTTGCGCTGTTTTGGATAGTATGGGTAATTAATATGGTTAATTTTTCAGCAGGTGTTGACGGTCAACTCGGCGGGATTGCTCTTGTTACACTACTGGTTATTTTTGTAGCGTCACTGCGGTTTGGTGCAGATCCGACACAAAGTATTGTGACAACGCTTGCAGTTATTGGGTCCGGAGCAACTCTTGGATTCTTGATATTTAATGTTTATCCCGCCAAAATTTTCCCGGGTGACAGCGGTTCGTACTTTTTGGGCTTTTTGATAGCTGTTCTTGCGATTTTGGCTGGTGCCCGTGTTGGCACTGCTATTTTGGTAATGGCTGTGCCTTTGATTGATGGCGTTTTTACAGTCGTTAGGCGTATCGCTGAGGGTAAATCTCCATTTACCGGCGACAGAAAACATTTGCACCACCGGCTTTTAGAACTCGGCTTTAACCCAAGGGAGGTTTCCTTGTTTTATTGGCTTTTGTGTGCTATTTTAGGCGCGGTTGCGCTAGTTTTGCCTGCCGATCAAAAGTTATTTGCTGGCGTATTTATAGCTATAATAGTATTAGGCGGAATTTTATGGATAAATACAAGTTTACAGGGTACGGACCGAAAGTAATCTGGATACCATTTTGGCTGTTTGTTTCGTCCCGCCCCCGTCAGTGGCTTAAAAATTTGGCGCTTTTTGCAGCCCTTGTATTTGATGGCTCATTCTTTGTCGGGGAAAAATTCTTTTTAACTGTTATCGGGTTTTTCATATTTTGTTTGATTACCTCGGGAATTTATATAATTAATGATGTCATAGACCGCAAGAAAGACCTTTCCCACCCTTTTAAAAGTAATAGGCCGATAGCCGCGGGCAGAGTTAGTCCTCTGATTGCGACTGTTTGGGCAATAGTAGTTTTGGTGTTTGGCCTTGTTTTGGCCTCTTCTCTATCTACATTTTTTTTATATGCTTGCGTTGCTTACATCGCTTTACAAGTTACTTATTCCTTATTTTTAAGGTCTTATATGCTGCTTGACGTAATGGCAATTGCGTCTGGATTTTTGCTTAGGGTGTATGCCGGTGCGGTACTAATTGATGCACATGTTACTGTCTGGTTTATGTTAACTGTTGCCTCGCTTGCTCTATTTTTGGCGATCGGTAAAAGGCGAAGTGAACGCACGCTTCTTATGGGTTCCGGAGCAAGGGGAATCGATACAAGGCAAATCCTTAATAAATACCCCGAAACATTACTTGACGGGCTAACCATTATGTTTGCAACAGCTTGCTGGTTTTCTTACACCATGTTTACCTTTTTGCAACCGCCGCCTTCTGCGGGGCCGCAAGTTTTGGTATTATTTGGCGATTATTTGCCAAGAACTTTTCTGGCATCAAAATGGCTGATGGCAACGGTACCTTTTGTAATCTATGGTGTGATGAGATATTTGTATGTTATTTATGAGAAAAAAGAAGGCGAATCACCTGAGCGGGTTTTACTTTCCGACATACCGCTTCTTTCCTCGGTAGTGCTTTGGATTTTTATAGTCTTTCTGGTAATTTACGGCTCGGATATTTTACCTGCAAAACTGGTGCGATTTTTACAGTAACTTCTGAGTGACTTGATCTCGTTGCTTATTGATATGTTTTGTCATGTTTAGTATTAATTAGTCATGAATAGTAATGTGGTTTATACGCTGGAAGAAGTGCTTGGCCTCGACAATGATTTATGTCTGGCGGAAAAAGAAGACTTAAAAAGTATCGCAAAGGTTGAGTCTGAGGTTAAAAAAGCAAGATCGCGGTTATGGTGGTTACCATAGTTTGGGCTAATTTATTTGGTTTTTAATTCATTACTCAGAAGTTAACATGTTGGCGGCCTATTGGCACGATTTTTATTAGTAAGCGCCCTTTGAGGGCTTGAGTTACTTTTTCAAGAGTTTTGAGAGAGTAACCTGTGTAGTCTGCTGATTCGATTCTTGCGATATTGGATTGCCTGGTACCAACTAGTTTTGCCAGTTGAGTTTGAGTTAACCCGATTTTTTTTCTAAGATCACAAATCTGAAAAGCAATGTCCCATGCCTGACCGGCCTTTTTAAATTCCTCTTTTAATGAGGGGTCTTTCTTCAGTAGTTTTTCTGTTAATTTATCTAAATCGTCCTTTTTTCTTTTCATGAATCTTTCCTCGCTTTTAGTTCTTTTAATCTTTTCCTGGCAATTTCCAGTTCATTTGATGGTGTTTTCTGTTGCTTTTTAACAAAAACGTGCAGCAAGATAATTATCCTTCCTTTGTCAAAAGTATATATTATTCTTAGGATATCCGTTCCCGATTTTATTCTTAACTCCCATAATCCAGATTCGATATGCTTAGATAATGGTTCCTTGTGATAGCTTCTATTTCGTAGCTTCTCGATTCCTTCTCTAGCCTTTACAAGTAGTTGCCTGTTTCTGTTTGCAAGACCTAGAAAAAATTCTTCAATAGGACTTTTGCTTGAATTACTTTTGTAAAAGATTATTTCAAAATCCATTTAATTATATCAAATTTGATATATAGATTCAATACTTAAATCTAAGAAAAATTATATCACAGGCGAAAAATGTGGTTAGCCTTGATTTTGATTGTCCTGAGGGTTGTTTTGGAGCTTTGGCTGGGCGTCGAGAGTCGGAAAACGCGGGTCGGGGTTAGGGGTCGACGAGCTTTTGGTTGGCGAAGAAGCAGAATCTTCCTTCTTAACTTTCTTACTTTTAAGCAAAGCTATAAGCATGGGTATTGTAAACAATGCTGTGAGAAGAATATATGGCGGTAAGGTGATTAAAGTTCCTGTGCCTGAAAAAGAATCTATACTTCTAGTTCCACCATCGCCAAATTGCCCGGCATACATTAATATTACCCAAAATGGTATAACAACGATTAATGAATAAAAAAGAACCTTTCTGATTTGTTTCAAAAACAAAAGTGACTTTTCAGGATCATCTCCAGCTGATTTATTGAAGAAAAAAAATAGTAGATTACTAGCCACAATTAAGACTAAGGCTCCATCAAAATAATCGAATAAATGTCGGAAAACATATGATCCGAATCTGCTCAAGGACAAAATGGCGAAAGTAGAAATAATTTCGGAAAATATTATAAAAACAAAATTTATAATTGCGAAAGGTAAGCTGATTTCTGTTTGTGTTTGTTTCAGAGCATAACCAGTGCCTGATGAGTTTTCAGCATATGCTTGTGTATGTGAGTACCATAATCTCCATAAATGGCGGGTGGTCAACAGTGTTACAAATAGGGAAATTAAACCGGCTACTATGAAAATAATGCCTGCAACTGCTCCCCATTCTTCACCGATGGTAGATTGATGAGTTGCTTCATAATTTATGATCCATAAACTCCATATTATTCCGTAAACAGATAAACAAATGAGTAAAATATTTAGTATTAATCCAGTAATTCCTGCCCATGATTTTTTTAAAAGAATTCCACATGCGCATAAGAAAATGCTCATTGTTGCTATTAGTAATAACAGTTGTAAAAGACCTTTCCCTGGACCGACTCCATCAATAGTGCTGAGGAGTATCAAAAATGCAATTGCAGCAAGAATAAAATATGGAAATGAAAGTATAATGCTGAAGCCTTTTTTAGTGTTAAGTTCTGTTTGCTGATTTTGTAGCTGGATTTGTGAGTTTTGTTCCATTAATTAGTCTGGATTTGGAAGGTTACCGATTGGGCGTCAGTTGCTGATTGCGACAGAAGGCTGATTGGGGTGGATGATTGGGATGGGATGTTGATTTTAATTAACTGATTATTTAAATTTTCTCCAAAAAAAAGCTTGTTTTCTGTTGATTGATTTTTGATTGTGTAAGTTTTGGTTTCGCTTGTCGGATTGTTGACGATGATAATGGACAAGTATGCCTGGGATGGTACCTGTTTGGTAAGGGTGATTGTATAGGTATTTTGTGATTGGCTGAAAGTCATACTGGGGAATTTTTCGGTTTGGGAAACTAAAAGATATGGCGACTCTGATTTTACACCGGCTACTTGGGCAAAGTTTTTGGCAAAGTAGATTGGCGCTGCGATCAGCGAAACAAGAAAGAACACAGCGAGCAGGTTATAAACGATTGTCGCTAAGTGATGCTTCATAATCTATTAATTTTAAATTTTAAGTTTTTAATTTTAATTGAATTTTTAATGTTTAAATTTTTAAAATTTCTTTTAGTTCCACCTTGTTATTTCCATTTCTTTTTGAACATCCATTGCAAAAATCCACGTGAAGTTTGCAGCGACGATGAGCGCAATAACCGTAATTTGAGGGTATGTAACACCAGAAATTGTTGAAGCTATTAAAAAACCGGTGCTTAGCCATAAAAATATTAACCAGATGGTTGCTATGTGATAGAGGTGGAAACTTGAGAGAATTAGGTTTTCCAAGTTAAGCGACGCCAGTTTTTGCTGAGTTTGCGGGGTAACGTGTGTTTCATGCAGGAAATGGGCACGCATTAAAACAATTAGAGTGCCTGCGGCGGCTGTTAAAAACATGGCCAGATTGGAATAATTCTCGGCAATTACGTAGTTGGGCAGGTTTGCAAAGACAACTTTCGGCAGGACGTTAAAAGCGCCACCAAAAACCACTTCATATTTAAAATTAAAAAAATAGGCAGACACAAGCAGCCCAGCCATTTTGGCGATAATTAAAATAACTGCCGGGATTATGGCTTCGTCTATGAGTTTTGCTAGCGATTTGGCTACCATAAATTTAGTATACCAGTAGAGGTCAGTAGTATCGGTGAGTCGGTATAGTCGGTAAGAAAATATTGTACTGATATTACTGACAATACTGAATATGCCGACATTTACTGATTTTTACTGAAATTTTATATCTTCTTGGTGTATTGCTTGGAAATCCAGCCCAATTTGCCTTCGAAGGAAATTTTTATCCAATCTTCGGTTTCCTGGATAATTTCCAGTTTATCCCCTGTGTTTACCCTGCCAATTTCAGCCGAATCCAGCACCGGTTCTTTTCTTACTTTAAGATACCCCTGCGGAGTCTTGGCAATTTCTACTTCGGGAGTGTCGGTTTTAACGCTTTCGGTCGACGTGGGGTTTTTTGCCAACTCGGATGCCAATGTTACGCTGGCCACAAGCTTATATTTAGATGAGGTTTTTATGGCAAATTCCCGATCTATAAAACCCTGGCCTTTGCTGATTCCTACTTTATGATCACCATTTTCTAAATCTGTAATAATTAGGGGTGTTTTACCTTTATATTTACCGTCTATGGTTATTTCTGCATCAGTTGGATTGGACGCAATAAATACGTCATTTTTACCCTTCTCCAGCCACAGAATTTCCCCACTTTGAGCCATTAAATTGTTATTGAGTTCGCGATTTACGACAGTTAAGGTGCTTGGGTAAAGATCGATTTTACTTATATAGGAAGCTTCGGAAGCCGTAACTTTAAGGGTGTATGATCCACTTTTGAGCTGGTCGGAGAAAAATGGGGTTTTCCCTAAGTGTTTCCCGTCCAGAAAAACCGAAGCTTCGGGGGTGGAAGTTACCTGCAGTGCGGCCGGCTTGGCAGTGCCAATGAGCGAGCAGCCACTTAATGAGGTTGCAAGTAGTAGGTAGAGGGTGGTAGGTAGCAGGTATTTTTTTACGACTAACGATGAACGATTAACAATGAACGTGATACTAGGCATTGCAATTAAGGTAACATTTGCGCATAGTTGGCGCAAGCATTTTAACGATAATTTTACTTCTTTTGAAGCTATTATATCAAACTATAAGCTATGAATTTAACTGTGGGGCTGTGGGTACCTAAAAGTTGGTTCCATTTGCTTTTTATCTTACTATCGGTTTGACTTTGGAGTTAGAATTTGCTATAATTCGCCTTTGTAAATACCTCGACTATGGGCTTATAGTCCATATTCCCCTTCTCTTTTTTATAGGGGCGTATTGTGGCTTTGAAGCCTGAGGTTAGGAGAAAAATATGAAACTAAAATTAAAAAAGATCGCCCATGGGCATTTAAAGCTTTTTGCGCGCCATTTCAAAAAGGCGTCTAAAAAGGTTGTACTGCAAAATGCCTATAGCAGGCTCATTCGTAGATACGCACGAATGGAGGCTGGGCTCGCTATTAAAAAAGGTCTTGTGCAGGCTAAGTTTCAATTCAAAATAAGGCCAAGGCTAAAACTGGCGATTGTGGTACTTTTGGTGCTGGTTTTGGCACAATTCGGCTCAGAGTATGCTTCCGGCTATCTCCATTCGAAAGAGAATGAAATTAAAGTTAACGGCCAGCCTATACTTGTTGCCGCAAAAAGTGCCGATTCACAGAAATCTGAGGCAGATGTTGAGATATCAGCTGTTGTTTCCGCTCGTATTTCTCCCTTTGACTACAAATACCCGGTCGAAAATGGCCGAATAAGCCAAGGTTATTCGAGTTACCATAGGGCGTACGATATTGCCACTGCCTTGGGTAACGAAATAACACCTATTGGTAGCGGTATTGTGGAATATGCGGGATTTGTGCCTGATGGCAAAGGTAACATTGTAATTGTCGACCACGGTGATGGTTTGAAATCGATTTATGCTCATATGGGCAAAATCGACGTTGGCTTAGGTAATATGGTTAATGGTAAAAGTGGACTTGGTACCGTCGGACTTACGGGGCATACCACGGGTCCGCACGTTCATTTAGAGCTATATGACAAAGGTGTTGCTGTTAATCCCGGAAGCGTTCTGCCCCGTTAAGAGGAAAGTGTTCTTAGCTTAAAATCTTCCTTTGGCTCCTCTTCACCAGAAGCATTCCAGCCTTCTTCGATTTTTTCGGTTAATTCTTCGATCATTATCTTAAACTCAAGCGGATTTCCAATGTTTTCTATAACAATTTCTCTTTGGTCAAAGCCTGCAGTAATAATTACCAGGTCCCCAGTATTGAATAAGAATCTCTGAAAAAATGATTGCTCCACGGTTACGTGGGTGATTGCAGTGAGCGGCGCAGTTACTATTTTTCTTGAAAAAATTCCCCGCACTATTAGAAACCTGCGATTTGTTAAGGCATAGACAAAGGATTGGCGAAGCCTTATTAGGCGTGAATATTTTGGAGTAAAGTAAATGAGAAGAAAAAGTGGTATTACCCCAAAATATTTAAGATAAGAATAATTTGGTATCTCTATAACACCAAAAAACATGAAGATCGCAATATAGGTAAATATTAGGGGAATAACAAGCATAAAGAGCAAATTTAGATAGAAAAAACGTTTTCCTATTCCAGTAACATAAACAACTTGTTCTCCACTTGACAATAATTTGGATAACCTTTTTTTCTGGGATTTTGTAGGGGGTTTGGCTATCATTATTTTTAAGTATAAGGTAGACGTTTGACATTTGCCAATTTTGAGTACAACAATTGAATATCACACTGCCTTATGGATGAATCAGCTAGCGGAAGCATTTTTTCTAAAATCGTCGGGGCAATTTTTGTACTGGCCGTTTTGGACTTAATGTTTATTAATTGGTGGCTGTTAAAAAAAAGCGACGCTGCCAATGTTAGCTTTTTGCCGCCTAGCGCAAGTCCCCAAGTTCTAAATAGCCCACTACCTCAACCTTCGCCATCCCCACCGGATGTTGAGGCCAAAAAAGAGGGCGCCAAGTTGAGCGATAGCGCGAAGGTGACAACCACAAACCCACCGCTTGCGTCGCCAACACCTACAGTTGTTGTTCAAACACCAAACAAGGAGATTTTCGTACCGATGGGTACGGGACAAACAAAAAGTGGCACATTTGCGGATCTAAATGGCGTTGAAATTGGCATAGACACTACTAAATACTCCGGTATAGATTACATTGTTTTTGAGGGGTCCATTTGGGTTGATGGGGGCAACGGACGTGCCTGGGCGCAAATTAGAAATGTTGAGGATAATAACCCCCTAATTGAAAGCCAGATTTCTAACCCAACACTTACTCCCCTGCTTAAAACATCAGGGAAAATACCACTGCCTTCCGGCTACAGAACGTATCGTGTGCAGGCAAAAACAGATTTGACGGAATTTGCGGCGCATGTTGAGAATGCACATCTGAAGATAGTGCTTAAGTAGATGTGTGGCTGTGATAGAATTGGGTGATGTTAAAATGATTGGTTCAAAATTTAGACAAGAGTTAATCAAGCAAATGATTACGCTCTCTTCTGCCGGCTTTGGGGTTGTGGCGGCTCTTGCCTGGAATACGGCCATCCAGGCGTTTGTGGATGAGTACATTAACAAATACTTATCTGTCGGGTCCGGAATTTTATCCAAATTTATTTACGCCATTGTGATTACCGCCGTTGCGGTTCTTGTTACTTATCAGCTTACAAAAATGTTTAAGGTTGAAGACGAAAAGTCTAAGAGCGAAAAGTAAGACTACTGTTTTGCGCGGCTTGCATGGCTGCTGACTGTTCCAAGACTCTTGCAATATTTACCCCTGATTTGTCCAGTTGTTCAAGTCTTTCTCGTATTTCATCAGGTGTATTTAATATACCGCGTTGTTGGTCGCTGAATATTTGATTCCCAGCTCTTACTGCCAGATCTTCTTCCGGAGAAAGTGGTGCTAATTCTCGTTTAACTGCGCCAATGAACTTGGAAAGAAGCTCACAAGATGCCATAAGGCATTGTACATCTCGTTTTTAATGAAAACAATCGTTTGTTTTGGTTTGGGGAACTATTTAATATTCGCCCATGCCGCCGGGTGGCATCATTGGAGCTTTTTCCTTTTCGGGAAGATCGGTAATTAGTGCCTCTGTGGTTAGAATCATCATAGCAACAGATGATGCGTTTTGAAGAGCAGAGCGGGTAACCTTTACAGGATCAATAACGCCTGCTGTTACCAAATCTTCAAATTTTTCATTTGCAGCATTAAGCCCAACGTTACCGGTTGCTTTTTCTACTTCTTTTACAACCCATCCTGCGTCTAGCCCGCAATTTTCAGCCAGCTTTGCAAGAGGTTTGGTAAGCGCAGCTTTGACAATTTCGACTCCGATTCGCTCATCAACATCAGTTGCTGCGGTGATCATTTTATCCAAGACTTTGCTTGCGCGAACCAATGCTACTCCACCTCCAACTACGTAACCTTCTTCGACTGCCGCTTTGGTGGCATGGACCGCATCGTCTACTCTTTCCTTCTTTTCTTTAAGTTCAACCTCCGTGGCTGCACCAACATTAATGACTGCTACCCCACCGGAAAGTTTGGCAAGTCTTTCTTCGAGTTTTTCGCGGTCGAAGTCGCTGTCAGTTGTATCAAGTTCATTTTTGATTTGCTTGATTCTGCCATCTATTGCATTTTTTGTGCCTTTTCCGCCAACTATAATTGTGTTTTCTTTATCGGAAATGACCTGGTCGGCTTTACCTAAGTCGTCAACTGTAACAGACTCCAGTTTTCTTCCTAAATCTTCCGAGATGACATTTCCACCAGTCAAGACTGCGATATCTTCTAACATTTCTTTGCGGCGGTCACCAAAACCCGGAGCTTTAATTGCCAAAACGTTGAATGTGCTTCTGAGCTTGTTAACGACAAGGGTTGCCAGCGCTTCGCCTTCTACTTCGTCGGCGATAATAACCAAGTTTTTACTGATCTTGACAAAATTTTCCAGGAAAGCCAGAAGGTCGTTTAAGGAAGCTATTTTTTGGTCGGTTATTAATATGTGAGCGTCATCTATAATTGCTTTCATTTTGTCCGCGTCTGTCACAAAGTAAGGAGATATGTATCCCCTGTCAAACTCCATACCCTCTTTTGTGTCAACGGATGTTTCCAGGCCTTTTGATTCTTCGACTGTAACTACGCCGTCGGGTCCGACTTTGTCGAGAGCTTCTGCAATCATTTTGCCGATTGTGGCGTCAGCGGCACTAATCGTTGCGATCTTTTCGATTTCACCGTGGTCTGCGACTTTTTTGGCTGTTCTTTTGAGTTCTGCAACAACAGCTTCGGTGGCTTTTTCTACTCCCCGTTTTAAAACCATGGGGTTTGAGCCTGCTGTGACATTTTTGAGACCTTGGTCGACTATGGCTTGGGCAAGAACAGTGGCAGTTGTGGTGCCGTCCCCTGCTACGTCATTGGTTTTGCTTGCCGCTTCACGAACGAGCGATGCGCCCATATTTTCGAATGGGTCTTCAAGTTCAATTTCTTTAGCAACACTAACGCCGTCGTGGATTACGTTTGGGGCCCCCCACTTCTTGTCTAATGCGACATTTCTACCTTTAGGACCCAGAGTAGTTGCAACAGCCATGGCCAATTTGTCTACACCGCTTTTTAGCTTTGTTCGTGCTTCTTCTGCGTATAAAAGTTGTTTTGCCATAAATTAGTTGATTGTTGATAGTTGATGGTTCATAGCTTACTTGGTGATAATTGCCATTAAATCATCGAATTTAATGAGCATCATTTCTTTGCCTTCGACTTTAAGTTCGTTGCCGCCCCATTTTTTGTAAATGACCTTGTCCCCTACTTTGACCGGACATTTGACGGTTTTGCCATCTTCGACCAAATCATCACCCGCGGCTATGACTTTTCCTTCTTGAGGTTTTTCTTCCGCTGATTCCGGAAGTAGTATTCCGGACGCGGTTTTAGTTTCTTTTGGTGCGGGTTCTATTAGTACGTATCCTGCTAATGGTTTGATCATAAAGTTAATCGTTAATGGTAAATAGATTTGGACAGACCTTACTCTATTTGGGCAAAAATCACAAGCAGTTATTGCTTGCGACTGCTAGTATTATAGCTTTGATTTTTTGTTTGTCAAGAGGTCTGCTAAACACAGAGATTTTTTATTTGGCTTGCTTAGGCACAATGACTGCTGCGGTTATTACGGCGCCAATGCCGGGTGCGCAGATTAGAAACGGCTGGCGGGGGTTGAGTTTTCCGGTTCTTGCCAGATGCTCCCAAATAACCAGTGTTGTTGCCGAACTGCTGTTAGAGCGTCCAATTTCTCCCAGTAAAAAATCGGGGATATTCAAGTTTGCCAGATTTGGATATTTCCCCACTCTATTTTGTATGCCTTCGTTTACCTTCAAGCTTGGCTGATGCATAACGACTTGTCTGACATCAACTTTTTTTGCCTGGGCGCATTCAACCACTTTTTGAATAACCTCTGCAGTTGCCCTTATAAAAAAAGTGGCAGTTTTTATACCGTCCATCTCGGCCGGAAGGTCACTTTCGGGATCTTCTATTTTGATAAAAAATCCTTTTTCCGAGACCGAACTAATGTCTATTCCGCTTTCTGAAAAAATATAGTGAGCCGGAATTACATCGTCTGACGGCGGCAAGCCATAATCCGTATGAAAGCGAATGGGTGCTCCGTCGTATACTATGTGGGTTCTTGCCGAAACCACTTCAAAATCAGCCGGATTGTAAGCAATTATTGCGTAATCGTCACCAAAAATTGTAGGTATGCCCATGTTTTTTAGTGTAAGCTGGCCATCTGATGTGTGCTGGCTTAATGGTTCCAGTGCGCAGACTACAACATTTTTATCTCTTGCTTCCGGGTCAAGAAGAGAATCGTCAAAAGCGGTGGCTGCACCGGCGCAGGCAACCCGATATGGCCTTGTGATTACCGTGGCCGGATCGATGTTTGCCTGATCTAACATGAGCTCGGCAACTTCCGGAGAAAGCGAGGCGGAAGTATCAAAAAGATAGTCGATGTGATCCCAACCTTGTCGCTGCATAGCTTCACGGACTAATTCGGCTCCGATGGCCGCTGTTCTTTCAAGAACCCTGGCTGGGTCGCGAGTTAATTCAGTTGACGAGTACCTGGTAGACATACCTGTTGCATCTATAAATTTGCCTATAGACTTGGGCAGTTCAGCTTCTTCAATTGAGCCTGGTGTTGCACGTGAGTTTCTGAGAATTTTGTCTGTAAGAGTGGCGTTATCAAGTTTGTAACCAGAAACTTGGCTGGCAAGAGTTGCCGGACCAAAATTTACGACAGTTTGCCTTTCAACAAACTCTGGTCCCACGGTAGGAAATGCGTGTTGCGCTTCCGGTGTCATGCTATTTCTTGGATAATGATACCAAAAATTACTTTTTCGTCTTTGCAACTGCCGCCATAAAGGCTATGTACAGAGGGTGTGGGGCAAGGGGGCGGGATTTTAATTCGGGATGAAACTGGACTCCGACAAAAAACGGGTGGTCTTTGAGCTCAATTGCTTCTACTAAATGATCGTCTTTAGTAGTTGCGGAAATTATCATTCCTTTTGCTTCAAATTTTTGACGATATTCATTATTAAATTCGTACCTGTGACGGTGACGATCGGCACCGGTTGTTGATTTGTAAGCTTTTTCAAATTTTGTGCCTTTTTTGGCTTTCCACTCCCAACTACCAAGCCTTTGAGTGCCTCCCAAATTGTGATATTTAAGGAGTTCTTTTTGGCTTTCCATTTCGTGAATAATAGGATTTTTTGTTTTGGGGTCAATTTCTGTGGTGTTGGCATCTTTTAAGCCTAAAACGTTTCTGGCAAATTCAATGGCTGCTTGTTGCAAACCATAACAAAGACCAAAATATGGAATCTTGTTTTCGCGCGCAAACTTGATCGATTCTACTATCCCCTCTACTGCCCGAGAGCCGTAGCCTCCAGGTACAATGATGCCGTCGAAACCATTGAGCATATCTGTGCCTTCCTTTTCTATAGTTGCCGAATCAATCCAAGCCATTTTAGGCTTAATATCAAAGTGCGACGATGCATGGCGAATAGATTCAATTACGGACAGATATGCGTCGGCCAGGGTAAAGTCGCCAGTTGAGAAATACTTACCTACCATGGCAATTTTTGCTGTTTTTTTGGCGGTTAATGTTGTGTTGACCATAACTTTCCAAGAGGCCAGGTCGCTGGTTCTGGGTTTTGTACCCAATTTATTTAATATTTTTTCGGAAAGATTCTGATTTTCAAAGTTAAGTGGAACCTGGTAAATACTCTCAACATCGGGAGCAGAAATTATGCCCAGAGGGTCTATCCCACAGGCAATGGCTATTTTTTCTTTTCTTTTTTCGTCGACTGCAACCTGAGAACGCGCCAAAACAAAATCGGCATGGATGCCGGCTTGGGCCAGCTGCTGAATGGACATTTGAGCGGGTTTACTCTTCATCTCCCCTATTGAAGACGGAATTGGAAGATAAGTTAAGTGAATGTGCAGGATATCATTTGGATTTTGCAATTTCATTAGACGGTTGGCTTCCAAAAAGAGTAGGTTTTGATACTCCCCTACTGTTCCGCCAATTTCCAAAAGAACAATTTCTGCTTTATTGGTTTTGGCGCAATCTTCTATCCGCTTAATAATTTCTCTTGGCGGATCCTGGAAAAACTCCACGGTTTTACCTTCGTAGCCAAGCGCTCGTTCTTTTTCTATAATCGTTTTAAAAACCTGACCCGTGGTCATGTAGTTTGTAGAGTTTAAACTTTGGTTTAGGAAGCGTTCGTAGTTACCCAAATCCTGATCACATTCCATGCCATCATCCAGTATGAATACTTCACCATGTTCAATTGGATTTAAAGTTCCGGCGTCGACGTTAAGGTAAGGGTCTGCCTTCATTGCTGTTACTCTGTAGCCACGGGATTTTAAGAGGAGGGCGATAGACGAGGTTGCAACACCTTTTCCTATTCCGGAGATAACTCCGCCTGATATAAAGATGACCTTAGTGTTCATGAAAAAATCCCCTTTCGCTAAAGCTACAGGGGACTCGTGCACCCCCAGGGGTGCCCGCTATAATTGTCTCAAAAGAAGATCAATTTTGTCAAGAAATCAGCCTTGAGGAGGTTTTTTGGATTTAGGAATTGGAAGAGTTGCTGTTATCTCCGTCTGTGATCTTGCGCTGCGATCTTTTCTCTCAAATGCTTGATCCTCTTCTCCTTCGTGCCATAGTTCCTGCCGCAAAACAGTTATCTCACCTGGTGCGGAAATACCAATTTTAACTCGATCTCGCTCTACACCTAAAACACGTACAAGAATGTTTCCAGATATCACTATGCCTTGATCTACTTTTCTTGTTAGGATAAGCATACCGTCTTCATCCTCGTGAAGTTTCTTTGCGGCATCCACAACTTTCGCCGGAATTGATTTCAATCCTTCTTTCACATTCATAACAGATGAGAATTTTACCCCTATAGGATACTATTGTCAATACGGACGTATACTTTGAATTTTTTTCTGTAGACATCCAGTACTTTTTTTTGGATATTCTTTGGATGGAAGAAAAGTTGAGTGTTCCCTATTTGCTCTATGGTTATTTTAGAACGCATGTAGTTTAGTTGGAAACTTTTTAGTAAGTTTTCGATAAGAGACAAGCAATAAGAGACAAGCAATATGTTTACGTGTGCTTTTTGCTTTTTGCTTTTTGCTTTTTGCTTTTCTGCCTTCCAATTTGGCAGGTATTTATGGATCCAGTTGTTTGCCTTGACGAATTTTGCGTATGTGTTGTTTTTATCGTAGATTGGCTTTAATTGCGCTATTTCGTGGGCTGTGTACAGGTTTTCCTCACTGATTTTTAGATTTGCCTCATCTATAAAAATGTTGAGACAGGCTCTATTGTTTTGAAATTTTGAGCGCGGTGATCTTTTATACGGAAGCAGAACAAGGTTTGCAAAGAATCTCGTCGTCCAGATTGTATTTTTAGCGGTGATAATTAGAAGGTCTATGTCATCGCTGGCTGTGCTGTTATTCATGGACAAAGCGCCGGTTATGGCAACAAGATTGATTGTCGGGATCACTCTGAGTAGCTTTGAAAAGAATATTGCTTTAGCATATTTTTTCTTCGAGTATTTGTTTCTGGTTATTCTTTTTTTCACCAGGCCGTACCTTTTTTGCAGGAAAAAGTAGTTTTTTGTCTCCCCTATTTTATGTTCGGCTATGAGTATAGTGAGGGTTTTTGCTACTTGAGTTTTTGTCGCTTTATTTTCTACAAGGTAATTTTGTACTTCACCTGGAGTGAGAGGATAGTCAAAAATGTCACCATAGACAAGCGTTGCAAGAGTTGCCTGCTTTAAATTCATGGAAGAAATATATAACAGAGCGGGTGCTATGTAAACTTACTTTGCCGGAGTAGTTTGATATTTTGCAAAAACTTTGGCGATATTAGCGGCTGTAGTCTTTAGGGCTTCCGTTGCGGGGGTTCCCGCTATTGCACTGTTTATTGCGTCTTCGTAGGCCTTAATTATTTGATCGTTTAAGCCGTTATCGAATGTTCGGGACGCCATTGGGAATGATTGCATATATGGTGCATCTGTCATATAGGCACCGACATACGGGTCCGACGCCAGTTTGGCTGCAAGCGTAATTTTGGGATATGCCTCGCCAAAAATTCTGCCCGGCGTCTTTTGAGCTTCGGTGTAGAGTTTGACCATAGTTGAATCCTCCTGAAGATATTTGACGAACTTCCATGCTTCTTCCTGGCTTGTTGATTTAGAAGATACGCCAAGCGCCCAATAGCTACCCCAGGTGATTTTGTTATTGTCTAGTTGCGGGACAGGCGCGATTTTAAAGTTTAACGTAGGATTTGACGCTTTTATTTCTGCTGCTCTCCAACTTGGTGCAAAATACATTGCCAGATTGCCGCCGGTAAACGCAATCGTAGAGGCCGGTTGAGCCTCATCCCAAACGCGGTTTTCGCTTTTTGTAAATTTTGTGTAGTATTCCAGGGAGTCTGCCGATCTTTGATCTGTAGGATTTTTGATATCGCCCCCATTTTGCAATATCATAAGCCCAAGGATGTCTGAGAAATGGTCTACATTCGATGCTGTACCTAGGGCAACACCACCGGTTCTAATATTACCATCCGGCCCTTTGACGGTAAGTTTTGCAGCATCCTGGGAAAGCTCCTGCCAAGTGGCCGGTGGCTGCGATATGCCTGCTGCCTTAAAGATATCTTCGTTCCAATAAAGGCCTAAGCCATCTATGCCGGTTGGCACACCAACAAATTTTTTACCGGAATTTCTAAGATCTGTAAAAACAACGGGGAAGTAATCTTTTTTAATATCGGCGGATGTAATTATTTTGGCTGGAATTTCTGACATTTCATTTTGCAGCATTGGCGTCCAGGTATTATGAAACACAAAGACGTCCGGTCCTTTGCCGGAATTTATTTGTTCTTGCAGGGACTCGCGATATTGCTGGCGGTTTCTCTTTTCGTAAACAATGTTTACATTAGGGTGGTCTTTTTTGTAATCCGTAATAACTTGATTTACAACAGATGCAGATTCCCAAAGGCCCCAAAACTTTAATGTAACTTCTTTATTGCCTGCTCCCTGTGGCAGGAGTTTACAGGCACTTAAGACAAACGAAGCTACCAATACTAGCAGTAGTTTGGGCAAAAAGTTCATCACTTGAGTATGGTGATTTATACGCACAATTCTATGATATCATATGCTTAAAATAAGTATGAGAAATGAAGGGTAATAAACACAAAAAGAAGCGTTTTTTGAAAGATCCCCGAGTATTGGTTGTTTCGGGCGGACTGTTTGTGGTGCTTGCCATTTTTCTAAGTTTTTTTGCATATGAAATTTATTTTTCCGACAAAGTTTACCCTAATGTTTACTTTGCAGGTGAAAAGGTTGGCGGGCTTACTAAGGCCGAGCTTGCGACTAGAGTAGAGGCAAGAATTAACAAAGTGCGGTCGGAGGAAATTGTTTTTAACTTGGACGGTAAAGAGATCAAGGCTAATTTAGATGAGGTTGGTGTAGATTTTGACCCCAAAGCCACTATCGGGGAAATTTATGCTGTTGGAAGAACTCCTCAAAACGCACTGGGCGCACTTGCGCTAATTATTCATCCTGTTAATGTGAAGGCAGACCACGTTGTGAGTTTCGATAAATTGACTACTTTGACAAACAGATTGTTTACGCCTTACGAAAAACAGCCGCAAAATGCTGATATTGAATATGTAAACGGGAGTTTTGTCTTGGTAAAAGAGGAGGCAGGTAGACTTGTAGACCGGTCTTTATTGTATGGGGAACTTGCAAAAGATTTAGATACACTGGATTTTAGTCCGATAAATGCAGCGCTTGTGGATAAAACCCCGGACATTAAGCAAGCACAGTTAGAAAAGGCGTACGAGAACGTTCGGATAATTGCCAAGGTTCAAATAACGTTGTCGCATGACTATGACAAATGGAGTCTGGGCGGAAAAACATTGTTGGATTTGCTTCGAATTTATCCTTATAACCAAAGTTCCGATAACGTTGCCCAGATTAGTTTAGGAAATGGAGACATAACTATCAAGAGAATTTACACCGGTGATTTTGCCGAGAATGATCTTGATATTAATTTGGATCAGGCAACAATAGACGCCTATCTTGCCGGTATTGCCAAGGTCATTGATAAGCCAACTCGCGATGCCACTTTAAGATTTGAAGGTGGCAAGGTTATCGAGTTTTCCAGTGCCCAGGATGGACAAGTTCTTGATCGTGACAAGATTAAAAAACTTATCCTGGACAGATTGTCTATAAATAATACAAATGGCGCTCAGAAGGTTGCTATTGAGCTGCCTGTAAAAGTTACAAAAGCCAAAATCGACAACGCAGAAGTAAATTCACTGGGAATTCACGAGCTCATTGGGTCTGGAGTATCTTATTTTAGCGGATCAATACCAAATAGGGTTTTTAATATTTCGCTCGGGTCCAGCTTAATAAATGGGGTTTTGGTAAAACCGGGTGAGACATTTTCTTTTACCAACCTTGTCGGAGCGGTTTCGAAAGAGCAGGGTTTTAAACAGGCGTATGTAATTAATGCAGGCAGAACTGTACTTGACGACGGCGGAGGTATTTGCCAGGTTTCTACAACTGTATTTCGGGCAGCTTTAAACGCGGGACTTCCTATTGTAAAGAGAACGGCTCATGCTTACCGGGTTTCTTATTATGAGCAGCACGGCTTTAAGCCCGGCATGGATGCAACTATTTTTTCTCCAAATGTAGATTTTCAATTTAAGAATGACACCAGTCACCATGTTTTGGTTCAGACTACCGTTGATAAAGCTAACTCCCGATTGCAAGTTGATATATACGGAACAGGTGACGGCCGAAAGGTTGAAATCAGTGATCCGGTTGTAAACAATATTGTACCTGCTCCGGAACCAAAGTACCAAGATGACCCAACCCTCCCTAAAGGAACAACAAAGCAGGTTGATTTTGCGGCAGCCGGTGCAACTGCCGTATTTGGCAGAAAAGTGTATAAGGGTGGGCAATTGGTTATTGATGAAAAATTTAAATCAAATTTTAGGCCATGGCAAGCCGTGTTTTTAGTTGGTACGGCGGGATAGAATGTTAGGATAGCGACATGAAAAAAGATTTAGCAATAATCGGAGGTTTGTTTGTAGTTATTATTGTCCTTGTAATTTTTGGGCAAGGTTTTACATCCGGTGGTTTTTTATCGAGCTCAGGTACGTCTGGGTCTGCAACTAAATCTGCGGTTTTATCCGGTCAAATACCAGTGGCAGTAAAAAGTTTAAACGCTTCGGCGACAGTTGCAACGACCCCGGACCAAAGGAAAAAGGGCCTTGCAAACCTAGATTCGCTTCCACTTAATAGCGCAATGCTTTTTGTATTTGATCATAAAGACTCTTATGCTATTTGGATGAAAGATATGCGGTTTGCCATAGACATAATATGGATAGACGAAAATAAAAAAATAGTTGATATTGCCCAAAATGTTGCTCCGGAGCCCAAGAAAAAAGATCGCGAATTAACTGTTTACAGGCCTAAGGCAGACGCAAAGTATGTACTGGAAGTAAACGCCGGCCTGGCTTCTCTCAATGGACTAGTGCTGGGCGACCCTGTACAATTTTAGGCCATGTTAACACTGGGCATTGAATCCACTTGCGATGAAACAGGCGTGGCGCTTGTTCGCGATGGGAAGATTATTGAGGTTAATAGACTCAGTTCTTCGGTTGACTTACAAAAAAAATTTGGCGGTGTAATACCGGAGGTTGCCGCGCGCGAGCAAGTTAAAGTAATAATCCCATTAATTTCGGATGCTTTGTCCGGAATAAGCCTTAATGCTATTGATGCAATAGCAGTAAGCTTCGGGCCGGGCCTTGTTGGTTCGCTTTTAGTCGGTGTCGAAACGGCAAAAGCTCTTGCGTATACTTTAGGTAAACCTTTGATCGCTGTTAATCATTTGGAGGGGCATATATATGCAAATTGGTTGGAGTCAAATCCCAAATTTCCTTTAATTGGGTTGATTGTTTCGGGGGGGCATACTGATTTGATTTTGATGCGAAGACAAGGTGATTTTAAATTGCTGGGTTCAACGCTTGATGACGCATGCGGCGAGGCATTTGATAAGGTGGCAAAATTTTTGGAGCTTGGATACCCGGGAGGGCCAGAGATCGAGGTGGAAGCTCAAAAATACAAAGTGCCAAATAGGAATGATGAAGCCGAAAGTTTACTCAATCCGATGTTTCCAAGCCCGATGATAGGTAGCAGTAATTTTAATTTTTCTTTCTCTGGACTCAAGACGGCAGTGGTTAATTATGTAAGCAAAAATAATATTCAGCTAGAAGCGAAGAATGTTTCCAGAATTGCTTATTATTTCCAGGATAGTGTTGTACGAGTGCTAGTCAATAAGACGTTAAAGGCGGCAAAAAAATATCGCGTGGAGTCTATAGTGGTGGGTGGAGGTGTTGCTGCTAACACCAGGTTGAGAGACGAACTTTTAAAAAAAGTTGATAGAGATTACAAGGTTTATTTTCCCGAGAAAAAGTTTAGCGTGGACAATGGAGCAATGATAGCGGCTGCAGCTTTTTACAAAAATATACCTGTTGATCCATTAAAACTTTTCGCTGACCCTAATCTTCACTTTTGAAAAAATGCTTCGCTGATATATAATTTTTACAAATTAAAAGTAGTTGGATGTTGACGACATAAAGTTTTCAACATGACTCAGATTTTGGCAAAATGCTTTGCACGTGATAGGTCGGCACGTGAAACCATTGGTTATAAATGTAAGAAAATAAAATGAGACAAAAAGACATAGAGACAAAGACACAAATTAAAAATAGTTTTAAAGAGGAAAAAGAAATATACGCTTTTTGGGAAAAGGAAAAGTTTTTTTCATTCGACTCAAAAACTTCAAAAAATATTTATTCTCTTTTAATGCCCCCGCCCAACTTAACCGGTGAATTGCATTTGGGTCACGCCCTTCAGCACTGCATCATGGATGCTATTGCTAGATATAAACGCCTCTCTGGTTTTGAGGTTTTACTTCTTCCTGGCGTGGACCATGCCGGCATCCAATTTGAAGGAACGCTAGACAAAAAACTTTCCAAAGAGGGCAAGACGAAGAAAAGTTTGGGCAGAGAAAAATGGTTAGAAGAAGCATGGAAATTTAAAGATGAAGTTTATAAATCTTTTCATGATACCTGGACATTATTTGGTATTTCTGCAGACTGGTCTCGTGAAGTTTTTACTTTGGATAATGGACCAAAAAAAGCTGTTTTTGAAGAATTTAAAACTTTTTGGGATAAAGGATTAATTTATAAAGGGCCATACATTGTGCAGTGGTGTCCTAAGTGCAACACGGCAATTGAAGATGTGGAAATGGAATACCTGGAAAAACGCGAGACACTTTACTTCTTAAAATATGGCCCTTTGACATTGGCAACGGCAAGGCCCGAAACAAAGTTTGGAGACACTGCTATGGCGGTTAATCCCACGGACAAAAGGTATAAGGACTTTATCGGAAAAGAATTTGAAATAGAAACACTAAACGGCAAAAAGATGATGATTGTTGTAGGGGATGATGCCGTTGATCCAAAATTTGGAACAGGAGTTATCAAAGTAACCCCAGGGCATGATTTTACCGATTATGAAATTGGCAAGCGTCATAATTTGCCAATTATTCAGGTAATTAGTAAGGAGGGAAGACTCACGGAATTGGCCGGGAAATATGCCGGTATGAAAGTCTTGGAAGCAAGGGCAGTGATGATTCCCGATTTAAAAGCGAAAGGGATCTTAGTAAAGGAGGAGGAATATATTCATAACGTCTCCGTTTGTGAAAGATGCAAAAGCGTCGTTGAGCCGTTAATTTCCGAGGAATGGTTTGTAAAAATGAAAGATATTGCAAAAGGCGGAATTGCTGCGATTAACAAAGATCAGATAAAGTTCTTACCAAAAAATTATAAAGGGATTATTTTGGATTGGCTTGAGGAATTGCATGACTGGTGTATTTCCAGATCTCTTTGGTGGGGACATAGGATTCCTGTTTGGTATAAGAGAAGTGATAAGAGACAAGCGATAAGCAAAGCTTTTCTACGAATAAGTGATAAGCCAGAAAGGTCTGAAATGAGAGTTTCACTTGAGTCGCCCGGAAAAGGCTGGGTGCAGGATGAGCAGGTTTTGGATACTTGGTTTTCGTCGGGGTTGTGGCCATTAAGCACTCTGGGCTGGCCGAAGGTTACGGGTCCTGTCAGTGATTTCCCTCCCGTTAGTGCTCGTTCGAGTGAACAATCAAAAGGTAATCTAAAAGAAACTGTCGAACTGCGCGCTGACAGGAGCCTTTCCACCACTGCCACCCGTTCCCGGGATGGACTTTATGAGTCGGCCTTTCCGTGGGATTTTGAAATTAGCGCACCGGAAATTAAATACCTGTGGATTGCCAGGATGATTATGCTTTCAGTTTATTTCACCGACGAAATTCCTTTTAAAACGATGTTTTTCCACGGCATGTTAAGGGACTTGGAAGGGCGTAAATTTTCTAAATCTTTAGGAAATGGTATCGAACCGCAGTACTTGGTTGATAAGTGGGGCGTCGATGCCTCCCGGATGGCTTTATACACTTATTCGATTCCGGGAAGGGACGGCCGTGTTAACAAGGCAGTTCTGGATGAAAGGGGCAAAAACTTCAGGAATTTTGGAACTAAAATTAGAAACATTGCACGGTTTGTGCTGGAGCTTAAGCGACAAGAGACAAGCAACAAGAGACAAGAGAAAAATGAATACAGTGATCAATGGATAGTGGAGGAATTGGATAAGACTATAAAAAAAGTTACCAAGAATTTGGATAATTTAGAACTTCATTTGGCAGTGGAGGAATTGTACGAGTTTGTGTGGCATAAGTTTGCCGACAAATATATTGAATCAGCAAAGGAAAGAAGAGGAGATGCGCAGCCAACTTTGGAAAATGTCCTGAAGCAGGTTTTGATTCTTCTGCATCCTTTCATGCCGTTTTTGACTGAGGAAGTTTATCAGATGTTTGATGTAAAAAAGAAATCGATAATGTTGGAAGAATGGCCTTCTGTCTAATTTTTAATTTTAAGTTTTAAATTTTTATTGAATTATTAATGTTTAAATTATTTAAAATTTTAATTTGATTGAAAATTATAAATTAAGAATTTAAAATTAAATAGTAATTCCCGCAAAATTCTTGCAGTAATTACCGCATCTATTTAAGTATCAAATGTGTCAAAAGTATCTAGAGTATCAAAGGTTATTCTGATTTTTCTTCTTGGGGCTTTTCGGAAGTTTCGGCACCTTCGGCTGATGCTTCGCCTTCGGCTGCACCCTCTGCACCTTCAGCTGGGGCTTCTACGGCGACAGCTTCGGCCTGTTCTGCTTCGACTTCGGCTTCTAATTCTTCCATTTCTTTGGTGACAAGTTCTCCAATTTGGGCAACAACAAGTTCTTCGTCTGTGAGAACTTCGATTTTGGATCTGTCAACTTTTAAGTCTTTAACTTTTATTTCATCATCAATATTTAAAAGATTTGTAATATCGACTTCGATGTTTTCCGGCAGGTCTCCAGGGAGAGCTTCTACTTCTACTTCTGTAATGGGGGTTAGCAAAAGGCCGATTTTCTTTTCGACTGCGGGGGACTCGCCAATAATTTCTATGGGTACGTTAACTTTGACTTTCTCGGAAAGATTTACCTGGTAAAAGTCGATGTGCACGAGATCGTCGGTTATTGGGTTAAGTTGCGTGTCTCTAACCATTACCGGTTTTTTAACGCCATCTATAGTTAGCGCAATTATCCCGGTTTCCCCGACCTTTTCGAAAACTTTTGCAAAGTCATGGGCATTAACCTGGACATGGTCTGTTTCTACTTTATGGCCAAAAACGTGCGCAGGGAGAATCCCTTCTCTTCGAAGTTGTTTGACTTTTTTCCCAAGTATTGTTCGCTTTTGGGCAACTAATGGCGTCTGTTCCATGCTTTTACTTTAAGGACAAACCTAAAACGGTTTTTCCTTAATATTCCTTTTCCCTTTGTTGAATAATTTAAACTAGCAAAAGCTAGATTTAAATTAGAATTAAAGGAGTTGACAAGAGATGATACCAAATATTCATTTGAAAGGTCAAACTATAGGGGCCCACCCTTGTAATTTTGGCTGGCGTTTATATATAGTGAAGTAAGAGTAGATGCAAGAGCCACTTTCGGTAAAAACTCAAATAGAAAAAGACGTTTTGGCGCGAATACTTTTGGGGCTTCACAATTTTACAATGACTGTAGAAGCGGCCCGGGAAATTGCAAGAATGACTTTGGCGACAGTAGATAAAATCGTAAAACACGAGGAGACAGTGGTTGAATTTTATCGTGATTTGGCCAAAAAGCATAAATCTTTTGAGATCTTGTATACTAAGGTAAAAGGCGAGATTTTAAGAGGCCAGGAGATTACCGCTTACCGCGATGCGTTGAATTTGGTTAACGAGGGTAAGATAGAAGAGGCTAATAAAATCGCCCAAGGCGCACTAGATATAACTGCCAATGAAACAGCTGACGCTTGATACGATTATTGACGGACTAAGTGACGCGCCTATTTCTATTGGGGATAGGTTGACTACTTTGGGAGTTGAGGAGAATACTCTTTCTACATTTTCCAAGGAACTTTTGGAAACTGTTGTTTATGGAAGCAGCTTTTTGAAGTTTTTACAGGAAAACAGAGACAAGCTTGGCATAAATGGGGAAATTCCGGCGGAAGCGTTGCCGGAGGATTTTAAAGACGCTTTTGAAGAGGGTGAGGCGACTTTAGAAAACAGACTCGTTGCTGCAGGCTTTCCTAAAGAAGACCTTTCTGCTATTTTTGGCGAGGATACCTTACAACTTTCTCTTTCTGCCCAAGAATTCACCGCTTTTATAGAAAAGAACCCAGACAAATTTTTAGCAGGAATAAAAAACCTGGCAGGAGTGGGGGCTACCGATGCCTGACGACGAGAAGAAAGATGAATTAACTACCCCCGAAGCTGGTAGTAACACGCCGCCTAGTGCTGAGCAATTAGATGCCGGGCAAACTGCGGCAAGACAAACTGAAGATGCCGCGAGAAAAGCTTCCGAAGCAGGTGGGCTAGAACAAGGTCTAAAAAGCGTAGCGTCTGCTGGTGATGCTGGACAGGAAGGAAATGGTGGCAATATAGCGCCTGAGCAACCTGGACCAAGAGTTCCAATTGAACCTGGCGAAAGTCTTACCACCGAGGAATATTTTGATTCTGTTTCCAAAGCTCCAAACACAGATGCACTACTTGCGAAAATGCCGCCTGGATTAAGAGCGGGTTACGATCGTTACACAGCAGAACATCCTATTGAGCCAAGAGATGGTCTTAATAGATTAGGCGATGGATCTGTTGATTACGGTGATGGGGTAATTGGACCTTCTGCTGAAGATATTGCCCGAGCTAAAGGACCGCCTGTGGAGTCTGGTGCGGGAGCTAAAGAAATTTTAAACCAGGGGGCAGAAGAGCTTAGACGCAGAGAAGCTGCAGCCGGTGGCGGTGAACCGCCGGTGGATGTTCCTCCGGTTGCTGCGGCAGATAACGACGGTAATGGTAACGAAACAGATGGTGCAACTCCCCCTGTAGAAAAGATGTCAAGATACACGGTTGCTGATTCAAACGAAAGTATTGCACGCGATATGGTGAGGAGGCACGACGCAGGTGAGGATGCAGACCCCAATGATGGTTTTTTGGAGTTGCCACTTGAAAAAAAAGCTTATGTGATAAGTGATTTGTATGGACTTTACCTCGAGAGGGGTGTTGATGATAAAGATCATAAGGAATTTCTGGATGATATTAGAGAAGGTTTTGAAGATGAAATTGCCGCTCTACCGGATGGGGATGAGAAAACGAGATACGAGCAGGAAATGGCTGACTGGGATAAGTACTTGAGGGTCGAAGGTACGGCAAGTCCTGATACTGGTGGAGCGTCTGAAAATGTCGACCAGGCAAAAGGCATACGTGATAGTTTAGACGCGGGCATGGATCCGGAGGAACTGCGAAGGACCATTGCAGGCAATCCGGAAGCAGCAGCAATTTTAGATAGCGTACTGGCAGAAAGAGGTGCAGCGCCGCCCGCGCCTGATGCAAGTACTCCGGAAACCCCAGAACCGGCAAGGCCAAGCGCGCCAACTCCCGAACCTGCTGCTCCCTCTCGTGCAGACACACTAAGGGCACGCGCGGCAGATAGTTTGAGTGAGGAAGAGTTGGCTTATATGAGGTTGGCGGACATGAAACCCAAGGCACTCGCAAGAGAGTTGAGAAGGAAACAAGCCAGATTAAAAACATTAGAAAGACTCTTAGATAGAACAGCAGATGATACAAAAGCGGCAGAGTATGCAGAAAAAGCTGGGAAGCTGGAGGACGAGATCGACTTTATCAAGCAAGTTATGGAGGACGAGGGTGTCGATGCTGATGAGGCAGGCAATGGAGGTACAAGTAATAAAAGTGAGAAGCAGACGGAAGCTGCCAGAAAACTGGAAGAGAAGATGGATGACTACAGGAGGTTCGGTGAGAGTACTTTTGATGAGTTAAAGAAAACGGAAGACAAGGAGCAAGGTGTTCTAAAGGGTTTGAGAGAGTCATTTTCTCGTGCAAAGTCAAAAGAGGAGCGAGACTTAATTAATAGTAAAATCGCCGAGGCTGAAGCAAGGCTCGCTGTTATAAAAAGCTTTAAAGCAGAAAAAGAAGTTGGACACTTAGAGGATAAGAACGACGAGGCGATTAAAGAAACACAACTAAGACGTAGAGAGCTGGGTGAAACTGCTTATCTTGAAGGGAATATTAAGAATAACAAAACAGCACTGGAAGCGCTAGATAAGGATATTCTGGCAATCGAGGAGAAAATTCTAAAGGAGAGAGAAGGGAGCGAGGAATGGAAACGGCTCAACCACCAAAAACTAGAACTTAGTAAGCGGGCAAATAAGATGCGAGAGACTTTGCGCTTAGATGAGGACGCTTTGGAAGTTGCCAAAGAAAAGGCAAAGAAAGATGTAAAACTTAGATCGACATGGGAAAATATAGATCAAAAGAGCCCCGAAGAGTACAGGGCGATGTCCCGTGAAGAACAGATAAAATACCTTGATGAGGTAGCAAAGGTTTTGCCTGAAGGAAAGAGATATAATTTCGATAATCTTAACGGAAGAGCAATGGCTGGGCAACCTTTGTCCATTGAAGAGCGTGCGTATCTGCAGAACGAGATTTCACATAGACTACTTGCTGGGACATACGATGCTAAATGCATCACAAAATTAGTCCAATATCCAGAAATTGCAGATGGTGTGATTGAGAAATTCATGTACCATAAAAGTTTGGAGAAGTGGCGAAGAGAGAATTGTCCGAATGGTTGGGAAAAGGTGATTGATCTTGCTAAGAAATATCCTGCTTTATTTGCGATACTGGCTGCATTGATGGCAGCTGGAGTCACGGCTTCTGGTGGCGGTATTCCAGCTTTGGGATTTGCAAGTATGGGGGCTAAAAAAGGAATTTTTGGGTAGGTCGGTGGGTCGGTAGAGTCAGTAAAATCAGTAATGTAGGTAAAATCGGTATAGTCGGTAATTTCAGTGTTTTCAGTAAAGTCGGTAAGCAAAAATAACTATTTCTTGGAAACTTTTATTAAAAATTGGCGGTCGGTATTTAAATTTGTTTGAGCGGTTACGTTTTGTTTGCCGCCAACGCCAGCGCTGCAATCAGAAGATCCTGAATCTAGTTCAGTATGACAAGGAGAAGCAGAGTCGATTTTTAGGTAGGCTGGCAGGTTAAAGGTGAATTTAAATGGGTCTTTTTCTGTACCGGGTTGTTTTTGCACATAAAGAGAATATGCCGGGGCTTGCTCGAGCTTTATGTTTTTTGGAATTCTGTAGACAAAAGTTATGGTTCTTTCTTCTTTAACAGGCACTTCCACAAGAGTCGCAAAAGCGGTTAAGTTTCCTTGAGTCGTCACTTCTACTTTGGCCTCATCGCTGGTGGCTTGATTTTTTAACTTATCTTTAGATGCGACATTTTGCCCGTCGTCATAACTTTCCAGGCCACTTCCAAGTGGCGTAAAAACTCTTAAATAATTAACGTATGTTCCACCCGGCCAAGTATCTGCCGGGCTATTATTTTTGTAGGTTATTGCCAGTTTGGCCACGAGTCCCGCATCTCGGTCTACAGTCATTTCGTAATTAACATCTCTATTTAGATATCTATTTACTTTATTGGCGCCCACATTTGCTTCGGACAGGGCTAAATAGTCGCTTGTGGCATTTTTGTTGTCCTGGGGATTGTAGGTAAACGGTGGTGTTAAATTGCTCCAATTTTTAACTTTTACATACGTAGAAAGGCTGGGGTTATCAAAAGAGATTAGCATGTGTTTTTGGGCGAGTGCTTCACCGGTTGTGGTAAGTAGCGCAAGCCAGGGTAAGTGGTCGTTCCCCTGGGTGGGAGTTGAGAAACTTGCAACGACTTTACCAATCAGTTTATTTGTAAGGGAGGTAAAGAAATCGCGCTTTTGAGTGGAACCGGGGAAAAAGCCGACTTCGGCATAATATTCCCCTTTATCAAAAAGGTTACCAGCCGTTATTTCTTCGTTGTAATCGTCAAGTTTTATGGGGCCAATTTTTTCCAGCAGTTTTTGCATGTAGTCAAGGTCTATGGCAATTACTCCATCAACTGTTTTGCCTGTTTCCTTTTTATAAAAATCGCGGGCGGTTTTGGCGTTGATTTCGAAATCCGTACTCCAATTGGAATCCCGCAGGTATAGTTGCTTGACACCCAACTTTTCCACAAGAGGCGCGGGCGGATTGATCTTTTCTTTGAGTTGGCCGTCTATTGTATAAATATCCTCGACATTAATTGACTTTAGTTTGCCACTTTCCAAAACTATTTCTCCGAAATTACCGATGAAACCTCCTCCCGGCCTTAGCTCTGAGTTATTCTGGAGCAAGATTAGGTAAGTTTTTTTTGAATCGATACCAATAAGATCTGCAGTTAGGTTTGTTAACTCAAGCGTATTAAGGCTTAGTTCGTTTAAAGATTTTATGTTTGTTTCCAGGCTGTTTAACTTAGATTTAAAGATGCCGTTTTTTTGGGCACTTTGGACTAGTGCCAGGGCCCTGGCGCTTTCGAAATAGGCCTTGCTTATTAAGGCCTGTGGGTCCTCTATATTGAAAGTGCTTTTGGCCGGTTTGTCCGAGGCGATGTACTCAAGATCGACAGCAAGCGTCTTTGCTCCGCTAATGAAATTGGCAAAGGCAGACGCAGTTAGCTGGGCACTTTCGAGTGAGTTACTGACGCTTTGAATTTTTTTGGGAATGACAAGAGAGACGGGATAAGTTAATTTATTGAATTCCCAATTTGCACTGCCAAAAGAATTTTTGGCACTCGTTGCTTTTTTAAGCGCTGTATCAAAATCCCCGGACTGAAGTTTTATTTGCGCGCTCTTTAGAGAATTTACACCAGAGTAAAGATCCAGGCTAATTTTGCCCGTGAACACAACGATAACCAGTACAAAAACAAATAAAACTGCGAGTTTTGATTTGAAGCTAAATCCAAAGCTTGGTAATTTGGGTAACTTTTTGGGTAGTGATTTTTTAAGTTGAGGCGAAACTTCATGCTTTTCTACTGTTTTTGGTAAAACTACTTCGGGACGCGCGAGAAGAGGGTCCAGGAAACTAAGCTTTTTTACCATATCTTTGTCTTTAAAAAATGTCAGTGTGTTTTCTAAGCCTTCCTTCAAATTAAACCTGGGCGAGAAACCAAGATCATGGATTCTGACAACAGGTTCGGGTTTTGGTTTTTCGATTTGCGGCTCACCGGCAAAAAAGAGGCTTAGTTCTTTTTGAAGTAGAATGTGGGCGCTGTTTTTTATTTCGTAGGCACAAGACAGCGCCGTCAGGGGGCTAGTGGAGATTATAAACCGGATGTTTTTGCCAGAATCGTTGGCCATGAATTTGTTGAATGCATGAAGCGCATCGTCGATATATGTTGGATAAATCATGGTCAAGCCTTCACTCTCCAAAATTATTTTGTCGGTTTGGGTTGCCTGGGTAATGAGGTAAATAAGCTCGTTATTTTCAAAGTAACTATCTTTGGTGTTTTTTTCGTACTTATTGTGAAGCTTTATGCCGGGGCCATAAATATCTCCCATTAAAAAAAGTTTGATGTTTTTTTTCGCTTCTTCGTCGCGCGCCGCAAAATCCAGGAAATCTGAACTTGTGGTAATTTTGGCAACAAAAATGACCTTTGAGGTACCACTTCTTGCTTTTGAAATTAGGTTCGAGGTGACGGCGGAGACTTTTGAAGCGGAAAAATCTCCTCCGGCATTTAAATCTTCACTTGTTAAGTGGATGATTAGATCAAATGTGGGTAAATGGTTTGGGAAAGGCTGTGCCAGATCTATGTCTACAAAGGTAAATCTATGATCCTGGAGAACATCTTCTTGCGGTTGAGTTTTGCCCGCGCCATAAATTTGGTAACCTCTTTTGAGCAAGTTTTTTGCAAGCGCGGAACCAAAACAACTGCCTACATCGGTTATTAATATTTGCGATTTTGTTGTTTGGGCAGGGGCATCCATTAAAGCTTAAGGTATTTGGCGAGCGCTAAAATCGATAACGAAGCAATAAAGCCAAGACTTGCGCCAAATGCGGCCATAATTTTGCTATTTAAAACCTGCCGTGTCGGGTCGTTTGGAATGCCAACGCCCACGAGTTCTATATTCGCTTGCGGCACAAGGTTTTTAATTTTCTCGTTATATGAATATATGACTTTTGTCGATGTTTGACTGGAAACGTCTTTGTTTTTGGCAGTAACGGTTATTCTGATTACCTGAGGCGCCATTTTCCTGACTTCCAGTTGAGATTCTCCTAAATCTGCCCCGCTTGCAAAATCGGGGCTTTGTAAGATAGCAACGGTGGTGTCGGTGAGATTTGATGAATCAACCCGAGGAGAATTTTCGCTTAGGGTATTTTTGTCCTGTACTTTCACAAAGAGCAGCGTTTGCTGTTGGTAACCGGACTTTAAAAATTTGGTGGATGAAAATCCGACGCTTGATGCCACAAGAGTAATTATGGCGATAAATATTAAATTTTTCTTTATTTGACTAGTTAAATCTTTAATTTCCATACCATTTTGCAAGAGTAGTATCGAGCGCCAAATTTACTAATCTGTCGGCTTCTTTATTTTGCTCTCTTGGCACATGTTTGTAGACAATTTTACTAAAGCTTGTCTCCAGTTGCCTAATTTTAACAATTAATTCGCGGATTGTTGCGTTTTTTACTTTGTATAGACCGTTTAGCTGTGAAACCACAAGCAAAGAGTCGAGGTTAAATGTAAGCTCTTCATCTTTAGTGTTTTCTTTTAACCAACTTAGCGCCTCAATAACTGCCGTATATTCCGCGGTGTTATTGGTTGCTATACCTATGTATCCGAAGCCTTCTTTAACCAACTTACCATTGGATTTAACTACAAAGCCAAAGGCTGCCGGGCCGGGGTTGCCGCGAGATCCGCCATCGCAATTAATAAGCATGTTGGTATTTTAGTGTATAGGCGGTAAGTTTGCTAGACAATGCTTTGAGGTTCTCAGTCTTTGTTTTGCCTTACCAAAAAGATAATAAGCATAAGAGTAATTAGGCTTTCGGAAAAAATAGTCACAATTGCGGCCGCCAGAAATCCATACTTGGGAATTAATAATAAGTTGAGTAATAAGTTAACGACTGCACCTACCGCGTAGATTGCGATCAACTGTTTTTGTCTATTTTTAATAATCAGGATGTGCCAGAGAAGAGCGGAGATGAAGAAGAATGGCATGCCAAGAGCAAGAATAACGAGCGCCATTTGAGAACCATTGAACCTGGCACCAAATAGAGGCGGGATTAAATAGGACGCAATTATTAAGCCAAGAGAGAGAAATATTGAGACGACTGTTAAAATCTGCAACCATCTTTTAATCTGTTTTTGATACTCCGGTTTATCTTGTGCATACAGCCCCGTTAAGAGCGGGTAAAGGGCGTTCGTGAAGAATATGGGTATAGACAGCGCTGCTTCAAAAAATTGGTATGCAAGGCCGTAAAGACCTACTTCTTGGGGCGGGCGGGTGTAAGCAAGAATAAATACGTCAGTTCTAAAATAAACGAGATTTAGAATTAGGGCGGTGCCAATTGGCCACGCATCTTTTAGAAAGCTTTTGGTATGCGAGATTGAAAAAGAGGGATAAATAGGAGCTTTAAAATATTTGTAAATTATGAAAAAGGCAACGATTACAAATGTTAACCCCCCGAATATGTACGAGACTGTATACAGATAAATAGTTGGGGCAAACACGCTAGTGATTGACGTTAATAAAAGTATGACCAGCGTGCCTGCTACTGCGGCAATAACCGATAAATCGTAGCGCAGTTTTTTCTGAAAGAAGGCATTTGACGAGGTGAAGAGGGCTTGGGTAATTATCGTTGCAGACGCGATCAGTATGCCAAATTTGACCTGGGGAGTGAAACCCAAACCGAGCTCTTTGTTGTAGGGTAATATCTGGCTAATCACAATTGCCGATCCCGCCAGTATTATTGCTAAAACCAGCCTCATGCCAATTAGGTAAGGCAGGAATTCTCTTATGTCTTTGCGACTGGAAATTTTGACGTAAATTGCGTTAAAGCCAAAATCGGCAAATGTATAAAAATAGCCGATAAAAACAAATATTTTAGTGAACTCCCCATAGCCGGCCGGTCCCAAAGAACGACCGATAAGCAGGGTGATGACAAGAGATGCGGATGCAGTAATTGCTTTACCTAAAATTTGGGCGGATGTGTTATAAAAAACTTTTTTAAACATAGGATATTTTTTGTAACTTCAATATATCAGGAAGACGAGTTTTTTTGCGAGCTTAGTATGTAGGACAAGGACAACCAGAGTACGAGTTGCCCCTGCTGTAGTGTCCACATAAAATGATCGATACTTAAATAAATAAGTACTACAAAAAACAAGAATAGTCTCGCTTTGTCTTTCGTAAATTTTGAAACGGTAAGAAGAATGAGCGAAAATAATAACAAACCCAATAAGCCGTTTTCAGCAAGAATCAGCAAGAATACGTTATGAACGGGCTGAAGAAGTCTAACTTCCGAAACAGATTGCAAATTAAGCTTTGAAATTGCCAGTATAAAATTATTACTGCCCACACCCAGGATAATATTTTGAGATGCAACCAGTAGCGCTGCTTGGGAAAGAAGAATGCGCTCGGCGATTGTATCTATGCTTCTTGGGAGCAGGGCGAAGACGTAGATGAGAACCAAAATAACGATTGTTAGAGCAGCCACAACTAAATGGGTCCGTTTTTTTACAATGACTACCGGGCTAATAAAAAGCATAATAAGAGCTGTTTTGGAAAAAGAGGCAAAGATTGATATTATTGCCAGTGCGTGGGGGATGATTGCCTTTTTTGGCAGAGGGTATAAATCATTATTTTTTAGGGAACTGGCCAGTATAATCAGGAGAACCAGGTTGAATGCGCCCATAACGTTGGGGTGCGGAAAAGTTCCATATGGTCTTAGGAACTGGTTTTGAAAAATTTCAATATGAGCAATGCCTGTGGTTGTTGTGTCAAACGATCTTTCCCCAAGAAACCAAAGACCCAGCGACCTTTGAGTTATAAATTGATAGACAACCACTAGAGATTGCCAAGTAAGAGTAAACTTAAATATCCGCAGCGCAAGGGTGAACACTTTTTTTTGAGATAAATAGTAGGCGGCTGGTATAGAAAAGGCGGCCAGTTCAACTAGTTTTATCAAAAAAAACAGTGTTGCCTCTTTGCTTTCTTTTATGAAAAAGGCGCAAAGCGCAAGGTACGTGAGAAATGCACCTATGGCCAGCAAATACCATTTTTTGTCGGCGCAAAAATCTTTTATTTTTTTTAGGCTTGAAATGCTGCTTAGCAAAAACAGGATTATTAGTATGTCACTTAAATAAATGGATGGAATTCGATAGTCGATGGGAATTCCAAGTACATAAGAAAAGGACAGTGGGAAAAATTTATTTAACTGAAGGGGGATAGTTAGAAGAACCACCAAGAAAAGGCGTTCTGTCCTTGCCATTTGTTACCCGGTGCGGGGCTTGATCACAAGATACCTTGAGTCTCCTTCTCCTACCGATTCTGTTGTCACTTTAGGATGATTTGTAAACAGCGCATGGATAACACGCCTTTCTGAGGGTTTCAGGTTATATAGAACTTCTTGTTCGTGGGTTTCCTCGACTTTCTCAGCAGCATTCAGGGCCATTTTTTCTAGTTTTTGTTCTTTGGCCCTGCGCCAGTTATCAATGTCCAAGAATACTTCGAAGTCATCTTCTCCTGTTTGAGACTTTAACCTTACCGCCATAACAAACTGCAGACTTTCCAGGTTGCTTCCGTATTTGCCAATGAGAAGTGATGAGTCTTCCGATTTGATATCAACAAAATAATTGTTATCTATTTTAGAAATTTCGGCTGTTGCCGAAACGCCCAGTCTTTCTATTAGATCTTTAACACATTGAGCGACAAGGTTTTCGTCAAGCTTTATTTTTTTTGTTTTCGCGGGTCCTGTCACAACATTCCTTCCCGCCAGTGCTCGCTCGACAAAATAATTGATCGATAGTTAACGAAACTGGCTAGAGCTGCGCGCTGTCGGGATCCTTTCCAGTTGTGCCACCCGCTCAGTGTTGGACCATTTGATATCTGAAATTGGTAATTGATAATTACTTCCTCCATTTTTCCGGCAAATATTTATTAAGGGAGCCTGCTCCCATGATTTTATACTGCTGAACTATACCAATTATTGTAAACGTATTCCAGTAAAGCGAAAGCCCAACAGGGAAGCCATACGAAAAAAAGGCGATCATTGCCGGCATAATCAAGGCCATTTGGGTTTGCATTTGAGCCATCGAATCCTCAAGGCTGTCGCCTTTACCGTCTTTGCCCTTTTTTTTGACGAGAGCCGTAGCCGGTTTTTCGGGATTCACCAGCATCTTTGATTGAATGAATTGAAAGACTCCGGTAAGAATTGGGATTATCAATATAAAAATCCCAATAGTTGCCCACTCGTTTGGTTTACTGGACAAACTTAGGCCAAAAAAAGATGTGTCTGGGATATTTGCCAGTTTTAGTGAAGGGATATATACACGGTCGTTAATATTTGTCAGAAGTTCGCTACTATTTAGATCCACAAACTTTAAAAGCACCTGGTAAAGAGCAATGAAAACCGGAATCTGAAGAACCAAGGGCAAGCAGCCTGCTGCCGGATTAACACCGTGTTCCTTGTAAAGCTTACTGACTTCCTGCTGGTGACGAACTTTGTCACTGCCATGGGTTGCTTTAATTCTGTCCAAGTGCGGCTTTAATTCGGCCATTTTCTTACTGCTTTTAAGCTGGGCGGTTGTTAGGGGCCAAAGGATTAGTCTAATGACGACTGTTAGGATAATTATTGAAAAACCAAGAGCACCCGGAACCTTAACCTGCGAAAAAGCAGCGTAGATTACAATCAGCACGTTTAGGATGGGGTTGATAAGTAGAGCGTCGAAAATATTCATCATGTTAGTGGATCAATAATTTGCCTTTTGGTGAGCGGGTGGCACGCCAGTAGCCTTTTGATTGACAAGGCCAAGCCTTTTCCAAAACCATACTTTTCGAACGCTTGTTGCGAGTAAGCGGAACATGTTGGCAGGAAACGGCAAGTGACAAGCGTTGACGGGAAAATAATATGATATAGGCGGTAAGCAATTTTAATAATTCTTATCATTGTGTATTTTTTTTAAGGACTCTTCGATTTCTACACCCACCTCCTTTTGGGTCGAGTGGGCAAAATTAATTTTGGCAATAAAAAGCAGTTCTGCCTTAATATCCTTTTTATTCTTAAGGCTTGCGGCCACCAAGCGCTTCATTCTATTTCTATCTACCGCAAGTTTTGCAATTTTTTTAGATACTACCGTTGCTGCTTTAAACTGTGGCGCTTTTTTATAAATGATATCAAAGCGCAAGCCCAAAATCCTCTGGCCTTTAAATCTTCCTGAATTTTTATTTTTGGATAAATTTAAACGGCTAATTTTCGCCAACATTAAACTGTTAACTTCGCGCGTTTTTTGGTTCTTCTTCTTTTGACAACATTTTGTCCGTCGGTTGTTCTCATGCGCACGCGAAAACCGTGTGTTTTGGCCCTTTTTCTTTTTTTAGGTTGATAAGTTCGTTTTGGCATGAGGTAAAGATTATACTAAGGGCAAAAAATTTGCAAGTTGTTGCCTAAATAGATAGTTTTTACACATTTAATTTTGATATGTTGACAGTGTGGAAAAGATTTGTAATTATGGATACCGGACTTAAGTTTTAGTCCACTTTTAGTAGATTTAAAATCTTCAGTAAAAATTGCCTGCACAAAATTTTACCGGAGCATGAGCTTGCTCTAACTGCCATAAACTCTTTGAGATTAATATGTATAAGATCGGCCAAAAGGTGTGGGGAGAAGTCCTTAGCGACCTTAAAATATCTGTTTCTGCTTCGAATTTTAAGACCTGGTTTTTGGGGTCCTATGTTATGGATTTTAAAAAAGAGGAGAATTCTAACGTTTTAACGATTGGAGTAAAAAGCAGCTTTTTGAAAGAACAAATTGAAAGGCGATACCAGGACACAATTAACCAAATACTAGTTAGAAAAAAGGCCAACACCAATGTTAATTTTGTTGTTGGACAGCCTAATAGAGTGGAAGAGCAGACTAATACACCGTTATTCACAGGCGTTGCTCAACAATTCTTCCAACCGCTTAGGCGACCCGATTCCCTCAATGCGGGCTACACCTTTAAAAACTATGTGGTTGGGGTTTCCAATAATCTTGCTTATATAGCTGCAACCCAGGTAGTTGGCGACCCGGGCAAAATTTATAATCCCTTTCTTGTTTATGGACCAACCGGGGTTGGTAAAACTCATCTTTTGCAAGCTATTGGTAATGATTTTTTGGCAAAGTATACGGACGCAAAAGTTCTTTATGTAACAGCAGAAAAGTTTACGAACGATTACTTAGAATCGCTTTCTAACAAAACGCAGATTGCCTTCCGCAGCAAGTATAGAAACGTCCACTTGTTAATTATTGATGACATGCAATTTTTGGCAGGTAAAGAAAGTACACAAGATGAATTCTTCCACACTTTTAACGACCTGGACCTGGCCGGCCGGCAAATAATTGCGGCTTGCGACAGACACCCAAAAGACTTGGGGAAATTAAAAGAGAGACTTGTAAGCAGATTCCTGGGCGGTATGTGTGTTGATATTGGGCCGGCTGACTTAGATATGAAAATCGCTATCGTTAAGTCAAAATGCGACGAGCGTGGAGTAAGTGTTGCCAATGATGTTATTGAGCATATAGCCAGTCAATGCAGTGGGGGAGCCCGTGAACTTGAGGGGATGCTGACGACAACACTCGCCCACATTAGACTTTCGGGTGGAAACACAAACACCAATGATATTAAAAATGCAATTCTCAGGAATAAAAAGTTTATACCTAAAAAATTAACAATAGGTATGGTGAGCGACGCGGTATGTAGACATTTTAAGGTTTCCCTCGAGGATTTGAGAGGCTCTTCCAGAAAGGCCCGAACTGTTTATATTAGGCAGCTACTTATGTATATGCTGAGAAAAGAGCTTGAGTTGCCTCTTGTTGCAATTGGCGATGTTTTGGGGGGCCGCGACCACTCAACTGTTATACATAGTGTTTATAAGATGGAAACAGAGATAAGCCTCAAGCAAAGTTTGCGTGATGAGGTGCACCGCATTAAGTCCCTTTTGGAAGCTTAAGTTCTCCCCATGTTTTAAACACATAATTTTTGGCTTGGCCTACTAAATAACGGTGGTTTTGAACATAGTTTTCCACAACACACCAGCCTTAACTATTTCTTTTTTATTAACTTTTCCACATTACTATATAAACTACTACTGTTTTGATTAAGCTAGAAAATTAGATATATTAAAGTGTTATAATCACGAGGGGATTACGTTACAACTTAATCTTTTTGACTTCTGCCCACAGGTTTTTTCTCGGAACCCCAAATTTGGTAAATGAAATTTTCAATAAATCAACAAGTATTTTTAAAGTCTTTAAGTGTTGTCAATAGATCTCTTTTGTCCAAAAGCAACTTACCAATACTTGCCAATGTTTTAATAAGTGCCAAAGGCGGCAAGATAGAGTTTGTAACAACAAGCCTGGAGACTGCAACCAGGGTAGAAATAGCAGGGAAGGTGACAGAGGAAGGAAGAACAACCCTGCCTAGCAGGGCGGTGAACGAATTTGTTTCACAACTTAATGAAGTAGAACTATCTTTTGAAAAGCTTGGGGAAGAAGTTCTTATTTCTGCACCGGGGTTTAAGGCAAGGTTTGCGACAATGGCAGCTGAAGAGTTCCCGGCAATTCCAAAAGTTGACAGCGGGAAACAGGTGGAAGTTGTGGGCCAGGACTTTGTTGAGGGGATAAACAAGGTAGTATTTTGTGCCGCAGTTGATGAGAGCCGGCCGATTTTAACCGGCGTGCTTGTTGAGACAAATAAGAAGGGTTTTTCTATGGTTGCAACCGATGGGTTCCGCTTGGGTTTTTGCCAGGTTAAGGTGGAGGGGCAGCAGGAGCCGGGCGGCCTCAAATTTATAATACCCGCAAAGGCGCTTAGTGAAATAGCCAAGATAATATCAGAATCAAATGAAGAAAAAGGGGTAGGGGTAAAGGTTAAAATGATGGTGTCTGATAACTTGAGCCAGGTAGTTTTTAAGATAAATAATGTAGAGTTTACATCCCGACTTATTGAAGGAGTTTTTCCAAACTGGGAGAAGCTGATCCCAAGCACATTTAGTTCAAAGGCAAAACTTAATAGGGGTGAATTCTTAAGACTTATTAAAATTGCCTCAATTTTTTCCCGGGACTCCGGCAATATAGTCAAATTGAGCCTTGAGAATGGTGGGAAGACCTCGAAGCTCTCGGTTAATTCTACAACAGCGCAGGTTGGGTCAAGTGAATCGGAAATACCAATTGCTATGGATGGGAAAGGCGGGGAGATTGCTTTTAATTATCGTTATCTAATAGAGGCACTAACTACCATCGGAGAAGAGGATGTGAATTTTGAAATGAATGAGAGTTTAAATCCGGGTAAAATAACAGGAACTACTGATGACAATTTTTTCCATATAATCATGCCTGTTCGATTGCAGAATTGACCTTTGGCATTTGACAATTGACCTTTGGCATTTGACAATCTCTTTGTGTTTAAACCGGTTGGATCTTTGATTAACAAAATACCCCAAAGGGCGAAGGTTGGCGACGCTTTGGTTGCTATTAGGGTGAGACAAGCTGCAAAGGATGCATTGGACGGTTTTCTTAAAAATTACCCGCCAGAGGTTAGAAGTGGTGTAAAAATAAAAACATACAAAAATGGGGTTTTGACCATTAATGCTACACCTTCGGTCTCCGCGGAACTGCATATGAGCGCCAATAGGTTAATTGAGGAGGTAAACTATATCTTAAAGACAAAGGCTGTCAAGGCTCTGAGGTTTAAGGCATTTTAGGGAGAGACAGCGGGGAGATACATTATTACGGATCCAGGCGCACCCTTTGAAGTTGTAAAATTACCTTCGAAAACATAAATTGGCTGAATTGTTCCATCTGGTTTATTTGTGTAGAAATAAGCTAAGTAAATATTTTTGATAGTTACGGTACCAATTTCTTGCACGTTAAGGTTGTAAAGGTCATTTGCCTGCCCAAATTTATCGAGAATGAAAGCAGAGGTTATAACAGCTTTCTTAGCATTAAGTTCGCTAAGCGCTGTTTGTTTATTTTTTAATTTGTAACTTTCTGACTCGTCAAACGAGAAAGGGTAAGTGATATTGGCTTCAATAACGTTTCCGTCCTGGCTAACCTTAATTTTTGCAAAAGAGGGCTGTCGTGAGTTAGTAAGAACTTTGTACGCGCCTATGTTTAGGTCGAAAGAGAATTCTATGAATTGAGCAGAGTCCTTTGGGGCGCTTACGTAGGCGTCTCCCTGGATTTTTTGGTAGTTGGTTTGGGAAGAGTTAATAGTCAACTCGAATGGTAAAAAGCCTAAATTGTTTAGAAAGCCTGACGCGGCCCCTATCAATTCTTCGGTGGGTTTTTGTCCAGTTGAGTTTTGCAGCGTCTTGTTTGTGTATCTTATTTCCTTTTTATTAATTTCCAGATCGTGGGTTGGTGTATTAAAGCTATACTGGATGCCCGAATAAGTGTTTTCTTTGAGAGTTGGCTTTGGGTCAAGCCCAAAACTTTTGGCAGTTGTTGACGCTTGCTCGTCACTTAGCTCGGTGGGTTTTAGGTTATAAGTGGGAAGCTTGTCTGGTATTTTCGGGAAGGCTGCTTCAACTTTGAATGAAGAGGCGGATTTGTCAGTATTTTGTTCGATTGCTGGTCGGGGAATTGAAGGACTTGTCGGGGTTTTGAGACCTTGGACTTTTAAAAATATCAAATAGAGAAGCGGTGGAATCAGAAGAAAAAAGACCAGGGGAAGAATATATTTTTTTATATATGCAGATGTTTCTCCAAGTGTTGCCATGGTTAGTAGGTTACCCCGCAAGCGGCTTCTCCATCGCAGGTTTGGGGAGGAGAGGTTGGGATATATGGGGTTGTCATATTTAGACCGATAAACGAATAGTGTAAATGCGGACCGGTGACGTGACCAGTGTCGCCTACTCTGCCAATTTGTGTGCCAAATGTAATTGGTTGGTTCGGAGCGACAAGCGCATCGATACTATTTAGGTGCGCCCACCTGGCAGTAAAGGCGGTGCCATTACAGTTTCCGGCCACGTCGACAAATCTACCATAACCATTATCGTTCGCGTCATTTACTCTAATCGCCGTGCCGGTAAAGGTTGCAAAAGTCGGGGTATTAGTTGTTGTTGCGCCGGCGATGTCGATTGCTTCTTCACCGAATGCAAAAAGTGCGTTGTGAGACCAGGCACCCTTAATACCTTGGCTGATTGTTCCTGCTGCCGTCGGCCAGCCGGCTGGGCAATTTGCCGGCGGGTTACCGATTTGAACGGTTGTTGTAGCCGAATCTGTTTTGGTGGTGCCATCGGCCATTGTGGCATTGACAGTAATTGTATTGATGATACTTGAATCGGTTGGGATTGAAGTTGTGGATATTGGAATATTGACGCTGCAGAAATTATTGGGAGCGATTGGGGTAGGTTCCGGGCATCCGGCTTGTAGTGCGAGAGAAATGGGGTTTCCATTTTTATCTTGAGTTATCGGAGCCGAATCAATGCCATTTTTATCTCTATATCTTAAAAAGTCGACCATGGTGTGACTTTGGATTGCCTGGGATTTGGCAGTTAGTTTTATGGTGAAGGTGACGACAGCTCCCGGAGTAGCAAGTTGCCTGGGATCTGCTGTTTTTTCGATGGTAAAGAATTCGTTTACACCAGGGATTACGACCTCC
This sequence comes from Patescibacteria group bacterium, assembly GCA_038063735.1. GTDB lineage: Bacteria > Patescibacteriota > Microgenomatia > Curtissbacterales > GWA2-41-24 > JBBTUN01. Next base: position 74,850 of record JBBTUN010000009.1, read on the forward strand.
GATGCTAAATCACCTTCCGGTGTGTAGAAGGCGGAGTTGGTGACAACGCCTGCAAGAATCGTGCCGGTAGTTATGGATGCAATGCTGCCGCCGATTGCGACTGTGGTGATATTGCCTGCAATGGCGCTTCCAGAAGAAGTTAGTGCGTTAAGAGTACCTTTGGCGATGGTACCTAAGAATCCGAAAGTGCTTTCGGCTGCTGTGGCGACTCCTCCCCAGATTGAGGAGGCAATGCCGGTTGCAAAGGTGCCCGCAGAACTTATCAAAGTTGCAGATGCGTTACCTACACCACTGCCGACATATTCGATGCCGCCTTTTGCTCCACTACCAAAGTTGCTAACCCAATCCCGAAATGCATTGAACGGTTTGGTGATAATTTCCCAAGGATGGGTAGCCAGGTGAATGGTGGCCAGTGGGTCTACCCAGCCGCGCCAGGCCCAGTATCCTACCCAGCCAATATATAAAAATGGTCCGACAACAGGTACAGCAAGAAGCGGCAACCCAGTAACAAGGCCAAAGGCCAGGCCGGATATTACGCCTAATAGCTTGGCCATCAACATTAGCCACAAAAGGAATATCAAAGCCTGGATGGCGGCCATTATTTTTAGAACTTTTACGAGTAGTCTTTTGAGCTTATCCTTAAAAAGGAGGGCTATATTTGCTACAGCACCGACCAGGGTGCCGCTGGTAATTAGAATTTTTAGCGCTTTAATTACTTTGATAAGTGTTTTTATTGTGCTGGCAATACCTTTTACGTTTGAGACCAAGTTGACGGCAGGTGCAATTGCAGCTGCGCCGAGTGCTGTTGCCTTATTTTGGGCACCGGTTGCTACTGCCTGGCCTACCGATTTTGCGGCGGTTTTGGGGCTTGTTACCGCCGTTCTGGTAAATTTGGCTCCTTGGCTAATTCCTCCAACAACTTTTACGGTGTTATCTTTAAAATTTATGAATGGTCGCGCGACAACATAGCCTGCGTCTTTGGCCATGTTTTTGGCACCGGACTTTACGGACCTAAATATTTTTTGTCTGAGAGTCGGTTTTTCGAAGATACTGAGATCCGGTGGGGTTGCTCCCTGGCCGCTTGCTGCCGGAATCGGTATTTGAATTGGCTTTAGTGCTTGCGGAGCTTGGGGTGCAGCGGCATTTGCTTGCATCTGCTTTACTTTTTCGGCTTCCGCGATGATTGTTCCTGCCACTAGCCCAGTACCTGCAGCTTTTGCGCCTTCCAGTTTTTTACTCTCACGGTTTAGCTCGGATTGTTCTTTGGCAATCTCCGCGTTTAGCTGTTTGATTTCGCGGTCCGATTCCAAAAAGCGCTCCCGTGTTTTTTCGGCTTCCTCTGTGAGAGTTTCAATTGAGGCAAACTTTTCTTCAATACTTTTTGCCAATATCTCGGCTTGTTCGTGTTGGCCTTGGCTGGTTGCGAGAGTCTGCGCGGCCTGGAGTTCTGTTATTGTCTTTCTGGTTTGGTCTATAGTGGCTTTGAGGGACTTTTGTTTTTCCCTGAGAGATACGAATTGGTTAGATCTTAGGCCCCTTGCTCTTTTAAGCCCGTCTAATTTTATTGAAATTGCCATGGCAGAGTTTGTTGTCTATAACAATATATCACTTGGTAGGCAAAAACTCACAGATTCCTTACCATTATTTAAAATAAATATGTCAAAGCAAAACAATATGTAACAAAAAACCTTGTGAAAAATTAAATTAACGAGGCTAATTTTTAGGGTTTTTAAGTCTTGTTTCATGTGTTATGGTTGGT
>JBBTUN010000010.1:0-60124 GCA_038063735.1 Patescibacteria group bacterium
GATCAAATAAAACAAAATACAAGGTTTTTGGCATCACCTATTAGGTTACGCAAATATTTCCCTGACAATTTAGTTTATGGGGAAACTTATGTCCCGATTAAATTAAGACTTAAGGCTTATTTTTCAGGATTTTTAAAACAGCCGATTCTTGCCAGCTATATATTTATAGTAAATACTTATTGTCGCATTAAAGCAGTAAATGCTGAAAAAATATTAAACGCTAAATGGCCAATTGCCATTAGTACAAAGGCTTTAAAATGAAAAAGTTATTATTTATCGTATTTATCAGTTTAGCAACGTTTATTTTAGTAGTCCTTTCAGTAAAAGGACAGTTCGGTCATCCTGTTTACTTTCAATCAGAAAAAGACACAAGAGTAGGGGGGCCATTCGAATCAAGCAATAGTAACTCCAGATATGCACTAACAGAGGCAATTGTCGAGAGAGGCACCCTTTTTTTAGATGATTCGCTTGCTAAATTTTCTGCACCGGATATTGTCCATCACAATGGTAAATACTTCTCAATTTTTACCCCGGGTGTATCTTTCGTAGGTGTGCCATTTTATGCGTTAGGAAAAATTTTCGGTATGCCACAGTTATTTTCGTACTCCATGAACGCACTATTTGGTTTAATCAATATGTTTTTAGTTGTTTGGCTGGCAAGAAAGTTTGGTGCAAGCTTCTATGCCTCCCTAATTAGTGGATTTTTATTCCTATTTGCGACCAACAGCCTTGCTTACGCCCTAACTTTTACACAACATCAACTAAGCACTACCTTAATCCTACTGGCATTGATTAACGCAATCGGTAAAAGAACGTTTATCAATAATATGTTGATTGGGCTAATTTTTTCTGCTGGCTTATTAGTTGATATACCAAATGTTCTGATGATGACACCGATCATGATCTACGTTTTTGTAAAACATTTTCAAAGTAACCCAGAGCAAAATAAATCAGCAAACTTTCCATTGAGACTTATTGTTCTCTCTGGCATCATTATAGGTATCGTTCCATTGTTTGCGCTTTTTGGTTGGTATAACTATCAAACAACAAGTTCTTATACTAAAATTGGGCAATTCATCGGAAGAGCAAATTATCCAGCCGATGAATTGGAAGTTCCTACCCCTAAAAATCCCAACAGAATACTATTGCCTTACGATACAAGGAAACAGCTTAACGGCCTATATATTTTGCTTTTGAGCAATGAACGAGGTTGGTTATTTTATAGCCCGGTAATACTTGTTGGAATAATTGGTCTATATATCGCCTATCAAGATCAACAAAAAAGGCGGCTTGCGGTTTTATCAACGTCAGTTGTTCTCATAACCATTATTTCTTACTCAATGTTCGGTGATCCGTGGGGAGGTTGGTCTTTTGGTCCAAGATATTTGATCCCAGCGGCTGCTATTTTGTCTTCTGCGATCGGAGTTGCTGTCGCCAAATATAAAAATAATATTTTGTTTGTATCAATTTTTATACTGCTTGCTGCTTATAGCTTAGCAATTAGTTCTGTAGGTGCTTTAACAACTAGCGCTATTCCGCCAAGAGTTGAAGCAGTCAACTTAGCTAACCCAATTGCTTATACCTATGAATATAATTTTCAGTTTATAAATAACAATTTAACAAGTTCACTAATTTACAATCTTTATCTCTCGCAGATTTCGGTAAAAACATTCTTGTTCGTTTTTTACATCGTTTCAATTTTGGCATTTATAGTAATTTTAGTCTTTGAACTAGCAAATAAGAAAAAGGATGATCAATGATGGGAAGCGGCAAACTTGTCAATTTAGTCAAATATCTTGATAGATACATACTTGTCTTGCTTACCGTTTTGCTTGTGGCAGTTTCGGCCTTGGCATTCTTAACTTTTTTTAACAATGGTTTGGGCCTTGCTTACAACGATGCAAGGTCTCACTTGGATATTGGCAGGCGAGTTGTCGAAGGGCTTAAACCCGGCCTTGCCCAGTTGGGTTCTGTCTGGCTGCCTTTGCCTCACGCCTTGATGGTCCCGACAATTTGGAATGATTTTATGTGGCATTCCGGCTTGTCTGGCGCCCTAATTTCTATGATTTCTTTTGTCGGAACCGGCCTTGTAATCTATCTTTTTCTTAAACTACTTGGTGTCGGACTTCTAGCAAGGTTAGTTGGAGTATTGGTTTTTGTTGCTAACCTTAATATTCTCTATTTGCAATCGACAGCCATGACCGAGCTGCTTTTAATTTTCACCATGACTGCCGGAATTTATGAACTTGTGATGTGGCACAAAGATGAAAAGATTTTAAGTCTGGTAAAAGCTGCTTTTTGGATCATGATGGCAAGTTTGGTCCGCTACGACGGCTGGTTCCTATTGTTTTTTGCTGCCATTTTAATTATTTACCATACCGCAAGAAAAAGGGGTTTTAAGGCTGCCGAAGGTACGTTCATTTTATTTGCCACTCTTGCTGCATTTGGAATTGTCCTCTGGTTTGCCTGGAACCAGCTTATTTTTGGCGACGCCCTTTATTTTGCTTTTGGACCTTATTCTGCCCGTGTTCAACAGGAACAACTGGCCCAGGCCGGGGTCTTGGCAACAAAAGGCGATATCTTCCTTTCTGCCAAAGTCTATCTTTATGCTCTTCTTTACAACACCGGCGCTTTTACTGCCATTTTAGGAGTATTGGGAATGATTGTTTTTTGGCTCAACAAAAAAATAAACTCAAGTGTGCGTATTGCCAGTACGGCCCTTTTGGCGCCTTTTCTTTTTAATATTCTCGCGCTTTTTTTGGGCCATTCCGTCCTTTTTATCCAGGGAATTTCCGGCGAAACCTGGTTTAATGTACGCTATGGTGTGATGATGCTGCCCACCATTGCCATCTTTGTAGGTTATTTGGTGCACAAGCTAGTTCCACTAAGATCCACAATCATTGGCCTCTTTCTTTTTGTAACATTCTTTGCCTTTGCCAATGTCGATGCCGTAACCATTGATGATGCCAGGGTTGGTTCCAGCCAAAAAAATGTTGCCGAGGTTTCCGGTTGGCTTACCAAACATGCAAAAGACGAAAAAGGCTTTGTTCTCATTTCCGCAGCCTCCCATGATGCCATTATTTTTTCATCCGGTCTGCCGATGAAAAGATTTATTCACGAAGGAACAGGTGCCTATTGGCAAAACGCAACTACCAGTCCAGACCGTTGGGCGCGCTGGATTGTTATGCGCACTAATGACCTTGGTGATTCAACCTTTAAACTAACTCAGGCGTCCGGTCAGCTGGAAAAATACGATCTGGTTAACAGTTATCCGTTTGCCGACATTTATCAACTTAAGAGTGAGTACCTAATAAATCTAAATACTGAACCGGTTTTGGGAAAACAAAAATGACAAAAAAGATTATCCTCTTGATAGTAGTGATCATTGGAATTTTTTCCATCGCCGTAAGTTACCGGCAAAAAAAGACCTCAACAGAAACCCCTGAAGTGGAGAAGAGAGTGTGGCAGATAAAATCCATAGACACTATGAAATATTCCCGTGACCCAGCAGGGGAAAAACTAAATGATCCTACTTTTGACCGAGCTATCGAGGGGCAAGTCAAGGCAATTTCTCAAACTGGTGCCACCCATGTTGCTATAGGGACTCCCTACGACGAAAGGTTTATTCCCTTTTTAAACCGGTGGGTTACTGCTGCCAGAAAGTACAATCTAAAAGTTTGGTTCCGTGGCAATTTTTCCGGGTGGGAAGGCTGGTTTGGTTACAAAAAAGATTTAACCCGCGAAGGACATTTAGCCCTGATGCGCCAGTTTATTAATAGAAACGGAGAACTTTTCCAAAACGGCGACCTTTTTACTCCTTGTCCGGAATGCGAAAATGGAGGCGCTGGTGATCCAAGACATAAAGGTGATGTTGAGGGATTTCGCGTCTTTATGATTGAGGAATTTCAAAGTGCGAACACCGAATTTAGAATTATCGGCAAAAATGTCAGAACAGTTAGTTCAATGAACTTTGATGTCGCAAATCTTGTAATGGACGAGCAAACCGCCAATGCCGTTGGCGATATGGTTGTTATCGACCATTATGTCAAAGAGCCTCAAAAGTTGGCAGACGATATAAGGACTTTAAGCCAGAAAACTCAAGCCAGAATTATGCTTGGAGAGTTTGGCGCCCCAATTCCGGATATCCACGGCAAGCAAACAGAAGAGGAGCAGGCTGGGTGGTTAGACGAGTTATTAAATCTAATCCAAAGCCAAGAGGAAGTCATAGGGTTAAACTATTGGGTAGGATTTGGTGGCTCAACTGCTATTTTTAACAACGACTACAGCGCAAAACCCGCAGCCGAAATTGTCAAAAAATATTATACCCTCCCGGCACTCCCAAACCCATAACACATTTATATAGCATTCAAATAAGATTGATCTGTGAGCTTGCTGAAAACTTACCGTTTTCTGTCATTCCGAACTCGTTTCGGAATCTGATAATAGATCCTGAACCATGTTCAGGATGACAAATAGTTGGTTTGTTGCAATAACGTTTCCCTGTAAATTCGAAGCTGATAGATTTTCAGCAAGCTTTACTGTATTAACTTGACAGGCTCATAACAATATGTTATAACATATCCCTTCTGCCTGGATATTTCTTGCCCCAACATAATGAACAAAAGAAAGTTTAAATTGTTTTTACCCGCTTTGGCAGGAATTCTTCTGTTTATTTTTCTTGCGTCAAGTGTGAACATTCCGGTTTTTGCAAATGAAGCGTCCCCTTCGGCTGCGACATCTTTGGGGTCAATTACCGTTTGCAAGGTAGTTGTGGGTGAAGATGGCAATATAGTTGATGGTTCCGCTAGTCCCGGCACTACTTTTTCTATTTCTGGAATCAACCCGTCTCCCAATTCCGGCGGTGCATCGGTAGGTGTAATTGGAACCTCAGTATTTACATCGCCACTTATATTTAATAAAGATATATTCGCATCTTTTTTGGGAAATGATGCCCAGTGCACGACTTATTCTGGTCTTGCCATTGGTGCTTACTACTATGGTGAGGAATCTATAGTCCCCGCAAGCGGTTGGGAAGAGCCCAAATACAACGATCAATTTACCACACCGGTAGTGACACTCTCGGATTTTTTCGCATATGACAATAATCTATTCGATGGCAACACGTTAAATGACGACTTACGAAATCGGAATGCAGATGGCCACATAGTACTCAACGACCAGAGGCCAGACAGAACCCTGATTGTTCTAAATCAATTTGAAGAGGACGGTGCTAATACCGGTGACCCAAGCCCATCACCATCACCAACACCAAGCCCAACACCTGGACCATCAACCCAACCGTCGCCTACATCTGCACCAAGTCCGTCAACAGGCGGATCTGGTAACACCAATAGCAATAGTTCAGGCGGTGGCACAGTTTTGGGTACATCAACAGGACCACAAGTTTTGGCAGCAACCGGGAGTTCTAACTCGTTTGCTTTGGCAATATCGGGATTTGGTATGATTGGGGCAGGAATATGGCAGTTAAAAAGGGTAAAGGGCCTAGGGTCAAGGTAAAAAGTAGGAATCGAAGAGTTCACAGTTCACAGTTGACAGTTCACGGTTTCAGAGCAAAACTTCAGTTTGTTTTTTCCATTTTTTTGATTTTGCTGGGGGTGGTACTGGTTGGTTACGCGGCGAGTAAAAACTTTGATTTTAATATCCAGCGGTCTAACAATCCGACAACTCAACAACCTGTTACAACCAGGACTCAGTTTAGCAAAATAAAATCAATAAGTATTCCTAAGATAGAGCGCGATTTGGCAGTTTCCGACGGCAAGTTTGAAAATGGTAGGTGGGAAGTTGCTGCGGAAGGAGTGTCTTTTTATACACAATCTGCTTTGCCTGAAGCTGGTGGCAATACGGTTTTGTATGGGCACAACAAGGCGCGAATTTTGGGAGGACTTGTAGATATGAGGAAAGGTGACATGATCGAATTGAGACTTGAGAATGGAGAATTAAGAAATTATGAGGTCACCGAAACAAAAACGATAAAACCAACAGACGTTAGTATATTGAGTACATCTACCGATACAATTTTAACAATTTACACTTGTAGTGGATTTTTGGACACTTCGAGGTTTGTAGTGTTGGCAAAACTAGTAGTAGAGTGATGGAAAAATAACCCATAAAAGTTCAATTGGCCTCAGTCAAATTTCTTAACAAAAAATTGCTTGACATTATTTTCGATAAGGAATATATTCACGTTGTTTCGTAGTTGCCTGCCCGGTAGTTAATTATTATGAACCAACCGGATCAGGACTTTTCGACTCAAAAAATTACACCCCAGCTCATCTCAAGGATCATAGATGCTCTTCATAACAAAGCTTATGGTTCTATAGAAATTTACGTTGAGAATTATAATGTTATACAAATAACAGAAAGAACCATAACCAAGCTCGCCAAAAAAGTTGAACCCAGAAAGTTTTCGATATCTGTAACCAGAAATGCGCCACCGCAGATACAAGGGCAACAGCAGAGTTCGGCACGGGTTGAATAGGGCAAAGAGAACTGAAATTTATCCTGAGATGCAAAAAAAATTACTGCCGATCATTCTGATAATATTACCTTTAGTATTTTTTGTTCCAGTTGTTTTTGCTTCTTCTTTGCAGGTTTCCAAGAGCTCCGGTTTTTCCAGTAGTGATACGAATTTCAATGCCGGGGAAAAAGTGTACACCAGAACAGCAAGCGATAGTTCCGGCAACGGTAAAAAGGTCCTGAATATACGGGATAATCAATATAACTTAATAAGGAGCGTGGACCTGGTTCAAGCCGGTAACAATTTTTCTGCAAACTTCGATGCGCCGAGTTCTGAAGGATATTACTCGCTCGAGGCGGTAATAGAAGGAGAGGGCGCCAGTTCCAAAAGTGTGAAGACAATAAAAGTTGGAGGTCCAAGTGGCGCCAATATTAAGGTAAACGTAAATAGCAATGTGAAGGGGACGAGTGTATCAAATGTATCAGATGTACCAAAAGTATCGAAAGCGGAGTCAGATAATGATAAAGATGTCCAGGCAAATACCGTAAGCCCGGCTCCGGAAGTATATAGCAGCCAAAGCAGTTTGACCGGTGAGATAAAGCCCGCGAAAAGCAATTGGTTTTTCAAATTTTTTACCAATATCTTTTCTTTCTTCTGGCCCTTCAAGTAATTTTAAATTTTAAATTTGTAATTTATTACCTGTGATAATTTAATCTTCTAATTTATCCTTTTGATACATTAAAGTAGAGGTCTTGACAAAAAAAACATGGTGTTTATAATAGCCGAACTGCCTGTGCTTCTGCCTAAATTCTTGCCCAGAGATTAATGATTGAAACTCAAACGGACAAACCGAGCGTGACATTTACGATTCCTTCCTGGATCTTGGCAATTGGAAAATTTGTTGATTATGCTGCTAAGACTGCCTCTCTCGGTACAAAAGCTGCGGTTGAGGGAATCAGGGGCGCAGGACAATCTGACAGGGAGGGGACCGATGAGACAAAACCCGTGGAAGATAAAGCAACGCCCCCCAGGAAATTTAATTTTCATTTTAAAAAAGTTAACTTTAATTTCTTGAAAAAGTTAAGGCTGGAAAAAATTAAAGGAATTAAAGCACCATTTAAAAAACACCCAAAAATTGCAATAGCAGTTTTGGTGTTTATTTTGGCGGTAGTGTTTGCCACATTCAAAATTGCAAAGCCCAGCCAATCCGTTAGCAACAGTATAGACAGTATAACTTCCGGTATTAATTCATTGGCAAAAGTAAATGTAAATAGAAAGTTCGAAGTACCTATAAAAAACAAGGACGGTTCGGAAACGGGAGAGAAGTTGGGGATTACAATAACTACCATTGAAAAGACTAACGAGATTCTAATTAAGAACAGTCCGGCAAAAACAAAAAACGGAAAGATTTTCTTGGTCCTTAATATAGAGATCCAGAATGACACCAAAAAACAATTAACTGTAAGGCCTGTGGATATGGTTAGGCTTATAGGTGACGACGGGCGTAGTTATGCTCCGGACGTTCACAATAACGAAGTTTCGGCTGAACCAGTATCGCTGAGAAAAACCAGAGTTGGATATGTTGTTGACGGAAGCAAAAATAGCTTCAAACTTTTGGTGGGTGAGGTTAGGGGACAGCAGGAACCGATCGAAGTTAGTTTTTAGTTGATTGACAAAGTAGTTTTTTGTCTGTAGACTAATTTTTAAGTTAACTGTCCGCAGGCTGGAGCTGTATAAAGTAAAGATTCTGCCCAAAACAAAATAGAATATAACCGACCGCAAACGGAGGTTCGTTTCTAAGTTATAAAACTTAGTGATGAACCTCCGTTTTTGTATAAGAAAAACGGGAAAAGTATGAAAGGAGGTGAAAAAAATATGAACAAAATTGCAATTAAACTTGCAACTGCTGTTTCTACAGGTGCCTTGGTAGTTTCTTCATTTGCAACTCCACTTCTGGCTACAACGGTTGAAATTTCTGGTAACGGTTCTGACAGTGACAACACTGTTGAAGTTAATCAAACCAATACAACAGCTGTTAATCAAAGCAACACAGCTAATATCTCCAACAACATTGACGTTGACGTAGATACCGGAGACAACGATGCAAACGACAACACAGGTGGCGATGTTTCAATCGACACAGGTGATGCCAATGCAACTGTTGGAGTTTCCACAACGGTAAACTCAAACCAGGCGAGCGTTAACGGATGTTGCCCAGATGACGTTACTTTGAAAATAAAAGGTAACGGATCTGACAGCGGGAACAATGATGAGAACAAAATTAAGTTCAATTCAACAAACGCCAATGTTATAAGTCAAGACAATAATGCAAACGTTAACAACGATGTCGATTTAGATCTCGACACAGGTTATAACGATGCAAACGACAACACAGGTGGCGATGTTTCCGTAACGACTGGTGATGCTGATGCAACTGTTACTGTAAGTAACAATGCAAACGCAAATTGGGCGGCCGTAACCGGCGGCGGTAGCGGCGGCGGACTGGCTGTTGAAATTTCTGGTAACGGTTCTGACAGTGACAACACTGTTGAGGTCGGTTTGACAACCGTTAACACGATCAACCAGTCAAACAATGCTGATATCTCCAACAACATCGATGTCGATGCTGATACCGGAGACAACGATGCAAATGACAACACAGGTGGCGATGTTTCAATCGACACAGGTGATGCCAATGCAGACGTTGATGTCAGTAATATGGCTAACTTTAATGCAGCAGAACTAGCAGGATGTGGTTGTGTTGAAGATCTCGACGTACTTGTAAAAGGAAACGGGACAGACAGTGACAACACTGTTAAGCTCAACCTTGGATCAATTCTGGCAGCCGTTCAGACTAACTCATTTGATAATGGGGAAAAGTGTGACGGCATTGATGTTGACCTTGACACCGGTGGTAACGATGCCAAAGACAACACTCACGGCGGTGATCCATCCATCACTACTGGTGATGCTGATGCAGACGTAGATGTAGAGAACACTGCAAACTCTAACGTACTTGGAGATGTGGATTTTGATCTTCCAACGCAAGAAGGAAGCTCTATGTCTGTTCTTTTAATACTTTTGGCTCTTCTGGGTTAAAAGTAATTCCTGATTTCTTGGAGGGCTACCTTTCGGTAGGATCACTCTTACAAAAGGGTAAGCCCCCAAGAAAGATGGAAAGTAATGGATAGCAGTTGGTAGCAGGTAGCTGGTAGATAGTGATAACAAAAAATAGTATTCGAGCTTGTCGAGAATTACAAAAAAAAGAAGAAGTTCTCGATCAACTCGAACAATAAAATAAGTAGATATAAATGAATAAATTTAAAAGAAGCATAGTTTCAATATTTCTGGCAATAAGCTTGGTTATCAATCCAAGCTCTATGGTTTTTGCCGGGAATGACCCGGGACTTGATGCTCCATCAGTTTCTGAGGTTACACCAACTCCCGAACCGTCGCCTTCTTCAAGTCCGGAGATTACTTCCACACCCTCACCAACTCCGGTATCAACCAGTGACGGACCAACCAATTATGATCCAAACGACAGGGATGGTGATGAAGAAACTCTTGAGGAAGACGCTATTCATGATGCAGAAAGAGAGGCAAGGTGGCAGGAATACCAGGCTTGGTTGGCAACCCAAGGACCAGGAGACCAGGAATCGACCGGTGGAGTTGACGGCGGCGGCAACGTCGGTGACACCAGTATTCAAACGGGAGACGCCAATGCAAACGGGGTACTGGTCACCAGTGCCAATACAACAGCTGTCTCTACGGATGATCCTACTTGCGGAGCGTGTGCCACAGACACGAGCGTCACAAATAGCCAGAACGGATCCGGGTCGGATAATGCGGCAACAGTTAACAATAATAATAATTCAACGGTTGTCATAGACAATGACGCAAATGTACAAAATAATCTTGATTTTGATGCAAACAGCGGAAACAACGATGCATCGGCAAACGTCGGTGACAGCGAGATTATTACAGGAGATGCCAATGTGGTAGTTACGGTAATTACAGACGCAAACCAGGTTGCACTTGGTGTTTACCAGTTTGATGTTAACGGAAACCAGAATGGCGACATAATCCTCGATCCGGGGAGCTTGATTGCACAAAATATCGGCAACGGATCCGGTTCGACAAATGATTCCACAATAAATAATAACAATACTAGCGTAGAAACTATAAATAACGACGGAGAAATTATTAATAATATTGATATTGATGCGAATACGGGTTACAACACAGCCAGTAAAAATACGGGTGGCGACAGCATAATTGAAACAGGCGACGCAAGTGTTGTTGCAAATGTAATCAATTCGCTAAATACGGTGGTTGACGGGGCACTAAATGTTGTAAACATATTTGGGGATATGGTTGGAAATATTGTACAGCCACAAGCACCGGTTCAATCGACTGCAACTTCCGCTTGTGGATGCGGACCATGCTCTTCTAGTGCAACAGCCGGAAATTTAGGGAATGGGAGCGACTCAGAAAACAATGCAACCGTTAATAGTACAAACACAGATACGACAAATATGACCAATAATGCGACGGTTGAAAATAATTTGGATCTTGACGGCAATACGGGCGGGAACACTACGAGCTTTAACACAGGTGGTGAAAGCTCTATAGAAACAGGGGAAGTTGAAGTTAAGGCAAATGTTGTAAACGTTGCAAACATAAACGTTTCCAGCGGCGACTGCAGCCCGGTTTACATGGTCTTTATCAATGACGTTTCCGGAAACTGGAAGGGGCAAATTTTGGGCGCAGCGCCGGGTACGTATTTTTACACATCCAGTGGAGAATTCTATTTTATAGACAGTAATGGCCAGTTGGTAGCCGTAAACCAAAATAACGGAGCAGATTCTACTAACAATGCAACTGTTAATAATACAAATACAACTACAACAAATATCACCAATAACGGAACTGTCACTAATAATATAAATATTGACGCAAATACGGGTAACAATGAGGCGAGTAAGAATACAGGGGGAAATTCCGATATTTCCACCGGAGACGCGAACATTGCAGTAAACGTTATTAACTTTATAAATTCGAATTTTTCCGGCCGTAAAGTTGTGATGACACTAGTCAACGTTTTCGGGTCCTGGCTAGGTAATTTTGTACCGGCCGGATACGCCGGGGACATTCCAAATCCGCAGGCGCAGGCAACAGGTGGATCAGATTCATCAAGTTCCAGCTCTTCTGGTGGCTCTTCCGGCATAAATAGTAACGGCGGCGGGATAAACACAGTTGTTATCGGTGGTCAGACGTTGTCTGCATCAGATAATAATATTGCCCGTTTTGGTGAGGAGAATGAGTTAGCAGATGCGTTTGTTGGTGGACAGCAGGAACCAATAATTGCAAAATACAAAGCCTTAAATAGCCTTGAAAGAACAGGCATTCCTGTTCCACTTAGAATACTCTTAATTATGGCCCCGCTCGCTTTGGGCACATATCTGCTGAGAAGGAAATTAGCCTCAATAGCACTAAAAAGCAAGTAATAAATCATCTTTTGCCATTGTTTGATTTTAAGAAGACCTCTTTGTCCCAGTTGACATAAATCTGCAGTTAAATTAAGTTATAAAAACGGAATTAGGACAAATTCCCCCAAGTTACTTTTTTTAATATGAACTGCCCAAATTGCTACTTTTTGGCCGATAACTTTATCGTTAATTATTTTAATTTTGATATTAAAACGTACCTTTTTGGTACAGATTCGTATGGATGCCCGCGCGACCTTTGGCGGGTGAAGAAGGGAGGTGATAAAAATAATGAAATTAACTTATAAAATTGGAACAGGTATTGCTACTGCAGCTTTATTTGCAAGTGCTTTTGCTCCGGCAATAATGGCAGACAATACAATTACAGAAAACGGTGCCGGATCGACCAACACAATTTCTGTTACAAACACTTGTTCCGCAACTGTAGTCCAGGCTAACGATTCTGATATTTCCGTTAAAGTAAAACAAACCGCAAATACCGGTGGCAATGAAGCCAATAAAAATACCGGTGGCGATGTTTCTATTTTAACCGGAGATGTAAGTCAAACGGCATCAGTATCTATTGCTGGTTCTACAAACACGGCTGTTGCTCCTAGCTGCTGTGGATGTGAACAAGTTACACCGGCCGCAGATATTAGCCTAAATGGCGCAGATACGACAAACGCTGTTGTTACAAACACAGTTAAACTGACGAGCGCAACTCAGGCTAATAAAACTAAAGTCAAAGCAAGAATAAAACAGAAGGCTAAGACTGGAAAGAATAAGGCCAACGAAAACACCAATGGAGTTGTTGATGTTACAACCGGTGGTGTTACAGGTGTTGTAGGTGTTGCAGTAAGCGCACCCTCTAACACACTTTGATGTAGTTAGATAAGCGATTCTTAGGTTAATATTAGTTAAACTTAAGAATAACGGATTACTCAGGAAGAGGATCCAAAACCAAAATGCCCCTGCCCAACGCCGGGGCTTTTTGGTGGAAAAGAACAATCTAGCAATAGAGCAGTGTAACGATGTAATATTGTACTGTGATCCACAAAAAAATAATTCACCATGTCAGACACTTCCATCATCACTTTTTACCCCACAACCATGTTGATGGGAGAGAACATAGTGCCCACGCTCTTTCTGTTGTAGCTCTTTCTGTATATTTTTCGGTTTTTGTACTTAGCAGTGTCGGATTTTATTTTATAAAGGCAAATGCCCCGCAAATTTTGGGTGCTGTCACTTTTTCTGCAGATCAAATTATTTCGCTTACAAACGCAAAAAGGGCCCAAAACGGGTTGGGGGCGGTTACTTTTAACCCACTACTTGCGCAAGCGGCAACGCAGAAGGCTAGTAATATGTTTTCGGAAAATTATTGGGCGCACAATTCTCCCAGCGGCAGGACTCCGTGGAGCTTTATTTCTGCTGCCGGTTATAAATATGTTTATGCGGGGGAGAACCTGGCGCGGGATTTTTCTGACGCGTCGTCGGTTGTCAATGCCTGGATGAATTCGCCTTCGCATAGAAGCAATTTGCTAGACAAAAACTTTAAGGAAATTGGTGTTGCCGTTGCCGATGGCAATTTAACAGGTAACAGCGGGATACTGGTGGTGCAAATGTTCGGGACACCGACGTCTCAGATTCCAACGACACCTACTTTGGCCCTAGCATCGCCTGCGCCCTCGCCAAGCATTGCACCCGCATCGCGCGTGCCTGCGGCGAGCCCTGCGGTTGCACAAGCGCTACAATCGCCTTTGCCATCCCCGAGTCCTGTGCTTGAGGTTGCTCAGGCCTCTCCCACTCCAGCTCCAACAAGTGTGACTATTGCTCAAACCGACGACGTGATTACGCCGACTTCCCAAGCTAACACAAGTGAAGCAAGAGTACTTGCGAGCCGTCAGTTTTCGATTGCCCGCGGGATATCTTTTGGCTTAATTGCTTTTATATTCTTAATGTTTGTTGCCGAAGTGATATTTGTTGCAAAACGCGAGAATTTACACTTGAGAAGCGGAATTTTTGCTCACCTTGGCTTGTTGGCATTCGTCTTGATTGTAATTTGGTATGCTGTTTCCGGAGCAATCCTTTGACAAAGTCAAAGGGAAATTTTTAATTTTAAATTAGAAATTTGAAATTAATTTAAAAAATTTAGTTTTAAAACATTAAAAATTATAAATTTAAAATTGTAAATTAAACAAATGACTAAAAAACTCGATACAACCTGGCACTTGTTTTTGTATGCGGCGTTTTTGGTTGGGGCAGCTGCTGTTTATTTGTCGCGCTATGACTCTTACAGACAGTTTGTGGTACTCGCCCTGTTGGTTATTTTTTATATTGTTTGGGCTATTGCGTACCACCATGTTAAGGGGGACGTGACGAAGAAATTGTTTTTAGAATATCTTCTGATTGCGCTTATCGCCTTGGGGGCAGGGTATTTAGTTTTGATGAGTTGATATCCCCGCTTGACGATCCCGTATCGTTACGGTGACCTCTTGAATTCTTTCAAAGTTTTCAAGGTAAACAGGGTGAGCTATGAACTATGAACTGTGAACCATTAACCGTTCTTGAAATCAGGGTAAACCACGAACTTTTCACTTTTCACTTATCACTTATCACTTTTTAATTCTCACGGATTGATGACGCAGTAATTTTAGCTTCGAATTTTTCTTAACTTGCACCTTCTAGCCTCCACGGGCTGCCCTTGTGCCTATTGGTGCCTAGATTAAAGAAGGAATTTACTTACGGAATAAATCAGAAGGGAGTTGAGATTGTCTGATAATACTTCTCAACGTACCAATAGGTATTTCTGTTGAGTGAAATGCTACAGTCGTATGGGCTCCCGTTTTTGGATTGAAGTATTGTTTGTGACTGCTTTTGCTAACATTTACCACAAACCCATTTTGTAAAAGAATTGACTCTATCGCACGAGGTTTTAGGGGTACCAGTTTTGGCATTTGTCAGTTGCTAAACCTGATAGGTTGGGAAACGCTGATCTCGGTAACGCCCATATAATAGTCATCAGAATCTGGCTGTGGCACCTCGGTTTTTGTTTTTACGAGGCCTTCAACGTGGCAAGTAATAGCGTTCTTCACGTTTTTTTTCGCTTCTTCTAATGTTTTTCCAAAGTCTGAAATACCTAATGTCGGTACATCGGCGATGTAGTTGGATCCTCCCTTACGGATGACTACATGGTAGCGTAAGACTGTAGTTTTCATACGTGGATAGTATACCATAAGGAGCATTTTATGATTTACGCCAGATCTGCTTTTTTGGCCTGGTAAAAAGAACTATGAACCGTGAACTATGAACCGTGAACTTTTCACTTATCACTTATCACTTTTCACTTATCACTTTTTAAATCTCACGGGTTGATGACGCAGTAGTTTCTATTACCGTTCCAAGCGTAGCTTGCGCCACACGGTGGGTTTGATGTTGGAACATTTTTATTATCTTGGTCTTTTGTGTTCTCTAGTGTGGCAGATATAACATAGGAATTATTTGGGCTTGAACTATCGTAATAGTAGTCTTGGGTTGTGGAACCAGAAAATGCAGGGTCTTTTGGCAATGGACTCATATATGTGACGGCTGGGGGATCTGGCGTTCCTGTTGCGTCACAAACAAAAACGGTTCCCCAGCTTTTTGCTGTTATGTCCCCGGTAACATTGCATTTAATTCTTCCAGCTTGCCCTGTGGTTTCGGTACTTGGGTATTTGCCGTTTTGTTGAAAGTATATTTCTAAAGCTTGCTGGACTGCTTTAAGATCGGATTTCCTTTTATTATCCCTGCCCTTCATCTGCGCGTTTGTGTAGGAAACGGTGGCAACGGCCATTAAAATGGCGATTATGGAGATGACCACCAACAATTCAATCAGGGTAAACCCTGTTGAATTGCGGTTAATGGTTAATGGTTGATGGTTAATGGCTCTTTTTCTAAATCTATGAACTATGAACTGTGAACTATGAACTATCTCGGGCAAGGACATACTTTTATGATAGCAAGTCAAAGTTAAAAGTCAAAGTCCCTTCGAAAGATCTCCCTTCAAAAACTTCAGGGTAAACAGGGCAAGCAAAAATCAAAGGCGCAGGGAATTTAACCTGTCGCTTGTCTCTTGTCACTTGTCGCGCTAATATGGACTTATAGCGATGAAAAAGAGGTTGAAGGTCGGGACAAGATTGAGGCGGGTGAGAAAGTTGGAAACCAGGCACTTTATACTTGGGACTGCTCTTGTTTTCTCTTTAGGCGTTTTTGTGTTTTCTTTGTTAACAAGACAGGCTTTTGCGGCTGTTGCTGTAGTTTCCCCGTCTAATATGCAGGGTTGGGTATTTGAGGTTAACAGCCCGGATGGTATAGGAACATTTGTTGCAGGCCCCGCTACTCCGCCAGGCGGAATTGGCAGTGTGCGTTTATTTACGGGAACAAATGGGACTTTAGCAATTGCTTTTCATAACATTTCTTATGCAAGCCTTAAGTTGAGCGATATCACTAAATTAGATTATTCAACTTACGCACAAACAATCAGTGCTAACTATCCGAGGTTAATAATGGATGTTACCACCGAGTTTGGGACAGATACTCTTTATTTTGATCCTACAGCGCAAAGTCAAGCAGCTGCTAAAAATGTATGGCAAAACTGGAATGCTAAAGATGGCAATTGGACGGCATCATTATTTCCAGGATTTACGGGCGGGACTCTTTCACAGTATGTTACTTATGTAGGTGGATTTTCTTCCCAAAATGTCACTGTTATTAACAGGCCAGATACGACTGGAGGTTTGAGAATGGAAATTGGTCCAGGTTCGGCAGGTGATGTATTTGACGGGAACGTGGACAACTTTACCATTGGTATTTTGGGTGTTGACATGACTTATGATTTTGAGCCGGATGTGGCACCGACGCCTATACCTACACCTTCGCCAAGCCTCAGTCCAAGCCCTACACCTATACCTACACCTTCTCCGAGCGTCAGTCCAAGCGCAAGTCCTGCACCGAGTCCGACGCCTCCACCGAAAGGTACGCCGCCTTGTTATTTCACAGATTCTCAGGGGGCACAACGCGGATATGGGGATGTGAACAATAATAGAATTGTCAATGCAACTGATGCCATTCTAGTCTTAAGAAGCATTTTTGGAATTAATCCTGTCCTTACCGGTGACAACAAGAAAGCAGCGGATGTAAATGTTAATGGTAGAGTAAATGCTTCGGATGCCACTCTTATCTACCAATTTGTTTTTGGGATCACAAATACCTTTAAGGCCTGTTCCAAATAGGCATTTACCTATGTTTTTGGTGTCAAATGTGCTTGTTTGGTCTATTTAGGCTGTTTGATTTGACATTTGGGGGGTTTTAAGATATATTTGCACAACTTGAAAATGAGGAAATTCGCAGCACAGGCTGTTTTTTTATTCCTAATTGGTATTTTCGTATTCTCCTTAGCCACCGGGCAGGTATTTGCCGCAACTCAGGTTTCTCCATCTAACATGAATGGTTGGGCGTTTGCGGTTCAGAGTCCGGATGGTTCCGGAACCTTTGTAACTGGTCCGGCGACAGCACCATTGGGAAATGGAAGTGCAAGGTTGTTTACTGGTACGAATGGTAATCAGGCAACTGCTATACACAACACGGGTTTTTCTGGGACTTTAGTTTCGGATATCACTAAATTAGATTATTCAACTTACGCACAAACAATCAGTGCTAACTATCCGAGGTTAATAATGGATGTTACCACCGAGTTTGGGACAGATACTCTTTATTTTGATCCTACAGCGCAAAGTCAAGCAGCTGCTAAAAATGTATGGCAAAACTGGAATGCTAAAGATGGCAATTGGACGGCATCATTATTTCCAGGATTTACGGGCGGGACTCTTTCACAGTATGTTACTTATGTAGGTGGATTTTCTTCCCAAAATGTCACTGTTATTAACAGGCCAGATACGACTGGAGGTTTGAGAATGGAAATTGGTCCAGGTTCGGCAGGTGATGTATTTGACGGGAACGTGGACAACTTTACCATTGGTATTAGTGGTGCTGATACTACCTATGACTTTGATCCGGATGTGCTTGGTGTGGCTGCACCTACGGTTACAACAACTGCAGCCAGCGCTATTCTCACAACAACTGCAACACTAAACGGTACTGCTAACCCAAACGGTGATGCCACAACCGGTTGGTTTAGGTATGCGACAGTTAACCCGGGAACCTGCGATGATACTTTTGGAACAAGAGCGCCCGTAAGTGGGGGAACCAGTTTGGGTTCAGGATCAACAGCGGTTGTGTATAGCCAGCCAATTACAGGTTTAACGTCCGGTGGTACATATTACTTTTGTGCAATTGCTTCTAACGGTGGTGGAACAGGTATTGGATCTGTTATGAGCTTTACTACGACAGTTTTAAATGATATTGATGCGGATGGAGTTTCTGATGTGAGTGATAACTGTCCCGCTGTAGCCAACGGCCTTGCACAGGCAGGTATACCTGGTGTGGGGAATCAGACTAACTCGGATTCTGTAATGGGTAATGGGCCAAAAATACCCGGTGATGATCTCACTCGTCCAAACTCTGACAACCAGGGTGACGCTTGTGACACAGATGATGACAACGACGGGCTGCTGGATGTAAATGATGGCAGTATTCTTTCTGCATGTGGGGCTTTTGATGGACAAGCTGCTGGCCACGCGGATCCAACTCGTGGGGATATAACATCGTCGGATGGTAACGGACCTTCTTGGGACACGGATAACGATGGGGTTGTGGACGGTATTGAGTGTACTGTTGGTACCAATCCAAGAACGGCAGCTGCAGCCGATAGGTTTGCTTGTAACAATTATGTACAGAATACCCTTGGTATAGCCATAAATGGTGACGCGGACAATGACGGTTTGCTAAACTCATGGGAAGTTTGCCATTGGAATACTTCACCGACAAACGCCAATAGCGATGGTGATGTGTTGGGGGACTGCAAAGAAGTTATGGATATAAACGGTAATAGCATTGTCGACAGTGGTGACGCTACGCTGGTCAAGCGTGCTTATTTTGGAATTGACGTTCCGGACTGGAATATGGATATCAACGGGAATGGGATAGTTAATGTTAGCGATGGGACTCTGATTTTGCAAAAGGTTTTTGGAGTATATCCTTGTCTTTAGGAAGTTATCCTTTTTAAATATTTGGTATAATCTTCTAATAAATTTTTAATTTTTAGTTTTAAATTTTCATACAAATCTAAATTCTTTAATTTTTAAACGTTAAGACATTTAAAATTCATTTAGAGTTTAGAATTGTGTCGTCGGAGTGTACTGTATCCGCCGACGCTATATCCTACGCTAAAGCTACGGATATCAAGAAAGCTTTGGTGGACAGGTCGGTAACTGTATCAAATGATTATCGGGGATTAGCTCAGTTGGTAGAGCGCGTCGTTCGGGACGGCGAGGCCCGCGGTTCGAATCCGCGATCCCCGACCCTTCGCCCAATTTGACAGCACAACAATTTGACAGCTAAATAGGTAGAGCGGTAAGCTGTAAGTAGCTGCCCATGAAAGAAGCAAAGAGTGAGAGAGACAGAGAGACAGAGAAAAAAAAGGAATCTACAACTTTTTCCAAGTTTTTAAGTGACCCGCTGATTGCTTCTGCGCTTTTGGTTTTTGCGTTTATCGCGCTTATGTTTTCTTTGACGGAATTCTTGAAAGCGAGAGGGTTTTAAATGGACGAAAGACTTCTTAGGCCCTCCACACTTGCTCTTCAGGGTTTGATACTCGTCTTTTCTTTGTGCCTAATTTATTTTACATTTGTATTTTATCCAAGCGTTGTAAAAGAGAAAAAGTTCGCAATAAATTTTAAGACACCCTTCAGCTCCAAAGTAGTAGCCGGTGCCGAAACATTCCCAGTCGTTACAAGTGATTACAAGATTACTTACTCGAAAGACTCGGGTATTTATTATATGTTAGTGCAAGGTGCGTCTATCGATAAGTATGTAGAAAATAAGGCCGCGGCACAGCTCACCCTTAAAAATAGCCTTTCCTCAGAATCCCTTTGCAGTGAAAAAGTAATTTATTCTTCGGCTTCGTCGCTTGACCTTCCGGAGGAGTATAAATCCACCTCGAACTGTAATTAGGTTTACATGGTTCATAGTTCGTGGTTCATAGAAGGATCTCTTTGAAATTCGGAAAATGCGAGTTCTCCCGAAAGTTTCGTCTTAAAGTTGATATAATCGAGTGGTTGTTGTTAGCCCCTGTAGCTCAATGGATAGAGCATGGACGTCCTAAGTCTGGGATGGGGGTTCGATTCCCTTCAGGGGCACAAGGTCGGTAAAGTCAGTGAGTCTGGTAGGGTCTGTAAGTTACGGAAAATACCGATTATTACAAATATTACCGGTGTTACTGGTTGCGCTGACTTATACTGATGTTACTGAATTTACCGATTTGTACTGATTCTACCGAAAATTAATGACTTATACGCTGGATAAAAGAATTTTATTAGTAAGAACAATAGGAAATTTTTTGGTTTTGGGCACAATTATTTCCATAGGTTTTACCTTTTGGCCCATTATGTCAACCGTTGCCAGGCACAATATAGAAAAGTGGCAGGGGAAGAAGTTTGAGGCTTCTGCGCTTGCCACAGCCAGCAGCCAATCTTTTGGCTCACTTCTTGGCAAAAGCGACGAGAACATAAAAATACTTGTTCCAAAGGACCCTAACTTTTCCATTATCGTTGAGAAAATTGGTGCGGATGCGACAATTGTGCCTAATGTAGATGCTTCCAATAAGGAAATCTATACCGCGGCATTAAGAAGGGGAGTTGCCCATGCGCTGGGTACTTCGTTTCCAGGTCAGCCCGGTGTGACATATTTGTTTGCACACTCGACAGATACGATATTTAACGTTCCAAGGTATAACGCAGTTTTTTACCTTCTAAACGATTTGACGCCGGGGGACAGGGTGGTCATATTTTTCAATAACAAACGCTACGATTATGCGGTTTCCGAGAAAAAAATCACCGAACCGGAAGATGTGGGGTATTTTACTTTAAAGACAACTGAGCAAATACTTGTTTTGCAGACATGTTATCCACCGGGAACCACCTGGAAAAGGCTTTTGGTGGTGGCAAAGCCGGTGAGTAGTTGATGGTTCATGGTTCGTGGTTCGTAGTTCGTAGTTCATGGTTCATGGTTGGTGGTAGCTATGCTCTACGAACTATGAACTATTTTAGATTTATCGAGTAGAGGTTGGGAAGAGAATTTTCCGCCTGGGTCAATGTTGTCAAGATGATGAGCCTTGAGCCTGACGGGTGCGCAAAAACAAACCCATTGACGAATTTTCCGGTATAAATTGTCATTTTATTGTTGCCATCTGTTTCTATAATAGAAATGAGGTCTTTTTGGGCAATGACCAGGTGTTTTGAGTCCGGAAACCAGGAGATGTTAATTAAATCTGTAAGGTCCGGCAATGTGTAATCTTTTTTGAGCTTAAGGTCGTAAACCTTATTTTTACCTTCCCCGTTTTTGTAAAGAATCTTTTCTTCGTCCGGCGAAAACATGAGGCCGGAAGGGGAGTAGTTAATTAGGTTCACAGTAGACGGTTCACGGTTCACGGTTTTTTTAGTGTTTTGGGTGGTTGGGGATTGTTTAACGCTTTTTGGTGTTGGAGACGGTTTGGTGCTGGCAATTTGCGCCGAAGTGGTGGCATCTTTTACAGAATCAGGGGCAAGAATTGCAGAAGTTTTAGCCCTTTCGTCCAATATTTGTTGCCAGCTCGTGAGTGTTGCAGCTAGTGAACCGGTTACGTCTTTTGCGCTCTGGTCGGATTTTTCGCTGTCCACTAGCAAATTAGCACTTGCCGTTCCGTTTTCGTCTTCGAACCGGGCGATTAGTTCTTTTGAATCCGGGTTCCAAATAAATCTGCTTTTAGAATAATCTGTACCAGGGGTGTTTTTGGCAAGCAGCTTAGTATTTTGCCTAAACGGAAACGGGCTGTTGTCCATTGGCAATAGATATAATCCACCGCGTTCTCCTGGAACCGCGTAGACGATTTTGGCGCCATCCAGAGACAAAGTAGGGTTGGTGCTGCCCGTGGTGGTTAGCGGTTTAATCTCCGGCGCTAGGGGGAACAGAAGGGCATTTATTTCTGTTGCCAGGTCTTCTTTGATGTCGACGTCTTTTTCCCAAGTCGTGTAGCCGTCTTTTTCTATACGGACTTTGTAAGTCCTTGGTTCAAGATAAGCGATGTTTGTGTTGGTTGCGGAAGTTAGCCGGCCGTCTAAAAAAACGTTTGCACCCGTGGGTGTTGAAGTTGCGACGATAAGGCCGGTTCTGTCTATAGTGCCTTTTTTAAGGTTTGGCTTGAAGCCGCGGGCATAAAAAATTGCTCCGAGAGCAACTAAAAGTACGATTCCTGTTATGCCAAGTGTAAAAAAAACGCGATATTTGGAAAGATGGGTCATTTCGGTAAAATCGGTAGTGGATAAATCATTCTAATTTGTACGTTCGAGCTTAGTAAGTTAGGTGTTAGATAACGACTAGTTACTGCTGTTTGTAATAGGTATTCTATCAAGCGCGCGAGGTAAGAGCAAGGAAGATAGTTTGATATATCAAAAGCACTGTTTGATATTGTTTGATTGGTGAGATCGGTGAGTTGGCAAGGTCAGTAAAGTCGGTGAGTCGGTATGGTCGGTAAGGCACCAAAAATCCTTTTTTCTGTTGACAAAGAGAATTGCGGGGAATATATAGATACAAGAAAGATGCAAGAATTTTAAATTTTAAATTTTAAATTTATAATTTCGAATAATTAAAACAAACATAATAAAATGAGGGAATATCTTAGGCCGTCCGTTAGTACGTTTGCTGACGAGTCGTTGGATTTTGGGGGTGGAGTAATTGTGTCTAGCACTAGCGACATTGAGCATTTTAATTCGCTTCCAGATTCAGGCGGCACTTTAGAACTGCGAGAAAGTAAGCCCAGGGACAAAAAGCATTTTTCAAAACGGGTTCTTGTACTTGCCAATCTTGTGCCAAAACCGCTGCAAAAGTCGGTTGAAGGGGTACTTTTGCTGGCTGCTGCCGGACTGTCTACGGGTGCCGTTTGCGGAAAGGATGAGGAAAAATTGCCGGGTATTGATGAGGCTTACGTTGTTAACCAGGCCGTGGTCGCCAGGTCTCTCAATCCAAACGGAATCTTTCAGTATCCTGTTCCCATTGATGGTAGATATCTAATTCAGCGCGGTTATACAGAAATAGATGAACATGACAAACAGCATAATGGTGAAGACGTTATTAATGGCCAACTGGATCATTCTAAGACATGGCTAACTTTTCCTGTGCTTTCAATCGGAGATGGTAATGCCTGTTTGAATCCCAAGAATAGGCAGGGCACAGCGGTTTTTATAACTCACAACGTTAGCGGAAGAATTATTTATTCATATTATGGTCATTTGGATAAATACTTCAAAAAAATTCCTAATTGCCTAGACGAAAACGGAAAACCCACCGGCCTTGGCATTTTTGTAGATCGTGGGCAAATTATCGGCTATGCCGGGGCAACTGGTATGGCAAATCCCAATCTATTGCATTTACACTTCTCTGTAAGTGGATCAAGCGGTGCAAATTTTGATGCCTATGATGTTTGGAACACGCGCGAGTTTATTCCCAACATAACGGGAACCAATGGCAAGTATTGCGGACCAAAAACCCTTTGGGTAAATTGCCCAGTTGATCCGAATAAGAAGGCTGACCTTGTGCCTACGGTTGTTCCTATTGCCACACTTGCGCCGGTAGAGACTGTTGGGGTGCCAAGTACGGTGGTTATTAATAAAAATACTTTTACGCCAGCGCCTGAGCCGACGGTTGCGCCTGTTTTAAGGCTCGAAGATCTTGATCCTTATAATCCTGCCGAGCGGGCCAGGTGGGCTGAGCTTGCCCAGAAAAAGATATTAGATACCGCTTGGAAATTTGTAAATGACCTTACGTCGGGTACCGGGGCAGACCTTGAAGATGCTTATAACTTGCAGATTCCGGAAAGTCTGGAGTCTGCGCGCTTAAAGGATAATGGGTTATATGGGCATAAGGCTAGCATGGAAATTCTTGAGGGGTGCAGTTTGGAGATGGATCCAAGTTTGACAAGAGATGTGGTTGTAAGTTTCCCGGTAGGTACGGGTGTTCCAAGGAATCTGGATGAAGTAAGTTATCTAAATTATCAACAGGGCTATCAGAGAGAAAGGGTAAAAGTTTTTATTAGCCTGACACATAATAGGGCCGATGCTCATGGTACCAGACTAGGTTTTAAAAGATTTGATGTGGGAGACCCTTACACCCAACCATATATTACCTTTGAGGTAGTCGGGAAAGATGTATATATAGCCGAACCTAGATTTTGCACTTATGAGAACTCAACGTTAAGGCGTTAACTTATAGTATATTAATTTTAAACCCTATAACATATTTTCTTGACATTGGTTTTTAAAATGGACTAATCTGAAAGTATGCCAGTTTCCCCGGTTGCCGGCGTGCCGCCGCTTAGCACGCTACACGATTTTGACAGGAGAATTAGTAATTTTGCGCCTTACTATATTGCTCCGGGTTTAACCAAGAAAAATTTTTACAGGGAGAATGGGCAGATAATACTAGCTTCTATGGTAGCTCTTACTTTGCTTGTTTTCCTTTTTCTGACTACCAGTGGGGTGCTAGCGTCAGCTCGTCCCATGAGTGGTGAAGCAATTGATTCTGCTATGCAACTTTCCCCGTACGCTTTCTAGTTGTAAACCTAAAATTCCAGCAAAAGTAGCAAAAGGCCAGGCTTTTAGCTTGGCTGTCACCCCGGCTTAAAGCCTGGCCTTAAGCCGGGTGTTGATCTTTGTGGTATAATTCGCGCTGTTTAAAACCAGACATGAGCGAAAGAAATGTACATCGTGCGGTGAGGGGACCAAGAGCTATGCTTGCAGAAGCTATGCTTTTTGGGAGCGCAGCGTTGGTTGCATGTGGTGGAGGAGACGGTAAGAGTGCTAAGACTCCGGAAGGGGGAGCGCTAGGAGTAGATGTCGTTCCGACTGTTGGAGCAACTGTTGGGCCAACCGAAGCACCAACGATTGTACCTACAGCTACGGCCGCAAAGCCTGAGAGTTTGAGTCCGCAAGAACTGATTAGTGCCGGTGACGACGTAAGTAAGATGTTTAGAGAGGGCTTTGACGGCTTAGACGTTAGCACAATACCGTACGATAAAATTCCACAACCTGCGCAAAGGGACCTGCAGTCTATACTGGACGCGGTAAGTATATGCACAGGGAAAGTGCCATACCCTTATCGTGATGATGCCGAAAAACAGAGGATGGCGCAGGATCCAACTTTTCTTATCACCGGTCTCTCCGGCCTTTGCGCGCTTGCCGGCGAGGCTTCCTTAAGGTTTTATAATGCGCTTGACAACGATCCTGCAAGGCAATCGCAGTTCGAGCAGGCTAATATGCAGATGGAAATAATTCATCTCTCAATGTTGAAAGGATTTTCGCAGATACATACGAATGTTCCGTTTAAGCCTTCATTTTGGCAGAGCCAGAAGCAGCAATTTTATCCATTCGGAGCTACCGGCACTTCTAATTGAAGGAATTTTTTACTTGACACTTCGTTCCTATTTGACCTAAGCTGAAAGTAGACGTATGCCTGTCCAATCTGCGGTTAGTGATAAGAGTGGGGTTGTTGATTCTGATCCAAATGGTTTGTTGGGTGGTTTGTCGCCCAACGCCGTTCCTTCTTTTCCCGCTGGTGGCGCCAGGGCGCAGCCTGCACCCGCCGGAGGTTCTGGTAGTTCCCCAAAGAAGGGTTTATTCCATAATGCAAAGTGGTTTGTGTTATTGGCACTTCTCGTATTGATAGTTGCTTTCATCGCTTTCTTTTTGAACCCCGCTAAGCCTTTGGGGAAAGTGCCCACCTCAACGCCAAACAATTTGGAGGAATTTGTGGCTCCAATTAATGTTTCGGATGTGTTGTTTCCAAGCGATTTCCAACGGGACATATTCTTAAAAAACTTCCAGGATGCTGCCAAAACCGGTGATAGTTTAACCAGATATAAGCTGCTTGATGATAATTACACCAGGCTTTTGGGGTTTTACACTCAAGATCATGACCCAAAAACCCGCGAGGTGCTAACACAATATTCTACCTATATGAAGAGTAACTATGCTGACCAAGCCCAAAAGAACAGTTATGCTGTGCCTTGCTACGATTTGGGTTGCGGAAAGGCCAATTACCTCGACGAGGCAAAAAGCATAAAAGAAACAATCGATGCCAGTACTGTCCTGGAAAAGGATCTCAAAGATAATTTAGACAAAAATTTTGAGGCTGCAGCATTTTCTGCTTCTAAAGAAGCGCAATTTTCGTATTACGAACAGGTTTTCCAGTCGCTTAAGGGCAGCTATGAAAAGACCAAAGACAACAATTTAAAAGAGATAGCAATTAAATTGCGGGATTTTATAAAGGCAAGTTATGCTGATTTGTACGAGGTGAATTTGAAAATTAAGCCGGACTTATTTGATATATGAGAAAACTTTTCTTATTTTCGGTTGTTTTTATAGCAGCGTTTTTGTTTTTTGTTAGTGCCGGAGCCAGGAAAGCTAATGCACTAGAATTGGGGTCTTCGGCCATAGTTTCTGGATGGCTTGATAACACGACCGGGACTATACCGATTACAGTAACGGTTTCGTTTTATTCGGGGGCTGCCGGCAGCCCATTCTTGCTTCCTGCGCCGAATCCTCAAGTTTATGTGGTGCCGGTAGGACAAAGGGTTTCGGCAAGCTATGCAGATTTTACAGATCGCGGGTGGTATCAGATAAGCTGGGGAACAAGTTGTACAGACCCACCGGTACAAACCAGTAATGCAGTCGTACCGGGTGCTTATATTTTTGCCAGCCAGGATGTACACTGCACGACTCCAAATGCGACACCTTCGATTTCTAACACTGCTTGCGCCAATTTTGGCTGGACTTTGGCGGGTGTTGGCAGTAACGGTGCCAATATCTCCTCATTTGAGATTTTTATGTCGCAGACCCAAAGCGACCTTACGTCAAATGGTGGTGATCCTGCAATTGGTCCTTACGTTAGTAAGACATCTACTGCGAGATCCCACGACTTTGGCGCACTTTCGCCTGGCACGTATTATGTGAGGGTGAGGGCAGTTTCGCCGCAGGGAATTGGCAGTTGGTCTTCGGTTAACCAGTTTACCTGCGCACCGGCAGGGTTGGCACCAGTTGCAGCCTCGGGTTTAAACGCATCCAGAAGTTGCAACGGCTCCGGAGCGATTACTGCCAATATTGTCAACGTCGCCTTTACTTGGACAAGGTCTACTCCGACGCCAAGTGACGAGCAATGGATAGATTATTCTGTTTTCAACAACAATTTTGGGGGCGGGTATGCGAATGCTGGTGTGAATGGTGCAAGTTCCTACAACGGTACAGGATTTGCCCAGAATATCCGCTATTATTGGCGAATAAACAACAGGTATGGCACAAACTGGTATCCATCGGCAACGGGCAGTTTTGTAACGCCGACTTGCCCGCCCGGAAGTGTTGGCGGACCGACTCCGCCTCCTGTCTCGCCACCGCCGCTGCCACCTGGAGATATTTCAATAACTGGTGTTGCAGACTGCAGTCTGGGTGGAACGAAATTAAATTGGAGTATTTCGTACCTTCCTGTTCCGTCTGGTTGGCAACAAATAGAGACAGGAATTTCGTACGCTCCGCTTGCAATCGGTTCACAAGGGTTTGTGCAGCCCAGTTTTTGGGTTGGGGCAAGCCCTCACTTCTATACAAATGTTCAAGTTCAGAATGAAACTATAACGATACCTTTTGGAGTCACAAATCCTCTTCCTAATGCTTCCCGCTCGGGGGCGGGATATGCGCCATATACAAGCACCAATAACTTTGGCCAAACATACACTTACTACGCATGGGCTTTTTATAGTGTTGAAAATCCGCCAGGTTCGGGATCCTGGCAAACCGGGCAAACTGTATCTGCCGGTTCAATAACGATTACAAACCCGGCAAGTTGTGCGCCGGCTATTACTTACTCAATAACCGCTAGTGGCACCACAGATTGCATTGACGGGACAAATGCCAAGGTCCATTTAACTTGGACTTCGGACACGGATAATACAACTTATACGATTTATAAAGATGGGGTTGCGCAGTCTCCGACAGTTGTCGGGGTGGGGCGGTCGTGGGATTCGGGGCCTGAACCGTCGGGGCAAACGCCCTCGTGGGTGGTGCGGGGAACCGGAGGGGTAGCCGGGACGGTAAATTCGAATGCGGCTTCTGTGACTACCGCTGCCTGTGAACCTCCGCCCGCAAATCCGGCTCAACTTTCGATATCGATTTCATGTAACGGGTCAAATCCTGAAGTTTTCTTTAGATTTACCGATTGGTCTACGAATGAAGACGGGTTTTGGCTTGACGTCAATACCCAACCTTGGACTGGTCCAACGGCGCCTTCGCCTTGGGGAGTTAAAACTATTACCAGCACTCTTGCTCAAAAAGTTGCAGTTGGGCTACCGAAGCGAACGTTTACTTGGAACAATGCGGTTTCGACTAACACGGCGGGTCCGCTGGATCTTGGTGGTGATGTTGATGGTGTTACCCCCGGTGCCCAGCTTACACCCGCCAAAAGCACCAAATATTACTGGCGTGTTAAGGCTTTTAACGCCAGCAGACAAAGTGAGCACGTTTATCCCGCTTCCGGTACTATTGCGCCCGGCGCTTATTTTGAAACGCTCTCGTGTACACCAAATTATGATTTAAGTGCCAGAATAGTACCTAATTCCTGGAACAAGCAAATTTTTGACGTTGGTGAAACGGCAACACTTAAGGTTGAGATTACAAATTTACAAACGTCAACAGCGGCTTCCGCGCCTTCGAAGCTTTACTTTTTTCCGGATGGTGTCGGTTTACCTGTTTGCAAAAACCTGGTGGATGGGACCTTGGACCCGACTTCTTCTCCGGCAACAGGCGTGCCAAAGGATGCAACGGGTATTGCGAACCAATCGTATGATGTCCTGCCAATTCCTGTTGCGGATCCGCTGGTTCCCGGCAGCGGTACGCGGACAATTGATGTAGAGTTTATAGTAAGTAATACGCCAACTAGTTTAACCGGTTATGCGTATGTTGTCCCGTCGTGTTCTTTTTTGCCGGACATTGGTATAGACCCTAATTTTTTTAACAACCAATCCTTCGGGTTTACGTATATTGTAGGTTCGGATGGGTTTTTTGAAACGCAGGGCGGAGATGTAGGCGCAGTCGGCAATGTTTCGGTTGCCGTTAAATCCAGCGGCCTTGGGCTTTACCAGTCGGATTATGTGATTGCTGCCGACGATATTGAAGATGAGGTGGTTTCTAAAAAAGGTTGGATGCTTGAGAATTACAACAAAAAGTTTGTGCCAACTGGCGGTTTATACGAGCTTTTTGATAAGAAGTTTAAAGGTGGAGCTACTTCAACGTGTTCGTTTACGCTATCTACTGCAATAAATTATTGCAGTGGGAATTTGACATTTAACACCTCCGATAGCGCGCCGATTGGGGATCATGTGTATTTTGTGGAGGGTAACTTGAGAATAAAGAAAAATTTTGAGCTAAATGCAGCAAGCACAATGGTCTTTTTGGTCAATGGCAATGTAACTGTCGATCTGCGTGAGAACGGAACAGGACCTTTTGTTAATAGGGTTGACGGCATTTATATTGTCAAAGGGGTATTTTACGATAGCGATGTGGCCGATGCCGGAATTGCCACGCCTGCTGACGCCTTAACTTTAAACGGTGCACTTTACGCTGAAAATCTCGCGGGCGGGCTTAACTTAAAGCGTTATTTTACAGGACCATATAATGCTACTAACGCCCCAAATAGGTTTGTATGGGATCCAAAATATATTATCAAGCTAACCGACTTGATTGGAATAAAATCGATACAGTGGAGGGAAGTAGCGCCCTAAAGGCCGAAGGCCTTTAGTAGATAGTTGACAGTAGACGGTTGACAGAAGGAAAAAACTGTTAACCATGAACCGTGAACCGTGAACCGTGAACCGTGAACTATTAATTATTAACTATTAACTATTAACTAAATAACATGCCTAAACTGCCTGAAAACCGTAAAGAAAGAGAGTTTGAACTTTTAAACAAGGATTCCTGGAATAGGGGAAGTCTTGTCAAGCAAAAACCTTTCCATAGACCGAGGAATTTAAAGCTGCCCAAAAAACCGATCGGCATTTTGCTAGTTGCAGTTATTGTCTTGGGCGGGCTTTATATCTTTGTCCAGAAATATTACCCTGATTTGCTAAAACCTAAAGCGCCAATCCAAACGGAAGCTAAAGATTTTGAGTACCCTGTCGACATTAATAAAATTTCTTACCCGAGCGATGTATTAAAGGAAAAGTTTTTGGCCAACTTCAAAAGTGCTTCCCTGGAAAAAGACAGCGACAAAAGATACAAACTCTTAGAGGAGAACTTTATTATGCTGCGGGGCTTTTACACGGCCAGCTCCGGATACGACTACCGCGTACAACTGGAGGCGTTTACCGACTACATGAAGAAGAACTTTCCTAAGCAAGTCGAGATAAATAAAAATTTATACAACTATCTTTGTATCGATAAACAATGCGGGGAAGTAAAAAGCCCCAATGAGATTGTCACGATAGCTGCCGAAATTGCCAAAGAAGATGCAATCAACAGCCAGGTTAAAGAGGCAGTGCTTAGAAACTTTGATGCTGCAGGTTTGAATGAAAAGGACCAATCGGCAAACTTCTATTTAAGCGCCTACTCAATGTTAATATCCGAGGCCAGGCGCACAAAGGACGCAGACGTTAAGGTAACAACCACCAAACTATACGATTTTATCGTCAAGAGTTTCCCCGACATCAAAATTCCTGATGATTTAAAACTATAGTTTATATGAGAAAGTTTGTTTTTGGAGTTGCGCTATTTCTAGGGCTGTTTTTTTTAAAATCGGTAAGCGCAGATGCAGCTTTGGCTGCGACCATTAGTGGAATACTGGACAACAGGCAGGGAAGCATTCCGGTAACGGTAAGTCTTTATGTTACCAACGAAAGCGGTGGCTCTGCAGGAAGTTTCTCTCAAACAGTCGCGCAGGGCACGAGTTCAACTTTTTTTCAAACTATCACATCCGGGGATTTTCCATCCGTTACCTGGTTTACGTCTTGCAACTCGGGAGCTACTACCACTTCCGGGTCTGCCGGAGCATATACTTTCACCCCTCAGGACGTTCACTGCACAACGCCCAATTCCACCGTTTCTTTAACTTCTACAAGTTGTGCCGGCACAACAGGTAATGTTGGGTGGAAGGTTAATTTATATCCTGCGCCCAACAATACCCCAAACATTGCCAACTTTAAGATTTTTAAGGCAGTTGCGCCCGCCTCGGCGGATACGGATACTTCGCCGATAACGGTTCCGTTGGGTACCAGTCCGTATAGTCAAAATTTAACCGGACTTTCTACCGGAGCTTATAATGTTAAAGTAGTTGCATATGCAAATAGCCCGGATGGTGGCAGCAGCGTAAGCGCTACAGGCCAATTTACTTGCAATACAACAGTAGTAACAGTGCCGACTAACCTGGTTTCGACTGTTACCTGTTCCGGGAGCAATGTGCGAGTAGACTTTACATGGGCTGCGGCGGCGGGTACTACAATTGTCGGGTATTATGTCGAAACGAGTACGGCAATTACTGATCCCGGGCCTGGCGGTAGCTGGAATGGTCCGGGGGTTACGCCCAGCCCTCCAACCAATACTTATGCAAAGATAGAAAGTGGTCTTTCCGGTGCCACAACTTACTGGTGGCATGTTAAGGCAACGCCCCAAACAGGCTCACTCTTGTATTCTAGTTCTTTGCAGTTTACAACAAACCCGCTAAGCAGCTGCTATCAAGCTGCGAATGCAAGGGAGACAAAAACGTGTTATGGCGGGAATACAGGGGATATAAATTTCATTTGGGACACGGCAACACCGACGTTTGCAATTACTTCGCAATACATACAGTTTTCGACAGATCCGAATTTTGTAGCTAGTTCCGATTGGAGTGTGACGGTGGATGCGGCAAGTTATACGTTCTACAGTTTTAACACATATTTCCTCCCTGCTACCCGTTACTGGCGGATAAAAACACAGATGGGTGGCCAGTGGTATTATTCGAATGCCAGGTTATTTTGGACGCCTAGTCAATGTAACACCGGGGTTTCTATGACAGCTGGGGGCGTTAGTTATTGCGCAGGGGATACACCATCATTCCGTTTTCAGCTGCTACCTTCCGGACAGCAACCTTTGGCGTACTATGTGGGTACGGGGCCGAATGGTTTAAACGTTACGTTCGTCGCTGCCTTTGACAACTATAGTTTGGACTTAGACAATGGACCATCCGGACATTACTGGCTTAGACATTGGAATTTTGCTGCTGCTTACTATGATTTGGGCAATTTAGCGCCGGCAAGCTGTTCGGCAGCGGTTAATACACCTGCAGCGCCTACAAGTTTGGGTTACCCCGCATTAAATACAACCTGCGATGTTAATAAAAAACCTCACGTTGGTTTTACTTTTAAGGATAATTCTACCAATGAAAATGAATTTTGGCTGGAAGTTTCTTCGCAGCCGTTTACCGGACCATCGACGACCAATCCGGATAACGTGTGGGCAAAGAAGGTAATTACCAGGACTGATGGTACAACAACGGGGGATACAATTACATTCGACTGGTATGACGCGACTACAACCAACACGGCCGGGAGGATGGAATTTCCCAATGCTAATCCGCAGGCACCGCCGGCGAGTGAGCTTGTGCCCCTGGATTATGTCAGCTACTACTGGAGGGTTAGGGCGTATAACAGTGGATCAGCTATTTCCAGCGCAATTATGTACCCCAATGGTTCTGCTTTGAGTACGAGTGTTCCCACCGGCCTTTCATTTATGATTACGCCCCCCTGCCAGCTTCGCCATGATTTGAAAACAGAAATTGTTTCCGGGTCCTGGAGAAATAGCAGCGGGGTGCAAACACAATCGTTTGTGGCCAGCGAAAATGTAAGTGTGGATGTTTTGGTTACTAATGTAGTAGGGGCGAATGTAACGACTTCGCCTGCACTCACTCCTCTTTATTTCTACTATAAGGGTGGTGCAAGCATGCCTGACTGTACAGTAGGTACCTCAGGAGGTACGGCACCGCCAGACGGAGCAATCCCTGCAGTTCCCCAGCTTTACACCATCAATGCCCTAGCACCCGGGGATACACAGACCATAACGGTGCTATTTAACGTGGGTAGCAGTGTTAGCGCATTTACTGCGTATGCATACGCAGCGCCAACATGTACTTTTACCGATTTGGGTACCGACCCCTCTTGGGGAAACAACAAATCCAATGGTTTTTCGTATACTGTCGGAGTTAACGGGTTTTTTGAGACATTTCGCGGTGATGTGGGGTCTGGAGGGAAAATAAGTGTGGGGGTTAATTCTTCTGCTTTTGCTACCCCGATATACCAATCGGAATATGCAATTGGCGCTGTTGACATTAATAATACGAATTCGAATGTACAATCTAAAAACAATCTTGAGCTTGACGGATATTCAAAGAATTTAGTTCCGTCCGGTGGCGTTTACAAGTACTTTGCAGACAGGTTTTTGGCGAAAGCAAAGGCAAATGATCCTCTAGGCCAAACGTGTACTCTTACACATGGTGCCACCTATAATCTGGGGAACAAATTTTATTACTGTGCAGGAACCGCAAATATTGATGCGCTAAGTCTTGTGTCTGGCAACCCTGTATTTTTTATCGATGGTGACCTGAACATAAATAATAATGCTGGCTGGAACACCCCTTCGAACGTAAATTCTGTTGTGTTTATTGTCAAGGGAAACATAAATGTGGCAACTTCGGTGCAAACTATTCGCGCTGTTTTAATTGCAGGCGGATCGTTTACAGACGGAACTAATGGTGGAGAAATATCGACGGGTATGGGTACTTCCGGCAAGCTTTTGATATGGGGTGCTCTTTATGTTGATGGGCAAATGAATTTGGTAAGGCATTGGGGTGGAGGAGACATTGGTTTGAATGCAACTACACCTTCACTACAGGCTGCCAGCTATTTTGCCAACATTCCTTTACTTAACTCGATTCTTTCAACATCTCCGGTTGGTTGGAAGGAAGTGGCGCCGTAAAAACTGCGGAGCAGTTTTGGTGGACAGTAGACAGTTCACAGTAGACGGTTAACAGTTAATTGTTCACGGTTCACGGTGAGAAAGTTGACAGAAAGCGGTTCACGGTTCACAGAAAAGAGTTAACGGTCAACCGTTTACGGTTTACAGATTAGGGTTTAACAGAATTTTTCAAAGCGTTTATTCTTTTTGCCAAATTATCTACTCGTGGGTAAATTTCTTCGAATTCATTAGGTGTAATGTATTTAAGCTCTAAACAGATCTTTAAAAGTGGTACTAATTCATAACACGAGCCACGAGATATGTCTAAAAAATGACGAAAATCCTTTTTACTTCTTGAAGAACCTTCTGCAATGTTTAAAGAGATGGAAACAACAGCTCTTCTAATCTGGCTGGTAAGACCGAAAAGCTCTTCTCTGGGAAACTTTTTGCTAAATTTGTAAATATCTAAAGCTAGTTTTAAGGAGTCTTGGTAAACATTTAAATTTTCAAAACTCAGCATTTGTTTTATTCTACTATGAACAGTGAACCATTTACTGCCTACCGTGAACTGTCCGCTGTGAACTTCTGACCTATTTTATCTTACTACGAACTATCAACTATGAACCATGAACTGTTAACTGTGAACTTTGATCCACTTAATACCCGTTTAGGTTAACAAATTTTAAAGCGCTACTTGATGAAATTTGCGCCAGATGTTAAAAATGCTGCGATGTTTTCTTTGCCCGTTTTTTCTTCAAAGAGGCTTGGAATTGATCTTGGAACATCTAATTGCCTGGTTTGGTCCTCCGGTGAAGGTGTGGTTATTTCCGAGCCTAGCGTCGTTGCTATTGACTCCGGCTCGGGCAAAGTGGTTGCTGTTGGTACACAGGCCCACGAGATGCTGGGGAAGACCGGCAGTGATTTAGTTGCGCAAAAGCCTCTGCGCGACGGAGTAGTGGCCGACTATTTAGTTTGCGAGGCCATGCTTAAGTATTTTTTGGATCGAGTTTTGAAATCTTCGCGGTTTTTGAAGCCCGAAGTAATGGTTTGCGTGCCTTACGGGATAACTCAGGTAGAAAGAAGGGCAGTTTTGGAAGCTACGCTCTCTGCGGGCGCCAAAACCGCCTATTTAATAGAGGCGCCGCTTGCGGCCGCAATAGGTGCCAAGCTGCCCATAGACGCGCCTTACGGGTCCATGATCGTAGATATAGGTGGAGGCCAGGTGGGAGCAGCGGTTGTTTCCTTGGGAGGAATAGTTGCGGCAGGCAGTGCGCGTGCCGGCGGAGACAAATTGAATGAAGCGATAATCACTTACGTTAAGAGAATTCACAATTTGGTAATAGGAGACCGTATGGCCGAGGAAATAAAAACTACAATAGGTTCGGCCATTCCTATCAACCCCAAAAAAACCATGGATATAAAGGGGAGAGATTCTATTTCCGGCATGCCTAAAACAACGGTTGTGGATTCCTTAGAGGTAAATGAAGCGATTAGTCCTATTCTCGGGGCGATTATTGCCACTATAAAGCAGGTTTTGGAGCAAACACCACCTGAGTTGTCATCGGATATTATTGACCGCGGAATCGTGCTTTGCGGGGGCTCCAGTTATTTAAAGGGTTTGGATAGATATGTGAGTTCCCAGATTGGGGTTAGCGCACACGTTGCCGAGGATGCGATGCAGTGTGTAGTTTATGGAACCGGCATTGCGCTTGAAAATGTTGATAATTGGCGAAGAATAGTGCAGAAGAGGTAGGCGGTTCATGGTTCATGGTATTTTGAAAATAGTCTTTTCTATTAACTATTGACCACTAACTATGAACTATTTTGTTCTACTTTGCATCTAATTGAGTAGAGGTAACGGAAAATTTCTAAATTTTAATTTCTAAATTTTAATTTCTCTTAAATTGTGTTGGGGTTGACCTAAAAAATACAAAAACAAAAAAATTGATGTTACATTTTTGCATTTTTTAACCTATTCGAGCGCCGCTTGGCGCGAAATTTTTAGTAGCAGTGTATCTACCGGCTTGCCAGTCTACCCTAAATAGTTGATTCGGTTGATACAACAGGTTAATCGGAGATAGAGAATTAAAGTATTTTTTTAACGTCGCCAGCGCTGTTTTAGTGGCCAATTTCTTGCCGGTTGGTTAGTATTGTTGGCATAAAAGACCGGCGGCTGACGACACTTTTGAAGCTAAATTGTAATTTCAGTGCCTTTTTTGGTTTTTGTCCCCAGCTACGAATATGGTCCTCGATTTATCCAGGGAATTGTGTTTTGTTGTTTTTCGTGGCAAAGAGAGCATGTTGACGTTGGGAGAACTTTTTGGATTGTTAACGTAGCTGGAGCTATTGAGCAAAATTGTTTGTTGAGGCTAGAAAAATTGCTACGGGTAGAATTATCGCAAAAGTAAAAGATGTTGGAAGTGTCTTAGTTTTTTGTATCATTAGGTATCTATGTATATGATATGGCGCTTTTTATATATCAGATATATGTCAACTAGCTTCAATATTGAGGCTGAATTGGGCTATTTAGAGTTGAATGAGTTAGAATATTAATGTAACGAAGAACAATTTTATACCTAAAAATTTGGAGGCGATGAATGGACCCAAAACGGCAGATTAATAATAAAGATATACCAATGGTCGGCAGGCGAATAGATATATTTGGCGTAGGCGTCGATGATATCTCGCGTGATTTGGCAGTTGAAAAGATTATGAATTTGGCTCGGGACAAGAAAAAGGGTCATTGTGTGGTAACTATTAACAGTGAATTTGTGATGATGGCCAGACGAAACCGCAAATTTGCCCAAATATTGCAAAACGCCGATTTAGCCTTGCCGGATGGCTGGTGGATCGCCTTTTTGAAGCTAATTTCGGGTGGCAAGGCACAAGACAGGGTAACAGGTGTAGATCTGGTGGAAGTGGTCTGCCGGCAAGCAAGCGAAAAGGCTATTACAATAGGCTTTTTGGGTGGTTTTGGTAGTGTAGCAGCAACCGTGGCAAAGCGCCAAAAATCGAAGCTAAATAGCCTCAAGGTTTTGATAGCCGAACCTGGAGATACAACAAAAGGCGCTGATTCGAGGCTAAAAAGTCGATTTTCTCACCTGGGTAGGGTCGATGTGCTTTTTGTTGCCTATGGCATGGGTAAGCAGGAGTTTTGGATAGACAGAATGCAAAAAAAGTTGAATGTTGGGGTATTTATTGGGGTAGGTGGTGCTTTTGACTATTTGAGTGGCGCGAAAAAAAGGGCGCCGGATGTGTTACAAAATTTGGGGCTTGAATGGTTATGGCGACTTTTTTGGCAACCGACAAGAATTTGGCGACAAAGAATTATCCCGGTGTTTTTTTTGATGATTTTGGCAAAATTGGCAAAAGAGAAAGTTTTTCGAAAAGTTTTTTGAAAAGTAAAATTTTTGACAAATTTTTCAAAATTTAAAAATAAGGGCTCCTAGTATATTGTTATTAACGCTTTTTTAAAGCTTATAGATAATTTTAAATTTTAAATTTTTAATTTTAAATTTTTAACGATCTGGCTTTAAAAATGATGCATTTGGCTAGGTTAAATAACTTACTCAAAATTGTATTTTTTGCTAAAAAGTTTCTCTAAAAAATATTGACTGATAGTAAAATTAGTGTATTTTTGTCGTTGATGGTTTTTGACCTTTGATGCTAGACTGAAGTTGTGGCTTAGGGCCCAGCTTTAACTGCCATATTCTTATGCCTAAGTACGTTCCCGATATTACTACAGACAGATGGGTAATTATTGCCGAGGGTAGGACTAAAAGACCTACAGATAACAAGCCAATTGCGCCCAATGTAAATAAAATATGTGTTTTTTGTCCCGGGTTTGAGCGTTTGCCTGGAGAAGAGCTATTTAGAATAGGCGAAGGCGAGCCTTACGAACGTGGCTGGAAAGTGCGGGTAATTGCCAATAAATACCCAATAACAGATTTCCATGAGGTCATCGTTCATTCTCCCGATGACGAAGTGGATATAGACAGGCTGCCACTTGCGCAGATAGAGGCGATAATAAACGCTTATCGGGCCAGATTCAATGCAAATGCTACTCGCGGTCACGTTATAATTTTTAACAACGTTGGTGAGGCCGCAGGAGCCTCGATAAAACATCCACATTCTCAGCTTGTTGTTGTTCCAAAGCAAATCAATATCGATACGCTTGCGCTCGAGCCTATTGTAAACGTCGTCCGCGACAATAAGTTCTTTGTTGTTTTTTGTCCGGATTTTTCCCAATGGCCATTTGAGGTTTGGATTGCACCCAAAACGCGCGGCAAGTTTTTTGGGGAAATAACGGACGATGAAATAAAAGATTTGGCTTTTCTATTAAAAGAGACATTAAATAGGTTGTTTTTCCATCTGGCTGGGGCTAAGCATATTCATCCCGGTATGCCGATGGTGCCGTTTAACGC
Organism: Patescibacteria group bacterium; assembly: GCA_038063735.1. Classification (GTDB taxonomy): domain Bacteria; phylum Patescibacteriota; class Microgenomatia; order Curtissbacterales; family GWA2-41-24; genus JBBTUN01. Next base: position 38,537 of record JBBTUN010000010.1, read on the forward strand.
CGGGCCTGCGTATAATTACTATATTCATCATGGAAAAGACTGGTATTTGAGAATTGTGCCAAGACTTGTGCATAGGGCGGGGTTTGAACTCGGAACAGGAATTCAGGTTAACTTAGTAGACCCGTCGGACGCTGCCGAGACGCTGAGGCAGGAGGTAGAGAGTACGAGTAGTTAATAGTAAATGGTTAAGGGTTGATGGGTAGAGTTTAGGCTTGAGCTAGTATTTGTCGGATTATAGTTTTGGTGTCTTCGGGGCCTTCTACTTTGCAATAATCTATGGATGTTTTTGTGACTGCATAATCGTTTCCGCCGGGGAAGATAGCATCCCCAATAAAGAGCATGTTCTTAATTTTTACCTTCAAAAATTTTTCCATTTGATACAGCCCATAGGCTTTGTCGATGCCTTTTTTGGTTATATCAATAGATGTATATCCTGCCGAATGAACGGCTAAATCTGGTAGATGTTTTTCCAGGTGGCTTGCAATTTTTAGCTTCAAAGGAGTATTTTCCTCTTTCCATTTGGTTTTGAGTTCTACGCCTTCATCGCCCAGGGCTTTTACTACATCTTGTCCTAAAGCGGACCAAGTTACCTGAGTCCCACGATTTTCGATTACCTGGCCATAAGTTTTTTGTGGTTTTTGGTAGCTGATTTCTTTAAATACCTTCTCGAAGGCTGACATAATCCTGGCAATTTCATCTTTTGACAAATCATGTTCGTATACTTTTTCCCACCCGTTATCATAACGGAAGAAAGTTGTAGCAGTAACCGGGAACAAGGATAAATTTGTTAGAAGATTTTCTGGTATTTTTAACTCGTTTAAAAACTGGTGTTGGAAGAGTTCCAGCTTGCCACCGCCGATAACTGCCACTTTCTTGACCGTAAGCAGCTTTTCAATGAGTTTGCCCATCTCCTGGTCAATAGTTGACTTAGTTGGTGCGAGTGTGCCGTCGAGGTCAAAGACAATAAGGTCTTTGTTTTTTATGCTTTTTTGGCTGGTAATATCCATGTAATCGAAGAATAAGCCTGGAAATATTTTAGCATATCCTTTTAAAAACCAAAAAAGGGGATTGTGAGAATGACAGGTGATTATTTTAGCCTCAAACAAAGCTAAGATAATGCTTATAGGTTACGGGATGTTATTTATTGAGGATATTTAGTACTTGTTTATGGACTAAGCCATTTGAAAATATTCCAGTGTCTGATGCGAGGGAGAAACGGCCGTTAAAATCGGTGAACTTGCCACCGGCCTCTTCGACCAGAATTGCAGGTGCAGCGTAGTCCCAAATGGAACCATGACCGGAGATATTAACATCGGCTTGACCTTTTAAAACCATGTTTAGCCCATTGCAATCACTCGCACCGCGTTTTCCTTGCGACATTTTTGCAATTGTCACGACATTATTTACATTGTTGCTGGCAATGAAATGGTTTATGGAACTATGGACAATAAAGCTTTTTTGGAGGTCTCTGACTTTTGAGACATGAGTTTTTTTGCCATTCAGAAAAGTACCCTTTTCTCTTTGACATGTAAATATTTCGTTGGTTGCAGGGGAGTTGTATATACCTATTATAGGTTTTCCATCTTCTAATACGGCGAGTAATGTACCCCAGTCTTTGATACCTCTTACGAAAGATTTTGTGCCGTCAATGGGGTCAACAACCCATTGATATTTAGCTTTTGGATTTGTATTCTCAAGTTCCTCACCGATAAAGCCATGATCTGGAAATTTATCCAGCACAATTTGTCTGATTGCTTTTTCAGCCTCGATATCGGCTTTGGTGACAGGGCTGCTGTCGGGTTTGTAGGTGACTTTAGGGATATGCTTAAAGTAACTTAGGGCGATTTGGCCACCCTCTTTTGCTGCTTTGATTGCGATGTCTAACATGTTTGATTTTGAGTATAGAAGTTATTGAGCAGTTTTGCAATTTCTAAAAAGGAAAGTTTTTTGACAAAAAATAGGGGTAATAAATTTATTCAACGGAAATCTTGGGGGATTTAGGGTTTGAAGAGAATCTGCGGCTTCTTCCTAAGTCTTAAGCTATTGATCTATGCGTCGGATTTGGAAGTGTACGCCGTTTATACGGTCTGTTACGGCCTCCTGGCTTTGGAAATGGGAGGGTTTTTCCGTCATGGGGCTTATAGAAAGTGAAAAAAATGAAAGAATTTATTGATTTAGGGAAGTGTCGCCGGACTTTACCGCTCCCAATAGCCATAAAACAGCTTCTTTCTTATATCTGCGATCCCCGCGGGAGTTTATACGGATTGCGGGAAGTTTACCCCGCTTGCCCCATCTTTTTACTGTGAGGGGAGCAACGCGAAGAATCTTTGCTACTTCTTTTACTGTTAACAAATCCGGCCAGTCGTCTCCTAGTGACATATTAAATGGTTGATGGTTGATAGTTTATGGTTCATAGTTAAGCTGGCAGAAGTTTATGATTGTGAGTGAGTCTTATTACAAAACTAGCAAATCATTTACGGACTCGAATATATCAACAAAAAAAAATTTAATCAACCCCTCAAAATTGGAGTAAAGTAGGAAAATTGCCATTATTGCGCGATTTGACCTTTTTTACCCTATTGTTCATATAATTAAGGGAGTGATGGTTTCGTCCAATAAATTTTGGGGGTTTGTGTTTGTAGTTGGTGTTTTTACACTTTCTATTCTTTTGTATGCCTTTTTTTCGACCAGTAATGATAAAACCGAAGCAAGCACGGTTCAGGAAACTTCGAATGGTGATTTGGTTGTCGTGGTTGATGACAAAGGTTTTAAGCCTCGGACAACAGAAGCTGGCGTAGGCACGTCTGTGAAATGGGTTAACAGAGGTGCAGGCGTGCATAGTGTTACATTTGGGGTTAGTGCCAGTCTTGAAAATTTGACCCATATAGACCAGGCCCTAAAGCCTTTCGAGACTTTGACTTTTAAGTTTGAGAAGAGCGGTAGTTTTAATTATTATGACAAAAATTCCGGGTTTACCGGGGTAATTGAAGTCAAATGAAAAAAAGAAAACCGACAGTGGCCAAAAAGTTTTTTGTACTAGGGACCGTGATGTTGTGGTTTATCATAGTTGTATTTTCTTTGTATGTTCTAAAAGTCGGCGGCCACTTAAAACCCAAAGCGGCTGGTGTTGAAAATGCCGGGTTTAATGTAAGCGGTCGGGTTACTTTTGATGGTAAAGCTGCTGCGGGTGCGAAAATTACAGCTAATGGTGGTGACACAAATAATTATACTTATACGGATTCCAGTGGAAACTTCTCCTTTGAAGGGTTGTTCGGAACTTACGCGTTAAGGATAGAAAAAGAGGGTTACAAATCTACCGAAGTAAATGTAGTCGCCCAAGACGGTGAGTTTCAAAATATTGCTTTATTTAAGTAAATTAGTAAAAACGACTAACGTTTTGTATTCTCTAATCATTGGGATTAAAAATTCCGTTAGTCGTTTTTGATTACTTTAGTTCAACTTTAGCACCCGCGGTTTCTAATTTTGTTTTAGCTTCGCTTGCTGCTTCTTTACCAACGCCTTCCAAAACAGTCTTTGGTGCACTATCGACCAAGGTTTTTGCTTCTGCAAGGCCTAGGGTGGGAACAAGTTCCCGGACGGCTTTGATTACCGAGATTTTATTTGCTCCGCCATCTGCAAGTACAACATTAAATGTTGTTTGTTCGGATGCGCCTTCATCGCCACCTGCCGGTGCTCCTGCTGCTGCAACTGCCATGGGGGCTGCTGCGGAAACTCCGAATTTTTCCTCAAGAGCATGAACCAGTTCTGAAAGTTCAAGCACAGAAAGTTCTTCAATTGATTTGATGATCTTTTCGAGATTTGCGGATACTGCCTTTGTTGGCTTTGATACCGCTTTTTTTTCTTCTTTTGCTTCTTTGTTAATTTCTGCTTTTACTTCTTGAACAGCTTCTTTAGCGTCACTAGCTGCGTCTGCCGCCTTTTCTGCTGATTTTTCAGCATCTTGGGCAGCCCCTTGTGCTTCTGTGGTAGCTTTTTCTGCCTGATCGTTTTGTGGTTTTTGATCGTCATCTGCCATATTACTTTGTCACCTCCCTTGAAAGTTTATAGTTTATAGTTAACGGTTCATGGTTCATTGGGATTTGCTTTCTTTTATTGCGTTGAGTGCATAGACTAGGTTTCTTAGGTTTGCCCCCAGGACAGAAATAATTCCATAAATTGGGGCATTGAGCGATCCAACAACTTTTGCGCGCAGTACATCTTTTGATGGAATCTTTGAAATTTCTTCAACTCTTGCACTTTCTAAAAAGTCAGAGCCAAAGAAACCAAACTTGAAAATGGGTAAGCCTAGTGTTTTGTTGCTTTCTGAGGTAATTTTTATAGGTGCTATTTCGTCGTCGTATGCAAGAACGGTTGCAGTTGGGCCAACCAGGTGTGTCTCTTGTTGATCTTTTGATATTTTATGGCCGGAAGACTTGAGAGAAAGTTTTATTAAATTATTTTTTTCGACGAGAAATTCGCCTCCGGCTACTTTAATTTTTGCGCGGAGGTCGGCTATTTGGTTTGCAGTAAGACCGCGGTAATCTGCAAAAGTTACAGTTTTTGCCCTTGCGAATTTTTCCGTAAGACTTTGAACCTTTTCTTCTTTAATTTCGCGTGCTGTTTTGTCGTGTTTTTTCATTTTATTTAGTTCCAAAGAAAAACGCCTTCAAAGAGGCGTTGATTAGTCAAAAAGTTTAAATTTTTGATCTTTTTCTTCCTCCTTCGCAAAAAGCTTCGGAGGACTTCGCCTGCGCAGCCTGATTAAGCTTTTGGGGCCGCTGCGGTCTTTGGACTCGAAAGAAGAATATCAGTTGAGGGAAGGTTTGTCAATCAGCGCCTTGGGAGTACGAAAAAAGCCTCAAAGTAGAGCCATTTATTGCAGGCTAAAAAATTTGAGGCTTTTTCTTTCTTACATTGCTTTTTCCTCTTCTTTTTCCTCTTCTTCTTCGTCTTTTTCTTCTTCGTCTTCTCCGTCAGTTGTTACAGTTGTGTCATCGATCATTTAATATCACCTCCTTTTTGGCTCCATTTTATGGATGCTCTATTATTTCTCTAGAGGGACAACCTGCGGTTTTCCCTTTTGTATTGCCCTTTCCCCTGTGGAAAATTTTGTACAGACAAAGCCTGATACAAAATTGACTTTAGGTTATTAAACTAAAACCCTTTTTTCTCCTCGCCACAGAACACGACACGAAGGCAGTAGGGGAAATTGGTAGGGGAAAATTATCAGATGAGACAATGCTTTGTCAAGCTTGACAAAAATTTATCCGACATTAAATAAAAATGTTGATTTGTTTAGATTACTGGAGCAATTTATTTGAGTGTAGGGACTTCTAATCTTATGCTTGGCCCCATCGAGGTTGTGAGTACAGCGCTGGTGATTTTTGAAAGTCCAATGGCACTAGTTAACGCTTTTACGTTTTGAGAAAGTTCATCCGGCTTTTGTGAAACCTTGCCTATTTTTGTATGAATAATAGGTGCGGTAGGGTCACTTTTTATGACAGCTTTTGTGTCGGGAGGCGCGTCCAAAAATTTCTCCGGTGTTTCTGTTACCGTGCCATTTTTTGGATTTGGCATTAAGCCTTTTGGTCCCAGGATTTTCGCAACTTTTGCCAAGATTGGCATGAATTTAGGTGTGGCGACTACCTGATCAAAATCGCGAGTTGCTTTTAGCGCACCGCTTTCTATGTCTGCAATTGTTTTATCTGTGGCCCAAATAATTCCTTTGTTGTCCGTGTCCTTCTTTTTGTCTGAAAAAATTAAAACCTTTTTTTGTTTAACTTCGGTTTTGAGGTGAGGCATGGACAAGCTGACTTTTAAGTTTTTATCCGTGACATTTAGGTGAATTTCGACGGTTGAATCGAATTTTGTAGTGGCGGTTTTGGGCAGTATATCCAGTGCGTCTGCTAAGGTATAATTTTTATCTTCGACTAAGGCTTTTGCAGCCAAATATTTAGCCCCTTTGTGATGAGTGCTCTTTTTTGTTTTTGTTGGCTTTGGCTTTGCTGCTGGTGTCTCTTCTTTTAACTCTGCCTGATTTTGGCCAGACAAATCTTTTTGCTCTTCGGGCGTTTCTGCCCGGGGGACCTGTTCTTGAGAAGGAACTTCTTCCTTTTTAACTTTTGCATTTATGCCAACGAGTTTTTCGGCATGCTTTCTTGCAGTTTTAATTTCTTTATCCTGTGAGGACAAATCGATGACCTTAACTCTTGTCGTTCCCATGTTTACTTACGCCAGCTCAACTCCCATTGAGCGTGCAGTTCCTTGTACAATTTTTACAGCAGCGTCTAAATTTGTAGTGTTAAGGTCGGGCATTTTTTCCTCTGCTATTTTTTTGGCTTGATCCAAAGTTAGTTTCCCAACTGTTTGTTTGCCGGTGGTTTGAGCACCCTTTTCTAAATTAAGAGCCTTTTTTATAAGTATGGCCACAGGCGGTTTTTTAACGATAAAGGCGAATGTTCTGTCTTCAAAAATTGTTATGACCACAGGCAGCGGAGTTCCTTGCTGCTCTTTAGTTCTTTCGTTGAAGGCTTTAACAAAGTCCATAATTGGAACTCCCTGTGGAGAAAGGGCTGTTCCCACAGGCGGTGCTGCGGTTGCCTGTCCGCCTTTTAAGGTTATTTTGACTAGTGCTTTTACCTTTTTTGCCATATTAAAGGATAGTGCAGATAATAGCAGATTTGCGCTGATTTTTCCAGAAGCTTAAACTCTCGAACTATATTTTTCGATTATTGGTTAATTTAGGGTTTCTAAGGTTTAATCACTTTCCAAGGCGTCGTATATTGCTTTGGATAAGGCGGCTATGTTTTCAGCTGCGTCAGCAGGTGCCGGAGTCTGGGATAAAAATACAAATATATAATCACTTTTTTTACCGACTACTATTGCGGCATCATGCCGAAAATTATCGAGCTCTCCCGTTTTGTGGCCGACTTTTACATCTTTTGGTAAGTATCTTGGTATCCTATCGTTTATTTTTTGCTTAAAAAGCAAGAGACTCATCTCGCTTGAGGCTTGCCTGGAAACGGCAGTTTTGGTGTATATCCTCTCTAAAATTTGCGCTGTAGCACTGGCAGTTGTTTCAGGATAATCTTGAATAGTTAGATTGAAGCCGTTTATTCCTTTGTTTTTAAGGAATGTGTCGGTTTTTGCCCAGCCCACTTTTTCGGCCAAGAGAATTGCCGAGTTATTGTCAGAAATAGTGATCATGCTCTCCAACGCTTTTCCAACAGTTAACCCTGGCGCAAGTTCAAGGTTTTTTTGAAGTTCGCCTTTGTCCAGGGAATCGTAGACCTTGTACATTACGGCGAGTTTATAAATACTGGCGCTTGCGAAAGTATCTGTCGCGTTTATTTCATAGGTATGATTTTTTTTGAGGTTCTTGATTACAACTGCGTATTTACCAGGGAGGTTTATTACAGAGCTTTCCAGTAACTGCTGGATTTTTTGATTGGTGTCTTTTACTAGTGGCGGTGTTGGTTTTGTTGTTGATTTTTGGATCGGGGGTGAGAAGGAAGGAGTTTGTATATTCCCTTGCCCATTTTCATTTTTTTTGTAAAAAACGGTGAATAAGAAAATGATTATGGCGCATATCAGCAGGATTTTTGGAAGCCACGGATAATGAGATTTTTTAGAGAATTTTTTTATGTATCGGTATCGCACTTTACGACTTTAACAATTTTTGGTTTTAAATTGCAACGGATTTAGAGTTTGGCGACTTGGAGAAAATCGAGCTCGACAGGAGTTTCCCGTCCGAAGATGGAGACTAACACTTTTAATTTGCCTTTTTCCTCATCAATTTCGGAAATCGTGCCTAAAAATTCGGAGAACGGCCCATCTGTAATTTTTACGGCTTCACCCTGGCCAAAAGCAGTTTTGAACTTAGGTGCTTCAAGACTCATGAAGCGCTTAATTGTTGCAACTTCGTCTTCCGGCAGGGGAGTTGGTTTGTTTGACGTGCCAATAAAGCCGGTTATGCCAGGAGTTGTGCGAACGGCAAGCCAGGTAAAATCGTCCAAGATCATATTAATAAGTAAGTAACCCGGGAATATTTTTTCTTTGACAGTATTTTTTTTGCCTTCTTTAATTTCTATTTTGTCTTGAGTTGGGACAAGAATATCAACTATTTTGTCTTGCAGTTTTTGCGACTCGATTCTTTGCTTTAGAGTTGCAGCTACTTTGGATTCGTGACCGGAATAGGTGTGAACGACGTACCAATGGGTACCCTTTGAAACTGGGGTATCCACCGGGCGGGGTTTGGATTTTGGCTCGGAAGAATCGGTAGTGTCGGTAGAATCAGTGGGTTCGGTGGGGGTAGTAGAGTCTGTGCTGTCGGTTGGATCGGTAGATTCAGTAGAGTCAGTAACATCGGTAGTGTCGGTAGTAACTTCGGGTTCCGTAGGTTTGTTGTGAGGTTCGTCGATAGGGTCGTTTACTGCATGAGCGTCATCGCTCAAATTTTCGTCAGGAGTGGCAGTAGATTCTTCTTCTACCTTTGTCTCTTCTGACTCATCTGTACCCTTATTGTTCTTGTCATCGTCTTGCATTTATTGTCCTCCCTTTAGAAATTTTTCCACCATTATTGTAAAAAATGCGTCAAGCCCAGAAATGTAGGCTCCAATTATGACCGAAACCATAAATACAAGAATTGTCAGCCTTATTGTTTCGGCGCGTGTTGGCCAAACTACTCTATCTAGTTCTGCTTTCGATTCCTTTATGTAGGTTATAGGATTGAACATTTTTTAATCCTTAAACAATCTATTAGGGTTAAAGCCACTAAAAAATCTCCCCTCAATTGTCAAGGTTGGTGAGTATGATAACAGAAGTATCAAAAGTAGTACAAGTATCAAAGGTAAAGAGACGGAGGGAACAGAATGGATATGGGAGTCAAAAGAACAGTAGGTTGATTTGGGATACGCATTTGGAGGATAATTTTGGTTATCTATGAAAAAGGTTAGAAAGGCCGTTATACCGGCAGCCGGTTTTGGAACCAGGTTTTTGCCTGCAACAAAAGCCATGCCCAAGGAAATGCTGCCGATTGTAGATAAGCCGATTATTCAGTATGTGGTTGAGGAAGCAATTGAGGCGGGGATTGAGCAGATAATTTTGGTTACCGGTTGGCACAAGCGGGCGATCGAGGACCATTTTGATAAACATTTTGAACTTGAAGCGAGACTGGAGAAGGATGGAAAGATGGAGTTACTTGAGGAGGTCAGGCGAATTTCGGAACTAGCTAACTTTGTCTACGTTCGCCAGAAAGAAGCGCTTGGTAATGGGCATGCACTTTTGGTGGCGAAGGAAATTGTTGGAGACGAACCTGTTGTGATGCTTTGGGGGGATGATTTTGTGGCAGCAGAGCCATCCAGGACAAAACAAATGATTGCAGCGTATGAAAAATACGGCACATCAATTTTATCCGGAATTCGCACGACGGATCCGGGTGACACAAAAAAATATGGATATGTTGGCGGACGCGACGTTGGTGATGGGGTTATTGAAATAGACCAGTTTATAGAAAAACCCGGGCCAGATAAGGCACCTTCTAACCTGGCTGTGGTTTCGGGGTTTTTGTTTACACCCGATATTTTTGAGGCGTTGGAGCGGGCGATACCGGAAACAATAGATCGCGGGAACGAGCTTTATTATGTTGATGGAGTTAACAATCTGATGAAGGATGGCAAGAAGGTGCACGCGATAGAAGTTAAAAACAGTAAATATTATGATTGTGGTAGTAAGGTTGGTTATTTAAAGACGGTTGTAGATTACGGCTTAAAACATGAAGATGTGAGAGAAGAGTTTAGCGACTACCTTAAGAAACTGGATTTGTAATAATTTTTGCAAAATTTTAGTCTTCAGATATAATCCTAAAGTAAATGACAAAGCACTTGGCGATTTTGGGGAGTTGGGCAATTGAGGAGATATTTAGCGGTCGCAAAAAGATTGAGGGTAGATTCTCCAAAATTAAAATTGATCCATTTGGAAAAGTTGCCCGTGGAGACGTCGTTCTTATGAAAATTCCCGGAGAAAAAATTGTAGGGCAATTTATAGTAGACAGGGTGATTTACTTTGATCATCCCAGAAGCGAAGAGGTAGAGCTTATCAAAGAAACTTATGGCCGCGAATTGGCGGTGCCAGTGGGGTTTTGGCAGGAACACGAGAAAGTTAATTTTGTAACTTTAATGTTTATTAAAAGTGCTACCAAGTTTATTGTGGCTCCTGTTGTTAAGAAAAAGGATTTAAGGCCCTGGGTGGTGCTGGAACAATGACAAATGGCCAAACCCCAATGACAAAAATTTGGAGTTTGGAATTTTGTAATTGGTCATTTTTTGATTCTTATCTTCGGTTTGTCGATGCCGAAGGAATGGAGTCTGGCAGCCATTTTTTTTGAAGAGACAAAAATTGTGTCGCTCTGGTTTAGAAGTAGTTTTGTATAAAATCCGGGAATGGGTGGGTTAGAAAAGTTTTGCGCCCAGATAAATTTTTTTCCCATGAGCCTTGAAAATAATACGGCTGCCATTTGAGAGGCCTTGGGTTTTTCTACAAGAACAACATCTGCTTTTTTATTTCGCTTTATTTTTTTGAGAATTTTTTTAAAAGGAGTATTTGCACTTATTGTTAGTACGCTTTTTGAGGTTAGTACCAGTGTTTCTTTTTTTACATTTTCCACTTATGCAGACTGTGAGTCGATTTAAACCTAATTTGTTGTTTTTGGCAAGCCCCAAAATGAACATCCATATTTTGGGGGTAAAGGGGCAAAATATGTGATTTGACATTTTGTAACCGATACTAATATGATTAGTTTAGAAAGTTGAGTCCTTGCGCTTTAGATCTTCTTAATAGATACAAGAATGTTTTCCATAAAAATTTGATGAAAGGAGTGTGATAGGTAATGACAACTAAGTTATTTGTTGGGAATTTAGCGTATTCAATGACCTCCGACGACTTGCGGGCTGCGTTTGCAAAGGTTGGAGATGTACTTGACGCCAATGTCGTGATGGACAAGCAAACCGGCAGGTCCCGAGGTTTTGGTTTTGTTGAAATGAAAAGTGAGGAAGATGCTAAAAAGGCTATGGATACTCTAAACGGAACGGAAGTGGATGGCCGCAAGATTTTTGTGTCGGAAGCGAAACAAAAAGAAGAGAATCGTAACCAGGAGTAAATTTAATTTAACAATTCCCAATTTTTGAGGATTTGAAAAAAAACTGCCCTGTATTCTTGAGGGCTTGAAAAATAATTGTCTTGTGTTAACTCGACAAGGTAGTAGAGGTTGTTTTTCTTTGTAACTGCTGTTTTGAAGTAATTTGTGTCCTGATAGTAATAGAAGCTGTTGTTTCCAAATGTGGTGGGCTTGATATAGTACGGAATCTCAACGTTTTTTGTGACCGTAACTTTTAGCTTAACTTTATTTGATAAAAATTTTTCCACTACATCCGGAGGTTCTTTTTTGCTATCAATTTGAGTACCGACCCATTGTTTTGGGAAGTGAACTTTATATTTGTATGTTGAGTTCGTGTGTGCTGTCCACTTTTGGGCAGGATCCATTTTGGCGGACAAGGCTATAGTGCCAAAGCCCTCGTAGTGACTGTCTATTGCTGTTTCTACATCTGCCTGGGACTGGTTGAAAAACTTGGACAGATAAAGAATAGTTGCGGCTATGAAAAGAAATATCAGAAGGGGAATGACGATATTCCCATTTTTTGTTTTTACCCTCATTAATTTATGATTGCATAGATGTGGTTCTATTCCTAGCTTGATAAATTGTTAGGCTTATTGTTGGTTTCTTCAACTATTGAAAGTTTATTAGTTTGCCATTTTCGTCCAGCTCGATGAAATGGTGGACCCTGCCTTCACGAAAATCCGCACACTGATTTTTTGGATCGTCGTCTATTTTCTGTCTTGGCTTGTGTGCTATGTCCAAAACCCAATCATCTGCAACTTTGCCTAGGCATGGCCCATTGACCATATCAAGCCCTTCTTGTTTATTTTTGATGTAAAGATTCAGCGCGTTTTTGAGGGCATCTTCATTGTCTTTGAAATCGGCAGGAGTCGAGGTTGGCTTTGCGATTGCACCACTTGCTTGGGGCTCTTTTGTTGGTGCTGTTACGGTACTACGCGTGGAGGCAAGGTAAACAATGGTGAAAAGCACAACGAATCCAGTTACAATGGCAAGTGAATATAATATTTTTTTCACTGTTTTTATTTTACAACTTTTTGTGGGCCCTCTGTTTAGATTTATTTGGTCTATTTAATTTCAATAAATTTTGCAGCCCTTCCAAGGACTTTTGCGCCATGCGTGCCCACCACAACCAGGTCTTCCAGGCGAACACCACCCCATTTAAAGTAAAGGCCGGGTTCTACGGAGAAAATCATGCCGCGTTCTAAAATGTCTTTTGATTTTGCTCCCAGAGACGGCCCTTCGTGAACTTGTAGGCCTATACCGTGGCCGAGTGAGTGCAAGAAGTGGTCACCAACGCCAACTTTTTTAAAGGTGTGAGCTGCAGATTCAAAAACCGCTTTTGCTTTGATCTTCGGCTTAATATTGGCGATTGCTGCTTTTTGGGCTTTTAGCACAAGGTTAAATATTTTTCTTTGCTCTCCACTTGCTTTTCCTATAAAAACCGTTCGGGAAAAATCGGCGCAATAGTTTTGGTATTTGGCTCCAAAGTCAAACAGAAGTGTATCGCCAATTACTAGTCGTCTATCGCTGGTGACGTGATGAGGTTTGGCGGAATTTGGACCGGAGGCAACAATAGGTTCGAAAGCCTGGCTTTGGTGCGTAAAGTGCCAAGTTATGGATTTTAGCTTTTCTGATATTTCTGCTTCTGTCTGGCCGATTTTGATTGTTTTTAAAATTTGTGTGAATGCGCGACTTGTAATGTTTTGGGCTTTTTCTATCTTTTCTATTTCTTTTTCTGTCTTAACTGCTCGTAAATTTTCTATTAAATGATTAGTGGGGGTAAGCTTGGATTTTTTTGCCAAAAGTCTAAATTTTTTGTGCTCTGCTACGGTTATGTCGTGAGCTTCAAAACCCACCTTCGCTAAAGCTTCGGTGGGCAAGCCCACCTGCAAACTATCTTTGATAAAGTCTTCATATTCGTTTCTTTCTGTAGCGATTTTTACTATTAAATTGTCAGACTTCAATTTTGAGGCCTCGGCTTGGTAAAGTCTTGCGGTGATTAGCGTCGATTTGTTTTTACCAATTACCAAAAGCGCCTCTCGTTCTTGCGGCGAAACGCCTTTAAAACCGGTTAGGTAAAAAATGTTTACCTGGTTGGTTATTAAAAGACCATCGAGTTTATTATCGTTTAATAGTTGTTGTACTTTGTCCTGCATAGCTCTGGAATTATACAAGAAGTGTAGTGAGGCTTGGCAAACTAGCTTTAAACGGGATAAACTTAAGTTATAGTGAGGGATGCGGTTGCAGAAATGTTAGAAAAGCCTTTGAGTAGACGAACTTTTAATAGAGGGCTCGGAGCCGGAGCGTTGGCGGCGGCGGCGGCCTTAAGTGGTTTAGGCTACGGTAAATCAAGGTACCCTGATGTTGTCGGTAGGAAAATTGATGAGAAATATGACCTTTTTTTAAAAAGGGCCAAAGGTGGACTTGAAAGAATTGGTTTTGATTGGGAAAAAGGTAAGGTTGGGGGAGTAACTATAGAGTCTTTGGCACAAAATCCCCCGGAAGGGTTCGATTTATTGCTGCCTGGTTTGACGGATGATGAGAAAAAAGTGTTATTTGAGCCAGAAGTAGGCAGGATTCCGGTTGCGGGCAAAGAGGTGTTGGGGAAATTTGATTATGGTACAGAGCAAGGCCTAATGAACATTTCTACATTGCTTTCTCTTGAAAATAGAATCAGAGAAAAGATGGTAAACAATGCAGACGACCGTGTTGTTGGTTTGAGCGAGCTTACTCCAAGGTTTTTGACCGCGCTGGCTGCGACAGAATCTGGAGGAGACCCGCATGCGGAATCTGATGCCGGAGCTTGTGGAATATTTCAAATAATGCCACATATTGGTGAAGCGATGGGTTTGACGGTAGTAAGGGACAAGGAGGAGCCTGATAGGCTTACCAAGGATCAGAGGTTTAATGTTGATGATTCTACCAACGCAATTTTAACGTATATTGCTGATGAAGACGGCAGATTTAAAAATTTAGGCTACGATTTGCAGGCAGTTCATGATGGCGCGCCCAATTTATATAGAGCTATTAAAAAATATGTTGAGTTTAATTATGGTTTTCCTCTTCCAGAAACAGATTTTGATGTAGATTTTGGAACAGAAGACGCAAACATGTCTGAGGTAGAAAGACAAAAGGATATGTATAGGTCAGTAGTAGCGGGAACGATGCCTATTCATGGTGAGAAAGTAAGGCCCGTCACGATATATCATTTAATAGAGGATGAATCGACTCGTGGTATGTTTGATGAAGGAAACGACTTGGGCAACCAATATTTGTACAGGATTATAGCTTCGGAAATGATCATGAGTCAGCTCAAAGTTCAAATTGGTAAACTTGTCCAAATGCCAAAAGCCGCATAAAAAAGTAGCTTTGGGTATTCAATAAGATTGTTTCCAGTTTCCAGTATCTAGTTTATAATGACACCTATTGATACGGGCGTCGTTCAGTGGTAGGACTTCGGTCTCCAAAACCGATAACGAGGGTTCGATTCCTTCCGCCCGTGCAAGTATTTCTATCTATCTAACTAATTTTTATTGCGGGGATTTGATGCAGTAGTTAAAGGCGCTGTTGTTGGGGATGCCGAGATCCAAATATGGCGATGCAGGGTTTGTTACCGGGTCGAAATCGTTCGCTATACATTTTGCGTTGGCATTTCCGTATAATTCAGGGTCGTTGGCGTTTTCGAGTTTTGTCCACAGAACAAATACTTTTTGGTTTGTAGAAGTCCTGTAACAATAGACATTTGTTGCAAAGTTGTCGCAAGCACCTGTCGTTATTGGTGGATATGTGCAAGGTAGTGGATCTCCGGTGTTTGTTGCTAGCGGGTCAGTGCATGTGCTTGGCGGCGTGATGACGTCTGCGTATGTAATATCTAATTTTGGAGCATTGCCGTAAATGGGTCTTGCCGGGTCGCCTGGGTCTGTAACAGAACCGTCGTAAGAAACTCCTATTCTACCAGCACAAGACCCAAGGGGTGTTCCGTTATCAAGCCAGAATAAAAGTACGTCTCTTGGTGTCGGGCCTGCCCAGCCAGAGAGGCTATTGAGATCACTGATTGAAGACGTAATGTCGAAGGAAACTGTGCCGGGTGGGTTCCAGACAACGATATCCGGGGGAATTGTCTCGGTTGTATGAGCTTTGTTCATTTCGGTTGCCCACCCGGATCCGTCTGCGGGCGAGGCCGGTGTTAACGTTTTTTCTGCACGGAATTTTGTTTTTACAGGTGTGTTTGCGTCGTAAAATGAATCTGGTTGGGGCATACTGTAAGGCGGGACTGCGTTTCTCATTGAAAAAGTTATTGTAGCTGAGGAGATAGTTTTTCCGGCAGGAATATTGACATTTCTGAACATCATGAAGCTATTTCTTGTGTTAAGGCAATTCGTTTCAAATGGTTTTCCGACAGGTACATCGCTGACTGCGGTGTCAAAAAATCCGGTGCTGGGTCCGGAACTGATGTATTTTCCGTCGTCTGCTGAGGCTGTTACCGAATAAGAGACATTATTTGTTGCAGCGACCTGACCATTTGCAGCTGTTTGTTGATTGTACGGATAGTTCATGATTGTTTTTACAATGTTTGCGAGTTGGGAAATTACGCTGGTTTGCAAAGGGTCCTTTGGTAATTTATCAAGATAGCCGGCGAGGTTTGGAATCCACGACTCACTATAAGGATATGAAACATAATCCAGTGATGGGTTGGCGACTAAATCTGTAGGTGGATAGTGGTGATTGTCGGTAAAATATGCTGTTAGGGCACTAGCGACTGCCGAGAGGTCACCCTTTCTCCTGGCGTCCTTACCTTTTTCGCGTGCGTTGTTGGTGGAATATAAAATTGCGCTTGCAAGAACTGCCATTATTCCAACAACGACCAGGATTTCGATGAGAGTGAAAGCGGGCTTGGTTCGTGGTTCGTGGTTGGTGGTTCGTGGTCTGTTAAATTTTTTTCTGAGACTGTGAACTATGAACCATAAACTACTAACTATCTTGGGCATTAGTTTAAGGTTAACGCTTTTTGATGATTAGATCAAGAAAACTATCTGGGGGAACGGATACAATAGTTGAGATAATGTGAGCTGCCGCCAGGTGGTGGTACGATTGTTGAGTCATTGTCGTTACAGACGGCGCTGTCTTTAGGGCTATTATAAATATCCGGATCGCCAGTGTTTTCTAGTTGTATCCAAAGAACAAAATTTTTTCGGTTTGACGAGACTCGATAGCAGATTATGAAACTTTTATCGTTGCAAGCGGTACCTGTGCCTGAACCCCCGGGAAGATCCGGCGGAATTATGGGTGGTTCGGGATTGACTATTACAGAGCATGTCGCGTTTTGAGCACCACTTGTTACAGTCACGGTGAATGGGGAGCCTACGGAAGTGTTATATGATGTGGAAAACGGAGTGCCGCTTCCGGTGGTGTTGGATGAATTAGGTGCGGACCATGAATAGGTTCCGGTTCCTCCGGACGCTGCAAAGGAAGCGTTTGCGTTTGGTAACGTGAATGTTTGTGAGGCCGGACTGCAGACAAGTGGCGTTGCGGAGACATTTACCGACAAAGTATCTGAACCGGTTCCCCCGGGGCCGGTGCAAGTTAGATCGTACACCGTAGTGGCTGTTAGGTTTGTTGTATCGAATCCGGGAGGGTCTGCCATAGAAATTGCGCTGCTTGTAGTAGGACCGCCTGTCAGGGAACACGATGCGTCTGTGGAGTTTGCAACTGACCAGCTAAGGCGTGCGTTTGTGCCGCTGGTGATGTTGATAGAATTTCCTTGTGGTGTGCCGCCACTTTCGGGTCTGCCTTTTAGGTCTGGAATTGGTGCTGGTGTTGACCAGTTAATGGTTATGATGGGGGCTGTTCCAAGGCCGACTGCCGCACCGTCGTTGGCAACCGGCACCCTGCCGCCGCAATTAGGGTAAGCGCCTGGATTAGTTGTTCCGTCGTCTTCCCAATATATGTTTATATGCAGTGAAGAGTTGGTCCATCCCGATTGGTTTACTAAATCCTGGATTATTGTTTTGAGATCGGGGCTTTTGAGGTCGTTGGGGTTTACCGGAGTTGGATACCAGACAGGTATAGGTGTTGAGGAGTTTGCCCCCCATTTGATTACACCTGCATCAGCTGTTTTTGGACGGCTTCCCCAATCGTTACCATCTACTATTTGCTGCGCATTTGTACTTAATTCAGCTCGAAACCTGCTTTTTATAAAACCTGGGGCTACGGCGTTAGAAGAATTGTCACCCACTCCACTATCGTTTCTTGGAGTAAAGGCAATTGTGGCACTATCGACAGTGCTGTCTTTTGGGATAGGGCCATTTAGGGTAAATCGCATGTAGGAATCTCGAGTTTGGGCACATTCAAATGGATGCCCCATCGGATTGTCGGTAACTGTGTTTTGAAACTCATTGTTCTCCCTTATTCGTTTTGCATCGTCTTCGGAGGCTACGATAGTACCTGTTACTGACCCGGCAGCGGCGACACGGCCAGTAACATTTTTAGATTGAGCAAGGTTATTAGCTGTTGTATTAAGTGAATTGAAAGGTTTTTTAATGATCATGGCAACCTGTTGAATTAAACTTGCTGTGGGGTCTTTGGGAATTTTTTGTAGATAAGGTGCTAGATCCGGGATCCAGTTTTCGTTGTAAGGATAGGATGAATAATCCAAGTTGAGGTTGGTTGTGTCAGTGGGTGGGTAGTGTCCGAAGTCGGCATAATAGGCAACCAGAGCGGTGGCGATTGCTTGCAAATCACCTTTTCTCCTGGCGTCCTTACCTTTTTCGCGCGCGTTGTTGGTGGAGTATAAAATTGCGCTTGCAAGAACTGCCATTATTCCAACAACGACCAGGATTTCGATGAGAGTGAAACCACGTTTGGTTCGTGGTCGGTGGTTCGTCCTTCCTTTGTCAGGATAAATGGTTGGTAGTATATTAGATTTTTTTCTGAACCTATTAACTATGAACCCTTCATGAATCAGGGTAAACCATGAACTATTAACTATTTTATGCACTATCTTCAGGTTAATTGGTTTTGGGGTCAAAATCAAGGCTGCGGAGAAATTTTTAATTTTTAATTTAAAATTTTTATTAAAATCATAATTTTAAAAAATTTAAACAATTAAAATTGATTTAAAATTTAGAACTTAAAATTTAAAATTGGGCTTAGACTTTTGCTTCTTTGTGTTCCTGGACCTTACGACACCGTTTGCAGTATTTTTTTAGAGCTATTTTTACATTTTGGCCTTTGTTTTTAATGGTCATGTTGTCCGTGTTTTTTTCTGTCACGTAGTTTTGCGACTTACAAACTGTGCACGTTAGATTTATTATTGTTCGCCTTGATTTTTTTGCCATGTTGATTAGTTAGATAGTTTGGTAGTTCGATAGATCGATAGTTGGTTAGTTCGTTAGAACTTGACAGTGTGTCAGTATAACTAATCTTGGAGTGATTGTTCAAGCCTGTAAAGCATTTTGGATATTTCTGTTGCAAGATTGTATGCATGATTAAATTCTGAATTATCAATGTAAGTTAGTTGTTCAACAATGTGGAGACAAGTTAGAGACTCTCTTAAAGAACCTAGGGAATCATGAAGAAATTTTCTAAAATCTTTTTTTGTTCTTCGACCTGATCCCTCTGCAATATTTAAGGCGATTGATACGGCTGATCTTCTGATTTGGGATTGAAGGCCGAATATTTCACTTTTGGGAAACTTCGTGCTTATTTTGTAAATATAAAGTGAGTATTCTACCGCTTTTTGCCAGACTAGGAGCTTTTCGAATCTAAAACTTGCTATCTGCCTATCCATCTAACGAACTACCCATCTAATTACTATATTTGTATGTCCCTTTTATTATTTGCCAGGACCCTCCGGGGCCTGTAGTAAATTGGGCTGATGCAAGACCTGAATCGTAAGTGAGGCTTGCGCTGTTTTTGATAAGCATCGATTTGGAGACCAGCGCTGTTACCTGGGCCGAGTTTGAAAGCTCTGAACCGCCGTCGAGGGCGTAGAATATGGCATTGACACCGCTATTTTGGATTTTTACAGCATCGCTTGCCGTTGATGTGGTTGCCACAAGTATGTAACCCTTAGGACTAGAGCTAGTAGGTGTAAAACCGCCGCTATTTGCTGTGACGATTTTCCCTCCAACTATGAGCACAGAGCCGCTGGATCCAAATGAGTTGTTAAGTTTTAGGGAGGCAGAGTTTTGGATGGTAACATCGCCTGTTACATATATGGGGCCGTTCATTATGGCGGTTGCAGTGTTGGAGAGTGTCAGGTTGCCAATATACTTTTGCGGCCCAAGGTTTGGTGAGCCGCTCGATATGGAGCACGTACCGGTGCAGTTAGTAATCCCTCCTGCTGTTGCAGCATCTTGCCAATATTGGTAATCAAGTGTTGGCATTTGAGATGCTGTTTGGTTTTGGTGTTTTGTGCCTGTGACGGTGGGATCGGGAGTTGTGATTGTCCCGACCGCGTAGGCATTCCCGACAATCCTGGATGACCCGGTACCGCTTATGCTGCCAGCCCCGGTTTTGTTTGAATAGACCGTGCCGGTGATAGTTGCTGAATTTTCCATATCGACACCACCGGTGCCCACTTGAACCGCGTAATTAAATTCTATGATAGTGTTGTCTATGCCTACATCAAGTTTAATTACCCTTTTGTTTTTCGGTGAGGTAGCGTTTGGGACGTAACCCGTTGCTGTTACAGTTTTAAGGTTTGATGATTTGTTTGCGACGGTTACTGTGAACGTGCCGGTTGTGCCAAGCGCTGTGTTTGTTTCTCCCGAATAAGCGCCGGCAGTTTGGTTGAGCTGCCAAAGAGCTCTTTCTATGCCAGCCTCCGAAAGGCTATTTGCTTCTTCTCCCGTAACAGACCCGGAACCAAATCTTAGTAAATCTGCAGTTCTTCCAAACAGGCTTGCAGTTAGTATTAGAACTACGGCTATAAAAATTAGGCCAAAGACGAGAATTTGGCCGGGATAGTTGGTGGTTGATAGTTGATGGTTGATAGTCTTTACGGCTTTGCACGTTTTCTTTCCATGAACTACTAACCACGAACTATTAACTAATTTCATTTGTTTCTTAAAAGAGCTGTTGCTTCTCTTTCTATGTCTTGGGTTTTGCTGCCAGTTGTTGCTGAAAGCTTAATTTTGGCTGTGACTTCTGTAGCCTGGGCCGGGGTAGCATTGTTGTATGTAAAGGTAAGGTCGGATACCCTGGTTGCTACTATTTTGTTTAAACTAGATCTTGTGCTTGTGGCTGTGGGATAAACAATTTTTTTCAGTATCGTATTGTCGGTTGCGTCTCTTTTGTACTGGATATAGTCAAAGTTGGTGCCGCCATCAAAGGGTTCGTTTGTGGCATTAAGCGGCCAGATTTGCAGAATGATTAGATTTGCTCCTGTCGTATCCGGTCCGCAAGGTGTACAACTGGCTACAATCGATTGGCTCTCCCGAATTTGATTGATCATTTCGTCCAGAACAACTTTATTGTCTTCTGTAATTGTTATAAGTGCGCTTTGATCCTGGAAAAATTTGAAATGATTGATAAAGATATAGCCTAAAGTGAGCATGACAAATCCTAAGAGAGCTGCCGCTATTAACAGCTCTACAAGGGTTAAGCCTTTAATGCGTTTTGGAGTGTTAAATACCATTTTCGTAAATTAGCGTGTCCATGTGTACTTGCCTTGTTGTACTATTTACCACCCAGGTAACGTTGATTGAGACCTGTTTGATTTGCGTTGAGCTTTGATAGTTACTAACGGTGAGCGTTGCAGCGCCTTGCGGTAACTTAGACAAGTTAGGATCTGCAAATGGGCCGGAGGCAGGTAGTGAGGCAAAGGCAGTGTTTCTTAAATCCTCGACCTTTTTGGATGCAATTTTTGATGCAGTAGATTGCAGGTTTGATTGGCGGGTTAGGGTTAAGGTGCCTGACGCCGTTAAGAGAATTGCGGTAAGAATAATTAAGATAAATACGCTGAGGAGAACCTCGATGAGGGAGAAACCAAAGCGTCTTTGGCGCTTGTTAACAGTTAACGGTTCACGGTTCACGGTTTTTTCTTTACTGTGAACTGTCAACTTCAAACTGTCGACTGACTTGGGCATTAAGTTTATTTTAGCAAGAATTTAGTTAAGGCGCTTTCGCAAGTGGTAATAGGTGCTCGTATTTTGTAAAATGGGCAAAGTTGCTGGGATGGCAGAGTGG
Source organism: Patescibacteria group bacterium (assembly GCA_038063735.1). Lineage (GTDB taxonomy): Bacteria > Patescibacteriota > Microgenomatia > Curtissbacterales > GWA2-41-24 > JBBTUN01. The sequence goes on from JBBTUN010000010.1 coordinate 59,901, forward strand.
ACAATTGCAACGGTCTGTAAAACCGTCGCCCGAAAGGGCTCCGTAGGTTCAAATCCTACTCCCAGCACTTCGCAAATACTACGTATTTGCTCAGTGTAAACACTTCTGCTCAGTGTGAACACAGGTTTTTTAGGAGGGAGGGGTGATTTGAAAAGCCCACCAGGTTTTCGCCGACGTGGCTCAGTGGTAGAGCACCTCATTGGTAATGAGGAGGTCATGGGTTC
>JBBTUN010000011.1:0-25875 GCA_038063735.1 Patescibacteria group bacterium
TAACTGCGCCCCCGATTGAATCGGGGGAGGACATCTACCAAAGGTACGTCCAGTTATATTGCCGAGTTCCTTAAGGAAAGTTTTCTCGCTCGCCTGAGTACACTAATACCAGTCCACCTGTGTCGGTTTGCGGTACGGTTAATATAAAATCTCCTAACGAGATAATTTCTTGGAAGATGAAACCATTTCTCTTGCCAGCTTGCGCCGACTACCTATAAGAGCTTGAATAAACACGAACTGAGATTTTCTACAGTTCACTTCCTTGCTCTTTAGGGGCCGTATCATTTCGACCCAGAAACATTCCTTCTCCGTCTTCCCTTTAGTAATAACGATTTTACATTAGTTGCAGAATATTAACTGCAAATCCATCGACTACGCCTTCTGGCCTCGCCTTAGGACCGACTAACCCTACGTCGACGAACGTTGCGTAGGAAACCTTGGACATTCGGCGGTCATGATTCTCACATGACTTTCGCTACTCATACCGGCATTCTCACTTCACATCGCTCCACTCCGGTTTACACCGGGGCTTCACTGCAATGCAAACGCTCCCCTACCACTCCTGATAAATCAGAAATTCCAAGCTTCGGTGGTATCTTTAGCCCCGTTGAATTATCGGCGCATCTGTGCCAAATCGACAAGTGAGCTATTACGCTTTCTTTAAAGGATGGCTGCCTCTGAGCCAACCTCCTTGCTGTCTAAGCACAAATACTACCTTTTACACTTAAGATACACTTCGGGACCTTAGCTTTGGATCTGGGATGTTTCCCTTTTGCCCAGTAAGGCTTATCCCTCACGGACTGACTCCATATTTATACGCCCTAGTATTCGGAGTTTGGTTGAATGCTACAGATTGCTCCGCAGCGATCCATCCAGTGCTCTACCCCTAAGGTTTAAAAATATGGGCTATACCAAAATATATTTCGGGGAGAACCAGCTATCTCCGTGTTCGATAGGTATATCACCACTAACCACAACTCATCCAAGCCACTTGCAACTGACACTAGTTCGGACCTCCATTCGGCTTTCGCCAAACTTCATCCTGGTCATGGTTAGCTCACACGGTTTCGGGTCTTTACCAATCTGTATATATTTCGCGCTATTAACGCTCGCTTTCACTTTGCCTGCGGACTTGCTGCCCTTAGACTACAGATTGGGAAAACTCACCGGTTCATTCTTCAATAGGCACGCTATCACCCGAGTAAACTCGAGCTCTAACTGCTTGTTAGCATTTAATTTCAGGTACTTTTCATTCCCCTTCCGGGGTACTCTTTCACCTTTCCCTCACGGTACTAGTTCACTATCGGTTGCAACACATATTTAGTCTTAGCTCATGGTCGAGCCGGATTCCCACAGGATTTCTCGTGTCCCGTGGTACTTGGGATTCTCATAGAGCCATTTAAAGTTTCGCATACGAGTCTTTCACTCTCTATGGTTTGCCATTCCAGACAATTCTGCTACTTCAAATGAGATCTCACGTTTGAGTCCCGCAACCCCATAGACGAATCTATGGTTTAGACTGTTCCCCTTTCGCTCGCCACTACTTAGGGAATCATTGTTATTTTCTTTTCCTCGCCTTACTTAGATGTTTCAGTTCAGGCGGTACCCTTCTCAAAGCTTATTTATTCGCAAAGAGATATCCAATAAATGGATGGGTTTCCCCATTCGGAAATTACCGGGTCATAGCTTGACGGCAGCTAACCGGTACTTATCGCAGCCCTCCACGTCCTTCTTCGGTATGTTGCACCAAGGCATCCATTAAATGCATAAAATTGCTCAATTTTCTTCCACTCAGTTTCAAAAACGCTAAAGCGTTTGAAACTCGTGTTACTTACTTTACCTTGTCATATCCACGTCCAAAATGTGAATATGATTTTTGTTTGATTATATTCTCTTGTTAAGGTGCTTCTCGCTTCGCGAGAATGACCAAATCCCAAACTCCAAATCCCAATTTGGAAATTGATCATTCCGGCGGAGCCGACTGTGTTTACACTGAGACCGATTTTATCGATCGAAGTGGACCCGAGCGGACTCGAACCGCTTACCTCCCCAGTGCAAATGGGGTGTTCTACCAGGTGAACTACGGGCCCGTCCAAACGCAAGAAAACTTGCGCCGTCTTACTCACTCGCGTCTATTTATTAATACGTGCTGAAGGGATAAAATCTAAGGCGCAAAACTGCGCCCAACAGTTGATATAATTTGAAAATTTTTCAACATTAAATTTTTATTCCCTACAAAATCCCTTACCATCTGGTACTGGGAAAATTTCACTGCTAGGAAGTATATCAACGACCACGCCGGGTGTCAACAAGCGTCAACTGGCGTGAATTACGCGAGGAATAAAGTTAAACACATCGCTTGCGGCCAGTCCTTCTCCGTAATGTTGGGCGGCCATTTCCCCCGCTCTTCCGCTAATGTATGCCCCGACATTAGCAGCTTCAAAAAGCCCTACTCCGCGCGCCAATAAAGTTGCACAAATGCCCGCCAGGACATCTCCAAATCCGCCCTTAGTCATGTAAGGACTCCCGGTATTATTTGTAATTGTATTTGTCCCGTCTGTAATTATATCCACATTGCCCTTAAGCAGCACTACCGCACCGTATTTTTTAGCTGCATCCTTCGCAGTACTCAGCCTTACATCAAAATTTTCCGAAAGCTTATGCAGTTTCATCAGAATCGCCAACTCCCCGGCATGAGGTGTAAGGATTAATTGTTTGCTTAGAGTTATTTTTGGGTTCATGCTAATCGCAAACAAAGCATCCGCGTCCAATACCATTGGCAAATTAATTTTGGTAATAAGCTTTTGGAGAGCCCCAACTGTTAACCTGTGCCTTCCCATCCCTGGTCCAATCACTACCGCATTAATTTTACGAACTAAAAGTAAATCCAAAATATCGGCAACATGAGTATTCTTAAGGTAATCTCCACGCAGAGGATAAGTAATAAGATCGCAAAGTGTATGAGATGCAACATCCGCAGCCCGCGCAGGTGCCGCAACAGTTACTAAATCGGCACCACTTCTAACTGCCCCAATTGCTGCCAGTGTGGCAGATCCACTGTAAAGTTTAGAACCGCCCACAACCAAAACACTCCCAAAGTTTCCTTTGTGAACGTTTGTAGGCCTGGCGCAGTAAATGTTAGATAAATCCATGGGCAGACTCTTTGGTCAATGTAGTTATTGTACAACAGAAAAAAACCTTGTGGGCAACTTCAATTATACAGACTGAAGCATATGAACGGCACCCTTGTAGCCATCATATTGTTGATCTTCAGTATATCCTGCCTCTAAAAAGGGATTCGTATCTACACAAAACCTTACTCGCGGATCCAATCTCGGCCCTAACCATCGACACAGTTCCACAACTTCCTTATCATCGGGCAAAAGTGGTGAATGGTCACCTTTACTACCGCAAATATGAATGCACCTCAAATTCTCTTTAAGCAGATCTGCATGCTCTTCAAAATAATCCCTTGGATCCTTGTTTGCCCGAAATGCGTGGTCTATCCCTAAAATAAGTCCGTCAGCACCAGACATTTTAATTGCCTCAATAGCCGAAACTATACTAACCTCTCTTCTAAATTGATCAGGTCTTTCACGGATATAGTCTAGATCATTCTCAATCCATATGTAGCCCGCATTACCGCGAATTTTTTTCATTCTACCCGTTTTTACCGCACGCTCAACAACATTTCTATGGAAATTAAGACCGGCACCAAACTCCCCAGCTAACTTTGTCGCATGATTATTCTGAGCAGTCATCGTTATCCAGGAAACAGGTACAGCTATTAGCCACCTATCACTTGCTTTACCAGGCTCATACGGTTTTGCAAGAGGAACAAAAGAGTTCCAGAGAAAGTTCTTCAATGCGTTCGGAATATCCGAATGAAATGCTCCATGAATCCGCTCGACAGCAAAAGGACCATACTCACTCATCCAACCTTTAATTCTCTCAACACTAACAACCGCATCCTCAAAAACAACAGGATTATTTCTGAAATAAGAAAATTTTCCCAACAAAGGGATGTGTTTGGCTTTTACAAAGCTATGTGTAGATGCATATATTTCCAGACCCAACATGTTCTCCTGAGATCTTCCATCCTCCTTATTTAACTTTGCCGCAAAATATCCGGACTTTCCCGGAGTAAAAAGTTGCCCAGAAGTTGATAAGTCCACGGGTCTCTCAACCATAACAGCCGCAAATTATACAACTTTTTGGACAAACATCCACTTTTTAGTTATTGACACAGACTGCTAAAAAGTTTTTTATTATTGTAAACCTGTGATCGCATGCATTTAGATCGTGATAGCGGACAACCAACTCCATCAGAACACATTATCGGCAGTGGTAATGACCATCAACCTTCGCCAGCGCCAGACAACCAACTACTACAAGCTAGCAACAGCACCCGTGTTTTAATAATAGATAAACCTATAACCCGTGAGTCTCTTATCGAACAACACGAATTAGACCCTAACGACCCAGAAATCTCTTCGCTTCTTGGCAGAATCCTAGATTTAAGAGATATTGCTAGAATTACAAATTTTCTCCCTGCCATCGCCGCCAAACATATTGCAGCCTTCAAAAGCGCACGGCAAAACGGAAACGGACAAACACCAATTGAAGAGCCTGAATAAAAATTCCGGAACCAGCAAATTTGTAACCATACTAGAATATTCCCGTTTTTTCCAAAGACTTAGCAGATTCCTACTTTCCTTACTAATATTTTTAATTCTTATCGCCCTTTGCGCCGGCATTATAAAAACATTTTGGGATCTTTCCTACATTCTCAAGGAATCTTTAGCGGTCGCGCTTAGAAAAATCATTGTGGATGTTCTAATACTTCTGGCGGTTGTAGAAATTTATAAAACAGCATTTACCTACTTCACAGAAGGCAGAGTCCGTGTAACTTACATTGTGGATACGGTGCTGGTTGTCATGCTTTCGGAGCTTATTAGTATTTGGTTTAGAAGCGAAAACACCGAAAAAATCGCCGCCTTAATTGGAGTCCTTTTTGCACTGGTAATAATCAGGGTCATCGCCATCCGCTTCCATCCGGAAAGCAAGACTAATTAAAGGAAACTCCAATAAAATCAACGAGGGAAATGCAAATCGACTCCTTAGTCGTCCCAAACCGGCTCAAGAGTCGTCCTGAACTTGTTTCAGGATCTGCTTTATCAGAATCTATGCTAGAATCTCGGCATATAAATCTTTAAAATCCGGATTTGTCGACTTAATCAAATTTAATTTCCAATCTCTATGCCAATTCTTTAGCTGTTTCTCTCTGGCTATCGCTTCTTTAGGGTCTTGATACTCTTCAAAATATATAAGCTTTTTGAGTTTATACTTTTTGGTAAAACCTGACAACATTTCTTCTTTATGCTCGTGAACTCTTCGAATCAAATTATTAGTCACACCAATATAAAACGTAGTGTTCCGAGAATTTGTGAGAATATAAATATAATAACTTCGACTCACAAAGTAATTATAGATCCTGAAATAATAACGATTATTCTTGCATAGAATGCAACAATAAATTCAGGATGACAGAATAGTTCGTGTCATGCTGAACTCGTTTACCCTGAACGTTTTGAAGGGTTTCAGCATCTAAATTTTCAAGAAGCAAATTAGGAAGAAATCTCAACACTTTTTTTCAATACTTCTAAACCAGAATAAACATATGGCTCAGTTTTATCTGGAATCAATCCTAATTGTTTGTTTACAAAATTTTCCCATATTTCATTGTCTCCTTCAAAATCAGACTGAAATAATTTAACCCCACCAAATGTTAAATCTGGATTAAGACCCAATTCTTCTGCATGGTCAGTTGTTATTGATACACCATCATGTACATTCATTTCCTTAAATTCCTCTTTTGCTTCTTTCCAATCACCAAGTTGAATTTGCTCCTGTAAACGTTTGGAATTCAGAGCCATTTCATTTATTTCAGCTCCTCCTCCATAACTAAACCTGTCTTTTTGAGAATCTATTTGAAAAAGCCCGATGTGGTAAAAGTTCCATTCATATAGAGCTTCTAGTGCGTCCTGAATATTTTCTGCACTCAACAACTTACCTGCAGATTTTCGTACCAGTACTTCGAGATTTCTAAGCCTTTTATACAAAACATCAAACTCTTCTTTTTGCTCCAAACCTAGATCATTCATAGAAATATTTTAAGATAATAAGGATAACAAAACAATTACGTGTAATTTCCAACCTGAATTACTTGTTCAATAAGCCTATTAGAATATCCGTATTCATTGTCGTACCAGGCAAAAACCTTTACCATATCGCCGTCAACGACTTGGGTTAGTGACAGATCAACTATGGATGATTCGCTGCGACCAACAATATCCGAAGAAACCAACTGTTCGTTAGAAACCGCCAAAATTTCCGGCACGTTTTTGGAAGCTTCTGTTAACACAGCATTTACTTCTTCAACTGTAGTGGGTTTTTCAAGTAGAAACGTAATATCGGAAATCGATCCAACCGGCACCGGAACCCTAAGCGCCACCCCATCAAACTTGCCTTTAAGTTCCGGGATTGCTTCGGTAGTCGCAATAGAAGCACCACTTGTTGTTGGAATAATGTTGATATAACCTGCCCGAGCCCTTCTTAGATCTGCAGACTTCCCGCCCGGTGGCGGACCATCTACCAAATTTTGTTCTGCCGTGACAGCGTGAATCGTCGTCATCATCGCCTTTTTTATGCCAAATTTTTCGTTGATAACTTTGGCAACTGGCGCAATACAATTTGTGGTACAAGACGCGTTGTTTAAAACGGTTTCTCCCGCATATTTTTCTTCATTAACTCCAAGTAAAAATGTAGGGGTTTCTTTGCCCGGCGCCGATATCACAACTTTTTTAGCACCGGCAGTAATATGTTTTGTAGCATCTTCTTTTTTGGTAAAACGGCCCGTGGATTCTATAACTACATCAACATTTAAATCTTTCCAGGGCAACTTCTCCGGATCTTTAGTTGCGTAAGTAGCAATCTCCAATCCATCCACAGAAATTTTGCCAACCGCCTCACCGTCTTTAGCAAGCTTAATATCTTCGATTAATTTTTGAGCAGCAACATTGCGATTCCAGGTTCTATAAACCGAATCGTATTTTAAAAGGTGCGCAAGAACTGTTGCGTCCGTCAAATCATTTACGGCAACCACAGTCATTTCATCTCGGTGCTTGTCAAACCACACCTTAAATGCCTGTCTGCCTATTCTCCCAAAACCATTTATGGCCACCTTCAACATATATCCTCCAATAAATTTTGGTGGACAGAAATATCAGGAAGCGCAGACCGAAGGTCGAGAAGGCTGATATTAATTGCAACTTTGATCATCTAATTTCAGCTTAACAAGAACTACAGAGAGATACAATTACTTTTTTAATTTCCTAAGAAGCTTTATAGCGGACAATGCTATTATCAAACCAAATGACACAAGTGATAGTAAAGCTAATGACAGAAAAACGGACCAATCTAGAGACTCGCTACCAAGTTTAATAATTCTAGAAGCAAAGAGTAAGTAAAGAGCAAGGCACAACAAAATGGCTATAATCGCTAGAAGCAAAACCGAATTAATATTGAACCTCACCCTTCCAGCTTAACAAAAAACCTTCTACTTTTCACCGGCAACAGCTGTTTTATACTTTACCCTTTGACTCATCACTTTGACTAAAATCTTCCTTCCCTCTTCTACCCAAATAACCAAGGTGGAAACAGCAAATGCCAAAATCCAGTGTTCCAAAGATAAGTTCTCAAGACGCAACAACTTATTCCCCAATTCCGTCCCAAGCGCAAAAATCTGCATTACAAAAACAATACCCAAGGCAACCAACAACCAGGCACTTGGCTTCTGTAAAAATATAGATTTACTGCGGCTTCTGACATTAAAAGCGTTAAACCACTGCGAAACAGATAAAATTACCAAAGTAATGCTCCTAGCATAAGTTAGCGAATAATGCTCTTGGAAATAATAAAAAACAGGCATTGTGCAAAGTAGCATCGCCCCACCCACTAAAATCCCCCTATAAATCATCAGCTTGTCCACCAAATTCTCGGTATCAATTTCCCGGACAGAAACTAGTCCCTTCTCCGTTGGATTATCCTGAGCCAAAGCGACCACAAAAAATCCATCGGTCACAAAATTAAGCCAGATGATTTGAACCGCCAAAAGCGGGATCGGCAAACCAACAAATACCGCCCCTGCCAAAACCATAACCTCACCGGCACTTGTCGCAAAAAGGTAAAGCAAAACTTTTTTGAGCGAAAAATAAATTGCCCGACCCTGTGAAATTGCTTCTATTATTGTTTCAAAGTTATTGTTAACCAAAATAATGTCACTGGAATCCTTTGCAACCTGGGTTCCACTTCCTAGTCCTATCCCCAAATTTGCAGCCTGAAGAGCCGGTGCGTCATTTACCCCATCACCAGTCATCGCACAAATTTTACCGGCTTTCTGAAATGCTTTTACAATTTTTAACTTATGCTCCGGCGTAATGCGGGCAAAAACCGTAACTTTATCTGCCTTGTCCGCCAGCTCACTTTCACTCATCTTCTCCACATCAACACCTGTTAAAACCTCATCAGTATCGTGGTAAATGTCTACTTTTCTGGCAATTTCTTTTGCTGTTTCCGGGTAATCACCAGTGAGCATTACAACACTAAAACCTGCAGCTTTTGCCTCCTTTATAGATTTATCTACGTTAGGCCGAATTTCCTCATCAATTGCCAAAAGTGCATTATCGATCACACGCCTGCCATCAAAAATCGCCACACCAACTACACGCATCCCCTCTTTCGCAAGCTGGTGATAATCCTTCAAAAACCCGTGGTCTACCTTCAAACGTTTGGATAAAAAATCCGGCGCCCCCACAAAAACATGGTGTTTCCTACCTTTTCGTTCAAAAGAAGCTTCTATATATCTCTTTTGCTGGTCAAATGGTTTTGCAAAAATAGTCTTATATTCTTTTTCTAACTTCTCACGGTCTAAACCAAATTTTCTGCACAAAACCGCAATTGCAACCTCCGTAGTATCTCCGCTCGGCTTCCATCCGCCGTTTTCGTCATGCACAACATCTGCAGTAAGCGACAAATACACCAGCTCCAAAACACTCCGCAACTCATCAAGATCCTTTGATACCTTTGATACTTGTGCCACATTTGCTTTCCGATTTATCGAAACGTTTTCTACCTTCCCTTTTGGCTCATATCCCTCCCCACTAACCTCAAACTTCTCTGCTTTGTATAAAACCCGCCTAATAACCATCTTCCCTGTGGTAATCGTCCCCGTTTTATCAACCAAAAGAGTATCTGCATTCCCCATAGCCTCAACAGCAGCCATCTGCCTCACAATTGCTTTTGCTTTGGCCATCCGCCAAACACCGTGCGCCAAAACAATAGTTACCGCAACCGGCAACCCTTCAGGAACTAAAGAAACAACAATTCCTACGGTCGCACTGAAAATTTCTAAAAATGGGATTCCACGCAAAAGCCCAACCACAAATACTAACAGGGCAATAACACCAACCGAAATACCAATTAGTCTTGATAAGGAATTTATTTTGGCAGCCAAGGGCAATGGCACATTTGCAGTTTCCGCAATTTCTTTGGAGATTTTCCCAAGTTCACTATCAAAGCCTGTGGCAACAACTACCGCCTCGCAGTAACCGGCAACAACACTCGTTCCCGAAAAAACCATATTTTTCTGATCCCCAACAACCAAATTTTCTTTCTTTATGGGGTCGATGCACTTCTCAACTGCATATGCCTCCCCTGTCAAAATCGCTTCATCGACCTTAAAGCTTTCTTCCTTTACAATCCGTGCATCCGCACTGATTCTATCCCCTTCTTTCAAAATTAAAATATCCCCGCGGACAATCTCATCCGCGGAAATCAAAACCTCTTCACCACCTCGTCTCACCAAAGACTTATGGTGGGTAAGACTTCTCAATTTCTCAAGGGAATTCCTCGCCCTTCCTTCCTGAATTGCGCCAACAATAGAATTTGTAAACAAAACTAAGAAAATGGCGATAGCGTCAACAAAGTCATGTAAAATCGACACAACCACGCCGGCTGCAATCAAAATGTAAATTAAAGGGCTTTTATATTGGCGTATAAAAATTGAAAGATACGTTTCTTTTTTTTCTCGAGCTAAGAGGTTTAAGCCAAATTCTTTGAGTTTTTCCCTCGCAGAATCATTTCTCAAACCTTTTTCAAGCGTGACTTCAAATTCTTCAAAAATTTCCTGGGGCGATTTTTGGTAGTAGTTCATTGGGGCAGCAACTATAATTCTAACCCATTACAGAAGCATAAACCTTGTTTAAAGAAAAAGTTAGCGACCCTTTTTTACCGCAAAGGCCATCCTCACAACCAATGTCCCCAAAATTAAAACCATAATTCCTAAAATTCCTGCAAGCAAATATGGATACCGCTCGGTCAGCGGTACTTCTGGCGCTATTTCACCTTTAAAATCACTATTTTTCTCTTGCGCTCCCAGTACTCCATTTACGGTGTTTGTAGTATCCAGGTACTGAATAAAGGCGTCCAAATCATACTCTGCAAACCTTGCCTTGTTGTTTCCATAGTAAAGTTTATAAGTGCTATCTGGTTCTGCCTCAAACAATACTTTTCTAAGTACTCCGCTAACTTTAAAATCCGCCAAGCTTATTGGCTGGTCGTCCCGATTATAAACTGTTAATTTTAAGTATCGATAGTTACTTTCCGGGTAACTTACGGTGTTTTTTGCCCCAAAAAACTTTGGCGTATTATAGTTAAAAATCACGTCGGCGCCAGTTATTGTGCTCCAATTTTGCTTATCATTACTACCATCAAGAGCAACCTGCCTGTTATAGTTTTCGTTTTTGCTACTAAACGAAAGTTTGCTGCTAGGGATACCTTTTGCTTCCAAATCCAGAGTATAAGTGCTAGCTCGTCTGTCTTTATCTTCACCTTTTTCTACCTTTGGAGTATAGAAAACTTCGCGGGAACCCTGTTGCACATACCCGTAAACAGTGGCACCGGTAATTTTTAGCGGTTCCTCCCCATTGTCCACAATTTTTACTCTTAAGTACCGATATGTGCTGTTGGGATAATTAACGGTTGTGTTTTGGGCTTTAAAATCTACCGAATAGTCATAAATGTAGCCGCCTTCACTAGCCTTTTTAATTACCAGCCAGTTGGCCAAATCAACGCTCGCCTCTACCTCTACTTGTCTTCTAAAGTTAATGCTGGAGGTTGTTAGAGTTAAATTATTGTGAGATTCTCCTTCCCTGCCTAAATCCAAAATCATCTGGGTGTATTCCCCTGCCTTGGAACCTAAGTTTGTAATTTTTACCGAGAATGTTTGCCGGCTTGCAGTTGTACTATCCACAACCAGTTTGTAAGGAGTCTCAACACCGCTAGAGTTAATAATCCGTAGATCACCAAGCCCCTTGGAATTATCAAAAACGTCATTGTCCAAAGAAAAAGACGCAACCCGTTTTACGCTATATGGCGCGAGGCGTATTTCTTTGCTATAGATCCATTTGGATTTGTCAAAATCGGCGCCAGCTGTACTGACGAAAAGCAACAGGAGCGAAAAAACACCTACGATTTTTGAAAGCTTACCCATTTAAAAGAAAAGCGTTTATTTGTGCTTTGTATCTTTGGTAGATATACGCGACAACCAAAAGAATCGTGCCCAAGCCAATGAATGCAATTATTCGGTACAACTGTGCCAAATTACTGCTATCCACCAAAAATACTTTAAGGATTGTCACCGCAAAAAATACCAAAGCTGAAAGCCTGATAGGTTTATATTTGGCAAGAACTCCGACAATCAGAAGCGTTAAAGAGTAAAAAAGCCATATAGCCGAAATAGAAAAGTCTCGCGCACCCTTTGTAGCCTTAATTTCTGCCAGCACCTTAGTATCCAAAACTGGGACAGTATAATTATTTTGATACGGAATTCTCTGATTTAAGTTATATGAATAAGTGTTTACATTGTTTTGAGGTATTTGTGTACCAACACTACCCGGCGTTTGGGTTTTATACAATCTCTCGTTGAGACTTGTAATTTTGGCACCAAAAAACGAGGTCGATTCAAGCGTCATGGCAACCACTAGCACAACGTTAAGACCTATCAAAAGTGCCGGTAAAACTGCTTTCTCGTCCTCATCTGTTTTACCTTTATATAGTACGTATAACCAGGAGGCAACCGCAGCAGATGCAGCTGCAGCAACGTAAGTCAAAAACCTTCTATTGGCAAGTAAAATAAACTCGGATGACGGGATAACCGAGTCAAAAAACACCAGACGAACTCCCACCAAAATATAAATCGCCAAGGCACCAACCCTTAATTTATAACTGGAAAGCCAAAAACCCAACCACAAAATAACCGCCCCCTCGACCGCCCAAATTAACGTAATTAAATTACTTTTAACCTGAAGCGGCACCGCAACCGTTAAAAATATGATCGATGTCCCCAATAAACCAAGAGTCAGGGCCGACTCTGCTTTAAATTTAGTGTAGGCAATATAACCAAAAACAAAATAGTAAAAAGAGAGTGCAAACGCAAAAAATCCTAAGTAATCTTTATATCCCCTGTTAATCAGCAAATACGTAAGGCCAAAATAAACAGCAGCATTAAAAATAATCAGCAAAATATCTACTTCTTCTATCTTTTTCTCATAGATAAGCTGATAAACAACCCAAACAAAAGAGAAAATGATAAACAACAGAGTCAAAAATATAAAGGTTATCAGTAACTTACCTGGGTCGTAAAAATTACCGTACCAAATAGAAAATATAAAATAAGTACCCCCAAAGGTTAACAAGTTGAGTGACTTCCAGTTTTTGAAAAAGGCGACAAAAAGTACTCCCAAATTAAGAATTAAAATGTAAGACATGAGCAGCATTTCGTTTTCTATACCCTTCGCCAGAAGTCCCGGAGTTGCAAACCCTCCCAGAACGCCAAGAGCCGCAATGTAAATTGCGTCATATCGAATTGCCAGAAGCGCAGAAGCAACAGTTACGAGCGACATTGCAAATAGAACAGTCGTCGTATCTACTAAAGAAAAAACAGCAAAAGCAGCCCAAAGAGAAAGATAAAGGACACCTATCCCGCCGCCGGTTATTATTTGGCTATATTGCGCATATTTAGCCCGGAAAAAATCTCCGGCCAAAAGAAGCCCTATTCCAAAAATAATACCGATAGAAACCTGGCCGGTTGGCCCTATTAAATGATTATCGAAAGCATATTTTAGGAAGAAAACAACACCCAGTAAAATGGCAATAATCCCAACAATGCTAAACCAATGAGAGGCAATCTGAAACTCAATTGAATCCTCACTATTCTTTTTTTCCTCTGCTTTTTCCGTCCTGTGGCCGGCACCCCCAACTTCAAGAGAACTTGTCCCTTCCATTGCGGTTGGAACAAATCTGTTTTTAGATCCGTGTTCGCCCGCCCTTTCGCCTCTGGACACTATTATTCCTCGAATTCCCAAAGCAGCGAGACATGCTCCAAAAAATACAAATATTAGCGAGGCGGAACTATATGAACTATAGCCATACGAATTTCCAAAAAAGTAGCCGGACAAAAACCGCGGCAAACTGTTCCACAAAATTAAACCACCAATAATTAAGGCAATAACAGATCCAATGGGTGTGCTTTTACCTTCTTCCTGGACAACCTCTTTTTTTGTTTGCGGGATTGATTTCTCAACAGTGCCAGAATCCTCAAGACGCGTAAGTCTTGCTTCAATCTCTTCTAACTTTTTCTCTATTTTTTCGGTATTATCAGCCACTAAGAATAGATTATCACAACGGGAAGTTTTTTACTCAAGTGCGGCTATACCGGGAAGTTTTTTACCCGAAAGAAACTCCAGCATCGCTCCACCGCCTGCAGAAACAAAAGAAAATTGGGACAAAAAACCACCCTTCTCCAAAAATTGGGTCGTTTCTCCTCCACCAACTACGCTATAAGCCTTTGATTCTAAAATTGCCAGAGCAACGGCACGAGACCCGGTTTCTTGTCCTTCCTCAAAAAGACCCATCGGGCCGTTCCAAACAACGGTTCTTGCCGCAGAAATCAATCTCGTAAACTTTTGTGCAGACTCTAAACTAATGTCCTTGTTATCCTGGGTTAAAGTTGCAACCAAAACATTTTCCCCAAATTTCTGGCCTTTTTTGGCAATCTCCAGCGGCAATTCTCCACCAACCAAAACATTGTGGGAAATTTTTGACAGGTTATTAATAAGAGGAAGTTTTGTTTCTATCTTTGCGCCACCCACAATTGATACAAACGGCCGGGCAGGTGTCTCCAAAAGTTTAGTCATTACCCTAACCTCTTCTTCCAAATGAAGCCCAGCGCAGTGTGGCAAAAGTAATGGCAATGCCACCATACTGGCGTGCTCCCTATGAGAATTTCCAAACGCTTCGTTCACATAGACATCCGCAAAACCTGCAAGTTTCTTTGCAAACTCAGGGTCATTTTTCGTCTCGCCTTCCCAAAACCTCAGGTTTTCCAAAAGCACAACAACGTTGTCATTACGAGGAGTCTTCGACGAAATAATCTCCCCATCAGATTGCTTCGTTTCACTCGCAAAGACATCTGGAATAAAAGAAATTTCCCGTTTTAAAATATTTTGTAAAACGGGAAGTAAAAGTTTCGTAGACTTACTCGGATCAATAACAGGCTTGCCGTTCCGAAGCCTTGGCGTAGGACGGTCTACATGCCCCGCAATTACAATCTGTTTTGCACATTCTCTAACCAAATAATCAACAGTTCCCTTTAGATTTCCAAGTCTAGTCGCTGTTTCTGTTTCTAGTTTATTGTGTATTGTTTCCGGTTCTATCGGCACATCCAAATCCGCCCGCAAAAAAACACGCTTATCGGCTACATCCAAATCTTTTAAAAGTTTCATTTCTTTTTTACTTTCTTAGACACTTTGGAACAGACAAAATAAATCACAGAGAAAATTATAGAGTAAAAAGTTATATTTACTGAAAATGCAATGGCTTGGCCGACAATCACCGGCAACCTATTAGAATGATCGAGAGAGCCATCCACATATTTATATTCACTTACCGGAATTGGTAAAGGATAACCTCTGCTTGCACGCACTGGAGGGCAAGATACAGGATCACACATTATGATGTACTGAGGCGTATATCTAAAGAGGCTAACAATGGTGGCAATTACTCCTACCAAAAAAATATATAAAATCTTTTTCTTCATTTCTTTTTCCTTTTTTCAAAAATCTTGACGTATACAAAAGTCAAAAAAGAAAAAAACATTATGTAAAGGAACAGGTTGATAATCAAGCCGTACACCCACATACCTGGAAGATAAGCCGAGTCTACAAACATAAAACCCGATGTTGGAAGAGGATACGGAAAACCTCTAGTCGAAGGAGTACCAAAGCACCCTGAATTAACGCACGTCCCCTTATGGCTAACTAATAGTCCCAACAAAGTCGCAAGTGTAGAAAAGATTACGATATATAAAAACTTTTTCTTCAACCTAATTTAATTATGGAATAATACAGATTCTGAAACAAGTCGCCTTTGGCGAACCTCGTATAAACGGGTTCAGAACAACAGATGTGTGATTATGCACAGTGTAGAGCAAAAATTTTATGCAGAAACCAAAGAAGCACTGGAAGAGTTTTTCAAATTTAGAGATTTTCCTATAATTTTTGAGGCTTTGAAAATTTCAATACCAATCGGTTTATTGTTTTTGTCATATTCGACAGTAACATAAGGAGAAACCTCCTCAGCATACTCCTCAGCACCTTTTTTCAAAACAATATACAAAATATCGCTTTTCTTATCGTAATTCATACTAGTTTTGCTCATTTTTCCACCTTCCTGAATTTATCTTATTCGTAATTTCTTTACCCCGAATAAAATGTATGGTGATAAATTCAATTCTGTCACCAATTTTATCATAAGCTACGATTAAATTTCTGCGCCTGTCTTTAATCCTTATAGATCCAGGCACAATATTGTGTTCTCGCAAGGTGTCCCAATATCTCTTCGATGGTTTCTTGAAAATCTTTTTGGCAAGACTTGCATCTATACCTCTCTGCTTTGCTCTAAACTTGAAATGTGGCCTAAAGTTAAATTTCATCAATTTATTATCTAAAATTCCGGCCCGCCCGTCCATAGCTTTATGCGAAGGAGGGAAGTTTCCACAATGTCCTGGCTTCTCCTACAAGATATAAAGAGCCCGTGACGAGTACTAAATCTCTCACTCTTTCACTCTTTGACTCTCTCGCACTTTGTATTGCCTCAAACACCGCCTCCTGCGAATTTTCTACAACTTTGACATTTGAAATTGGAAATTTGTAATTTGAAATTATATAATCCTTTATCCCCTCCGGCTCCACCGCCGACCCTTTGTTTACCCCTCGAAGTCTTTGTGACGGAGTGGGGCCCATATCCGTGGTTGCAAAATATTGAGTTGCAATTATTTTTACTACCGGCAAATCTTTTATCAGCAAATCGATCATTTCCTGCCAATTTTTACCTTTTTTAAATGCCACAACCAGTGTTATTTCCGAATTTCTGATTTTGTACTTTTGTATTTGTTTGGAATTTGGAATTTGGAGTTTGGAGTTTCTGACAAAATCAATCAATGCCTTCATTTTGTCAGCATTATGCGCTCCGTCCAATACCACTCCCTCATCTATCTCCTCAAAACGACCGGCAAAGCCACTAGAAAAGGCCTTTTTAACATCCTGTGCATCAAGCATAATTCCGAGGCTAAGCACTGTTAAAAGTGCCAAGTTTTTATTCTGGGATGCGAACGAACTACCAGCGGGTCTAAATGAGTAATAAGAGTTCGCAACATATCGTTCTATATCAGTTTCTGGTCTATTTTTTTGGGAAAGAGTATTTAAGTTGATCAATAGCGCATTTTTGCTTTTAGAGACTTTTTCTATCACTTTTAGCGCCTTGCCCGTCGCCCCCGTCACAACCGGCACACCATTATGTTGCTTGTTGCTTGTTGCTTGTTGCTTATTGCTGCTTTTGATTATCCCCGCTTTTTCTTTTGCAATTTTCTCTATAGTTTCTCCAAGCAGTTCTGTATGATCCAAACCGATATTGGTAATCACCGATATTTCGTTTTCCAAAATATTTGTGGCATCCAATCTTCCACCAAGCCCTACTTCCACAACTGCCCAATCCACTTTTTCGCGCGCAAAATACAAAAACGAAATCGCCACCAAAATTTCAAAATAAGATGGTAATAATTCAGGCTGTTTGCTCTTAATATCGTCTATAACGGGTTTTATCTCATTAACCAGGCCCACAAGTCGTTCAACAGGAATTGGACCTTCATAAAAGTTTTGAGTTTTGAGTTTTGAGTTTTGAGTTTGAAATATTTGCATCCTTTCACCGATGTAAACAAGATGAGGCGAAAGATGTAAGCCGATTTTCAGTGAGTCAGTAAGTCTGTATGATGGTCGGTGAGTCAGTAAGTCTGTATGGTCAGTAGACTCGTATTCTTTTATAAATTTCTTACTGACATTACTGGTTTCCTGTTTTACCGACTCACTGGTATACTGATCCACTGATTTTACTGATTCACTGACACACTGAAGTAGTCTCGCAATATAAAACGCTGTGCTTCCCTTCCCTGCCGTTCCCCCAACTAAAATAGATTTAAATTTTTTCTGTGGATTTTCTAATTTCAAAAGTAAATTCTCAATCCGCGCTAGCCCAAATTCATTTTTACCGTAAACCAGTGGAATAAAATTTTCTAACCAGTTTCGAATTTCTTTGTAATTTTTAAACATACTATAAAATTTTGCGATCCTCATCCATTACATAGATTACGGGTCTAAAAACTTTCGAGCCAATCACGAACTTCTAAATATGTTTTCATATCAAGCGCAAGTTTTACATGAATCTACCCCCCAAATCAAATTCAATTGAACTTAAGATAGCCTTAATGTTAAATTGAAGTAGTGTCCCGTACAAGGTATACGGGAAGTTGCACTGACAAAATCTAAATGGACCCTGCCCCAAACAAACACCAGACACCTAATAACCAAACTTCAAGCGAGGCAAGCAAAAACTTACCTACTCAAAGTATCGAGACAGTTCCGGATAGCTTCGCCACCTATCATCTGAACATTGCCTTTCCAAACTTTGTTAAAACTCGGCCTAAGCATATTAAAGCCGTTTTAGATAACTTTAATATTTTTGGCCTTTTAACAAACCTCATTGCCCCCTACAAAAGAATGGAGGTCAAAGGGAAGGTGTCACTAGGCGAAAAATTATCTTTCAACCTAATTTCCCGCCTGGTCGGCGCTATGGCTAGATCGGCCTTAATGATTGCCGGAATCCTGGTTACAATTTTCTTCATATTCTTTGATATTCTTGCCATTCCCCTTTATCTGATCTTTCCAATAATCTCATATCTAAAATACACAAACCTTGTCCAAAAACATATAACTGGGGCCGATATTGCCGCCAACAGAGTTACCCAAAAACTCTTAAAAACAAGGATTTTTGCAACACTTGCCACTTTTTTCGACCAGGAATTCGTAAATCTTTTTAGCAATTTTCAAAGTGTCAAAACACTAAATATACAGCCCGGTCAAAAAACGTATGTGCCCTTTCTAAATCTCGCAGACAACTGGGAGGCTTTGGGAACATATCTAAAAAAAATTAGTGTTAAGCCAAAAGAATTCCAATTGCTTATTAGCTATCTTAACGACTACCTCAACGCAGAGCAGCCAATTAAACCTACTCCTCTAGGTGAGATGCTAATTTTTGGCTACACAAACACCTTGGAAAAATACGGAAAAGAACTAACTAAACTCAAGCATCCCCCATTTTACGGCAAAGACGAAATTCTTTCCAAAATCGAGAAAATATTAACCCGTCCCCAAAACAATAACGTTCTGTTAATTGGAGAAGCCGGCGTTGGCAAACACGCTGTATTGGAAAGCCTGGCAGCCGCCATCGCAAAAGGCCAGCTGGCCTCACTTCGCGATAAGCGGCTTATTGTTCTGGATATTATTGCGCTACTTGCATCCAGCAAAAACATTGCAGAAGTTCAAGGCAATTTAGAAAAGTTATTGGAGGAAGCAAAACGGGCAGGCAACATAATTTTAGCGCTAGACGAGGTAGACAGGATTTGCTCTCCAAACGACGGTAGAGTCGATCTTTCGGAAGTATTAACCTCAATGTTAACCGATAATTCTCTACCACTAGTCGGCATTTCGACAATCGATAACTTTAACGGGTATATAAGACCAAATTCTAATATGACCTCTCTTTTTGAAAGAATAGACGTCGAAGAACCAACGGGCGACGAGCTAATGACAATTTTAATCGGCAAAGCGTTGGAAATTTACACTTCACAAAAAATAGCAACAAGCCTTACAGCAATCCTGGAAATAATGGACAAATCGACTCGACTGCTCGCGGATAAAAAACAACCGGAAAAGTCGTTGTTAGTACTTTCCGATTCGATTGCAGAAACTGCCGCCAAAAAACAAGACCAGGTAGATGTGGAAATTGTAGATAGTGTTATTTCCCAAAAAACCAAAACACCTGTTGGTAAAATTAGCCAAACGGAAGCTCAAAAACTAACGGACTTAGAAAAGATACTACACCAACGAATTGTTGGCCAAAACGAGGCAGTCGACGAAATATCCCGCGCAATGCGAAGAGCGCGTGCCGAACTTAAACAAACAACAAAACCGATGGGCTCTTTCTTATTTTTGGGTCCAACCGGAGTCGGAAAAACAGAAACTGCCAAGGCCTTGGCGCAAGCCTATTTTAGTGATGAAAACAAAATGGTCAGGTTTGATATGACCGAATTCCAGGGCACAGATAGTCTGCAAAGGCTCATTGGTAATCCACAGACTAAAACACAAGGCCAACTAACCACACAAATTAGAGAGCATCCCTTTGGAATTTTACTTGTCGATGAGTTTGAAAAAGCGTCCCAAGACGTTCAAAACCTTTTCTTACAAATACTAGACGAAGGCAATTTAACAGACGCTTTCGGTAAAAAAGTAAGTTTTACAAACATAATAGTCATCGCCACCAGTAACGCTGCCGCAGAATACATTAGGGAAGAAGTTCAAAAAGGCAGCATAGATCTGCAGAAAAAACTGGTAGATTACGTCCTGGAAAAAGGCTTATTTTCCCCGGAACTAATTAACAGGTTTGACGCAACAGTTGTTTTCCATCCGCTTGCAGGGCAGGAAGTAGTACAAGTTGCTTACCTAATGCTCCAAAGTTTGGCAAAGCAGCTTAAGGAAAACAAAAATATCGCCTTAGAAATTACACCTGATCTGGCACAACTGGTTGCCACAAAAGGATATATTGTTGCCTTTGGCGCAAGACCTATAAAAAGGTTGATTCAGGACAAAATCGAAGACCAGATTGCCAAATTAATGCTTGAGGGCAAGCTTGGTAATGGAGACACAATCCCCGCCCAAACACTCCTGCAATTTTTGGCCTAAAAATACTCTTGACTTATACTTTAGTGGTGGGCATACTAGACTCATGGATTCTGCAAGCGAAGCTTTAAAACAGCCCGGTCCACAACCCAACGAAATAACAAAACCACCGGAGGCAACAGCCTCAGATGCTGTCAGCATCACTGGCGAGCGAACACATCAAGTAGAAATCCCGGCAGCGCCAGTTTTAGATAGCACCTTAAGCGACACTCCGCTAAATATTTCAACTCTAGAAATCCCCGATCCCACATCTGCAAAACCTTTAGAGGTAAATACGCCACCTCCTGAAGTGGAAAGAGACGAACAGGCAATGGAAGCCGCGATAAAACAAGCGGATGAGGAAATTCAAAATGCTCCGCCTAAAAGCAAGCTTGCAATAATGACAGGACTTGCTAAAAAATTGGCACCACTAGTTGCAATACCAATTGCTCTTTTTGCAAAAGATTCCCACAAAAAAGCGCCCATGCACCTGCCCAGCCCACCCCCTCCGTTCCCCAGTGTTCCATATACCCCAGAGCACACGGGGGGCGTCACAACCGAAGCTGCTGTTGCTATACCAAAAGAGCATATTGTTAAAGATGGCGAAAGCATTACAGGTATCATAGGCACAACCCACCCGGAAAAATATTTAAATGCAGACGGTTCACTTAAAACAGATGAAATTACCAAAGCAGATTTATATAGTGATGTGGTCCATGTTCTTATTACCAACCGAAAAGCTTTGGAAGAACATAACCCGGGCATCTATCAACGAATAGACAAGATGCTGGAAGAAAAAGGCCAAATAACAGGCGTAGATTTAATGGATATTATTAAAGAGCTGGGTGGCCCAAGCGAAGTTGTATTAATATACCCTGGCCAAACATTAACTCTGCAAGAGCCAAAGCCTGCAAAAGAAGATTCCCTTGCAGCAACCCCAACCAACTCAGAACTCAATTGATCTACTGTTGATACAACCAACCCATACGAGTTAAACTTCAGTTATATGTCGATACAAGAAATCTCCCTTCTAGGCCTTTCTGGAATTTTTACGCTTGCAGCACCTCCGTTTCTTCGTTTTAGACAAAGAATGTCTAAAAATAGTAGTCCCGAAACTTACTCCAAAGTACATGTAATGCAATTCACCGCACTCAACGTATTTATAAACTCCCTGGCATACTTTGGCTTTATGCTCATATTCTTAACCATAATTACAAAACCGACAATCACCTTCAATATTGAGCTTTTCCTTCTCGCCGCTTTCTTTCTGCTTGCGTCTGGTATCACGTTCTACGGCTGTGGTATTTATATGACGGCAGTCATCATAGAAACACTTACGCCAAGTCACACCAGAAGCATTTCATCCTTAAGAAAACAAATCGCAGCCATCAACTTGTTTCATGGACCAATAAGCCATGTGATCATTTTTTCCGGTTTTATTATTTCGGGGGCACTACTCGCTATTTTAGATTTGACAACAGGCCCAACGCCGGATTCCCTTCCCCGCCTCGTTTTGGTCAGCGGCGCAATCCTGGGGCTTTCGATGGGTTATGCTCAAATCACCAACGGCACAGCCCCATATCAAACCGTCACAGGAATAATATCGGCAGTTGCCCTATTTCTTTTGGATAAATTTGAAAATTGGCGGTTTACTTCAAGCCCTATGGGTATCTACATGATTGGCTTTTTAGTTACCTTTTTACTGTTAAACCTCTACTGCTTCAATTTCCACTGGAAATGGAAAAACCTCTGGGGCCGCGCCGGCTACCGGGTGTATAAATAAGGTAAAAAGCTGTACAGAAGAGCTAAGTACAAAGCAGGTTCTATTGAGAGACAGCATTGTCTCTCACAATTTTATCTACAGAAAATGCCCCAGTTGGGTCTTTCATAAATGCTCGCTCTAAATTCCTTGCTTGAGCCTCAAAAGGAATTTCCCAATAGTTGTAACCAGCTCTAGACCAAGAACGCAAGTATTGTTCAACAACTGCATCCTCTCCAAAAGCTCTTACCTGAGTTACATGTACAAGCTCGTGAAACCTCACTCGTCGTATAGCAGCTTCCGATCTGGGCATCAATGGTGTCTCAACAACTGTATCCACGAAGGTAAAAGCCATCATGGCACTCAAGCTAAACTTTATTGGGCTACCTGGATCTGCTTGTGGTGATTCCAAACCTTCGTTCAATTGGACAAAACGAGCCTCTTCTATGACCTCTTCTGGGAAAAAACTACCATAGATAGTCTTTTCATTAAGAGAGAGTGGTGAAGCTAAAGGTCTATACAAATCTCTTTGCTTTCTGCACCAAAGCTTACTCGCTTCGATATATCTTTCGAGCGACCTGTTATCAGCATCAGGTAACATTCTGTGGGCCTGTCAGGATGCGAACCTGAGACCTTTACATTTAGACCCACAGTCAAGCTTAACTTGACGAGGATCACAGCATAAATATTTCGTAATGTGTGGGCCGTAATGGATTCGAACCATTGACCTTTACATTATCAGTGTAACGCTCTAACCGAACTGAGCTAACGGCCCATTTCGAAATATTTTGCTCTCAGTGTAACGCTCTAACCAACTGAGCTACAGGCCCTCATTAATTATTTCACATTTGGCTGATAGTTCAGCAAAGCTGAAGTATATCAGACTGCACTTCGTGCAGGGCTGCTATATCAGTGTAACGCCCTCTTGTCCTCCGAAGCTTTATGCGAAGGAGGAAACCAACTGAGCTACACACCCAAAACTTTTCACTTTAAACTTATCACTTATAACTCTTTTGAGGCGCAGAGGGGAATCGAACCCCTGTATAGCCGTTTTGCAGACGGCCGCGTTACCTCTTCGCCACTGCGCCAATTATTTATCTCTTGGTTTACCCTGGGATCTTCAGATCGAAGGGCTACCAGGTCAAACTATTTATCATCATTCTTTTTTCTGGGCACTTCTGGATCTTCAAAATTTGTCACGCGTACCAATTCAGAAAATGCAATAGCGGTATATCCACCAAAGCAAGCTAAACCTGAACCATCGATTACTCCCACTCCCACCGCAATGCCCCCCGCCACATAAGCAATCGGCAATGGATCAAACTCCGTAATTATCCTTAAAACACTCCGCTCGCCATTCATTTACTTCTATTACCCCGCAACGCATAGTGTCCGGCACCTATTGCCACACCGCCCAATCCCAACCAAGCGATTATACCTATACCAATCCCAGCACCAACCACCGCAACAGCTCCACCAATCCTAAAAAACCTCGAATTCCAAATGGAATCCTTTTTTTCTTCCCCCGAACTTATTTCTTTGGATGCCATCGTCCGCCAATTCTATCAAAAAATAACTACATATCAAAGAAGTTTGACCTTGAAAATTTGTATCTAAACCCTCTCAAAGCAAAAAAGCTGGTAAAAATTACAGCCAGCACCGAAAGCATATCGGCCACCACCCTCACCCTTGTCCTTGCAAAATAGGCGCGAAATGTATGATCACCAGGTTCAACCACAAACTCCGGTAAGGGCCTTTCCAATTTGAATCTGGGTTGGACTATTTTACCGTCTAGCATATATTGCCAGCCCGCTAAATAAACTTGATTAAACTTCAATACGTCCACTCTGTCATTGTTAAAATACGCACTAACTTCTCCGGAAGTATTTTTTAAAACCTCAACCTGTGTTTCTTTATTAAAGCTTTCTACTTTCACCTTGCTTACAACGTCTTCGGTGAACTTATCCGACCCCTTTGGCAGGTGCTCACTAGCCATAGTTGTAGAATTGTTAATTCGCATATAAAAATCGTCGCCAACATCAAAAATCTGATTTATCTTCATGTGGTTTCTGTTTGCATAAAAAACCAGAATAATTAAAAAGAGAACTAAAATAAAGTTATTTTTACTCCTCGCAACAATATACGAAGCCAAAAAACTGGCCGCAAAAACACTTACGGCTAGTAACCTCCAAGGCATTTGCAAATAAGACAAAAATGGCACTGTTTTCCAAAAATAGCTAGACTCCGCGAGCATTAAAAATACAGACGCAAAAAATACCGATATAAAAAAAATAGAAACAATATCTATTTTTCTATGCCTAATAAACCTATAAATAACAAAAACTACAGATACTAAAACGACAAATATGTGAGCTAGTCCTATCTGAAATGACATATCGTCCTCAAGAGTCCCCGGGTGCGAAAACCCATAACCCCAATGGGAATGAATAAGCTGCCATAAAGTCGGGAAATTTGAACCCCAAAAATCAACAAGTAAGTCATCATAGCGAATTAAGCTTTTTTCAATTGCCGCCGGAAGCAGAAAAAAAGCACTTAAGGTAAAACCAATACCAAAAATAAAAAGCATATATTTAACGTACACAAACTTTGGTTTTTTAAAAAATAAAAGTAGCGCAAAGACACCGATTATTGGCAAAAACATAACAGCCATTATGTTATGGGAAAGTATTAAAAGGGCCAGAGATATTCCCCCAAATATAATTTTTCGGTCCACATCACCTCTATAAACTTTAATAATCGCCCAAAAGACGAGCGGTACGAAAGTAAAAGCAACTGCATTTCCAAAGGTTGCAGAGACATACACATTTAAAAAGCGAATAGGCGCATACAGATAAAAAAGCCCGCCTACAAAACCGGCTAGCCCACTTTTAAACAAATAAGAAAAAAGAATAAACGCAAAAAAGGCAGAAATTATCATGGAAAGTAAAAACGTCAGTTTTACCGACCAAATGTAACTAAACCCAAACAAATGCACACCCGCGGCAAGTACAGACGGAAATGGGTAATTAAATAAAAATAGCGGGTATCCAAACCCAAAATTAAGGTCTCCCGTCCATCTTGGGGGGAATTGACCTTCTTTTAAAATTTTGTCCATTTGGATAGTTCTTACGATGTGATGAGTAAGGTCGTGGCTTGTGTAAGCCGCCGGCGAAAGTAGATCACGAACCGCCGGAAGTGTTAGTAAAAAAAAGATAAAGACAACAAAAAGCTTCCTCATTAAAAGGCTTTTGAAGTATATCAAATAGCAACTTATTATTTATGGAAAAACTTGTATTTGCCTAAATTCCAAAAAGTGGCACCCAACTCTAACTCATTAGAGCCTTACCATAGATGTGGTAAGTCATTGTGATTTAACGATTCACCAATCGCACTTTTGGGCGTGAGGCCCAAAAACATTTGAATTAACTAAGCCTTAGTATTCTAAAACTTGTTAACTTACTCGTCTCCTTAGAAAGGAGGTGATCCATCCGCTCCTTCCAGAACGGATACCTTGTTACGACTTAGTCCCCATCGCCGGTATTGCCTTAGGACCCAAAAGGATACTTCGGGCACTCCCGACTTTGTTGGCTTGACGGGCGGTGTGTACAAGACCTGAGAACGTATTCACCGCGGCCTGCTGATCCGCGATTACTAGCGATTTCAACTTCA
>JBBTUN010000012.1:0-67588 GCA_038063735.1 Patescibacteria group bacterium
CCTTTCTTAGGCGTAAATTTTACCCTAAGTGGTGGGATTCGTTTGCGGATCTACTACAGCCATTGTATAATTGCAACATGAATGAAATTAAACCTGAAAATCGAGAACGCCTAACCTACGAAGAGATAGACAAAAAGTACTCTGGACAGTGGGTCGTAGCTGTAATTACAACGATTGCGGACAATGTTCCAGTTGAAGGAATAGTCATAGCTCATGACAAAGAAATTTCAGTTGCGTCAGAACAATTCAGACTTCACGCTGAAAGACTAAGAGCAACTGGTAAAAATTATTACTTTTCTTTTATGGTAGCTGGAATAGGCAGGGAAGAACCACCACTCCCAAGTGATTAGCTCTTTTCTTAACTAATTTTGCAACATAGAATTTCAAAAGCTACTTTGCAACTACAGCTTCGAGCGCACTAACGCGGGGTTCAAGATCATCCACCCTAACTTCAACTTCCTTAACTCTTTCCCTTTGATCTTTAAGCAGTGCATATATATCTCTTACGAGGGGTATCGTCTCGTTTTCCAAAGTAACCAAAACCCTGGTATGGGTTTCCAAAACTTCCTCATGGGCATCAAGTTTCTTAATAATCGGCTTAAATCTCTTATCGAGTTTACCGTCAACCAAATCACCAATCTGCTTTAAATCGCCCTTGTTCATGACAATATAATTTATAATGAAATAAAGTCTAAAACAAGGACTAAAAACTTAACTTCTTTTCTTAACCAATTTTGCAACATAGACAATCTCCAAAAGCTCACCGTCATCACCTTCTATTTGGGTAATACCACTTAGCCTGTTAAATTCTCCAAGGTAATCAGACAGGGCTTCTTTTGATTCCTTCAGTTCGCTACTTAGAACTTTAACATTAGTTGCAATCTGGGCAACCGCCTGCTGCTTTAAAATCTGCGCTTTTGTCGCAGCTTTAACCTTGTTGGCGTCTTTTGCTGCATCCGCATGTTCCTTATACGTTGCATCATTTTCAAATGCGTCCTTTAGCATCTCCCGCGCTTCCGCAAGTTCTGCAGAAAGCTTTGCAATTTGACTATTATTAGTCTTGATCATATTTTCAAGATTCATAACAGTTTGCGCAGTATCACTACCGGTATCTTCTGCCTTCCCCGATGTATCTGGCTTGTCCGAGTTATCCGAGTTATCTGAGTGTTCCAAAACTATCTCCCCCTCAAGAACCTCTGGCTCA
Source organism: Patescibacteria group bacterium (assembly GCA_038063735.1). GTDB lineage: Bacteria > Patescibacteriota > Microgenomatia > Curtissbacterales > GWA2-41-24 > JBBTUN01. The sequence continues at coordinate 1,205 of JBBTUN010000012.1, forward strand.
TTTGGCTCCTCTGTCTCCTTTGCAACCTTCTTGTCTTCGTCTGCCATGTCCTCAATCATAAATAACAAGGAAGCTTGAAGCAACCCCTTGATTTTCGCAAAACCTCCAAATTAATCCTATCTAAGCAATCCCGAGCCTGAAGCCAGGCTTTGAGCCCAGTTATCGCACATTGGGTAAAAACCTGGCTTTTTTTGCGATGCGCTTTCTCGCTCAATCACTCTATAACTCTGTCCTCTCTCCCCGCCGTTGACATCACTACCAAACTATCCTATAATAACAATTCATGAAAAAGTCCCCCAAAAGGGTGAACTTTTTTAGCTCAATTGCCCGGAGATCTGCCCCCATAAAAAAAGTCGCTCAAAAAACTTATAGCACTATTATCAAACAGGCATCCACAAGACCCCTGACAACATTCACGATACTTTTGACCTGCCTACTTGCCTTAATTTTTTTAAGCAGCTTTATCACCAAACCCAAAAAAGCCACGGAATCGCCGGAAACCCCCACCAAGGAAGTTGCAACATATAACATCGGCAGTGCCCCCATGCTGCAACTCCACGCCCAGGTACAAAAATCGGGTGTCATCCAGATAGTTGCCCAAGCCCCAGGGATTGTTAGCAAAATCAATGTCACCGAAGGAAAAACCGTCAGCCGCGACACAAATCTCATCTCCCTTGGCGCAAACTACCAAGGGGCCAGCGCCGCCTCCGTTCAAAGACAGCTTGCAAGCGTGCAATACCAAAACACCAAAAACACGTTCGATATTCAAAAAGACCTAATTGCCAAACAAAGGGACTTGGCAGGCAAGCAAGATGAGTCGGCAGACCAGATTCGCGATATAACCTCAAAATCCACCGACGATACTCGAAACCTCATTTCATTAAACGAAAATATTCTCTCGACAATTGATGCCAATTTAAAAACGCTTGAGGACAACAATGCCGGCGGGGCAAACGACGCCCTAATCTTGCAAACAAAGCAACTAAAAAGCCAGCTGCTTGCCGGAAACAACCAGGCAAAAAGCAGTCTTAGGCAGGCAGAGTTCACTCAGGACACCAGCAAAACCCCGGCCCAAATTTCGGATCTTTCCCGGGACATTGCCCAAAAACAATTAGACCTGCAGGAAAAATCTCTTAAACTCGCACTCGACACAGCAGGTCTTCAGTTAAAACTTGCCCAAATCAACGAGTCCACAATGTTCCCGACAAGCCCTTTTGCCGGTACAATTCAAAGAGTTCACGTAAAAATTGGTCAAACTGTTTCTCCGGGCACACCACTCGTTACCCTTGCCGGTGCAACAAATAACTTAACAGCAGTTGCTCTGGTTCCACAAAACATTGCCAAGGGAATCACAAAGCTTCAAAGCAGCTACCTCTTAATCGGTGATGACAAAATAGAAGAAAGCCCAACTTATATTTCAAAAGAAGCAACAAACGGTCAGCTTTATAGCGTGATTTTCAATATACCGCCCGAATACGCCACCAAATTAACAGATGCCAGCTTCATTGATATCCGGGTTCCCATAGGATACGACTATGCAAGCGCTGCTGTCCCTTTTGTCCCGCTCGACGCACTCCATCAAACACAAGACGAAGCAATCGTTTTTACAATTGAAGACAACAAAGCCCTGGGCAAAAAAGTTGCCTTAGGAGAAGTTCAGGGAAACTACGTAGAGGTGAAATCAGGTCTTTCGGAGAATGATGTTGTCATTGTAGACAGAAATGTTGTTGCCGGTGACAAGGTTAAAGCTAAATCCCCACAAATATAAATATATGGAAGAAAAACGTTCATATTTGGATCAGCTGCAATTTGATCCAAAATTAGCCCAAAGCGTAGTTGCAAAATATCTTACAAATTTTAGGTATGTTCTTCTACTAATAATTGCCATAACAGTTGCGGGTGTTTTCAGTTTTTTAAATTTGCCAAGAAGACTAAATCCCCAGGTAAACATTCCAATCGTCTCTGTTACTACCCCTCTTCTTGGTGCATCCCCCGAAGACGTTGAATCATTAATCACCATTCCAATAGAAGACAAAATCGCCGGCCTTGAAGGCGTCAACACCATTGCGTCTACATCTCTTGATAATTTTTCGGCAGTTTCTGTCCAGTTTCAAAGCGGCACAAGTCCGGATAAAGCCAAAGACAATGTGCAATCGGCAGTTGACACAATTACAAATCTTCCCAACCAAGCAAAAACTCCAAACGTTCAAAAACTGGATTTCGAAAACCAGCCTGTTTGGACATTTCTCATAACTTCAAATCAGGACGAAGCAAGTCTTATGCGCTTCGGCGAAAACCTAAAAGATAGACTGGAAAGGTTATCCTCGGTAAAGCAGGTAAACATCGCAGGTTCAGAAGAAGAAGAAATTCAAGTCTTCGTTAAACCTAGTGTGCAAAAAGATTACAATATAGATCCCCAAACCATATCCCGTGCTATTCAGGCAAGTATCCACGCCCAACCTGCCGGCAACCTAAATACCGAAAATTCGTCTTTTGCCCTAACTATCGATCCAACCACAAAATCGCTTGACGAGCTTCGCGATATCAATATAAATGTGGGCACACAAATCGTAAAGCTAAGTGATGTCGCAACAATTTCCGTTAGATCCAAACCAAATCAACCAAGGGCCTACTACGCAACAAATGACGCATTACCGCAAAAAGCGATCACATTTTCAGTCTTCAAAACCGATTCCGCAAATATTGACAAGACAGTAAACGCTGTTAAAGCTGAAACTGGCAAAGCTCTTGGCGAAAACCCGAACAAATTCAATTTACTCACCATTATTAACCTTTCGGATGAAGTCGACAAACAATTTTCCGATTTGCTCAGTAGCTTTCGGGATACAATTCTTTTGGTCATAGTCGTCCTTTTCCTGTTTTTAGGTATCCGCCAGGCACTGATCGTCGCCTTCTGTATACCTCTTTCATTTTTAGTTTCATTTACTGTCATGCAAACAGTAGGTTTAACACTAAACTTTTTGTCGCTGTTTTCGCTAATTTTGGCACTAGGCCTGTTAGTCGACGATGCAATAGTCGTTGTAACTGCAACAACTGCCTATTGGAGAAGTCGAAAATTTACACCCAATGAAACCGGTTTACTTGTGCTTCGGGATTTTATAGTCCCCATTTGGTCAACAACTATAACGGCTGTCTGGGCTTTTTTACCGCTACTTGTAGCATCCGGAATAATTGGAGAATTCATTAAATCAATCTCTATTGTTGTCTCCGCAACTCTTCTGGCATCAACCGCAATCGCAATACTAATTACGCTGCCCATGATGATGGTTTTCCTAAAACCCGACTTCCCAAACAGAGTAAAGCTTATGTTCTGGTTTTTATTGTTTCTAGTGCTCCTCGGTGTAGTTGTCACCCTTAGCCTGAAAAGCCCTCTTTTACCAATAAATATTGTCACGGCAATAGTGCTTGCCATTGTCGGCTTTAAACTCCGGCACCAGTTGTTGCAGGAAACAAACAACTGGCTAAGTAAAATATTTGATTCAAGAGCCCTAACAACAAGGGTCGCAAAAATTATGGACTCCGGGGTGATCGATTCAACTAAATTTGCAACTCGCTACCAAAATTTAATAGATAAGGTTCTATCATCAAGATCCTTTAGAAACAAAACTTTAATAATAGTTGTCGTTTTTGCTATCTTTTCTTATCTACTCCTACCACTGGGTTTTGTAACTAACGAGTTTTTTCCAAAAACCGATCAGGGCACACTCTATGTTTCTGTGGAACTCCCTGCCGGCACCAATTTAGACACAGCCGAAAAAGAGGCCAAAACCTTGGTTGAGGACCTCAGGAAAACAGAAGGCGTCAAATATGCAACCGCAGAAACGGGCCGCTCAATCTCAACCGAAGATTTCTTTGGACCCCAAAGCGCCACTAATAACATTCTTTTTACCTTAGTATTGCCCGACAAAAAAGAGCGAAAAGTGAAATCAATCGAAATTGCCCAAGTGCTTCGCGATAAATACGAAAACAATTATTACAGGGGCAAACTTTCCGTAATTGAACAATCCAGCGGCCCTCCCGCGGGAGCAGACTTGCAAATCAAGTTTTTAGGCGACGACCCCAAAGCCCTGAACGCCCAGGCAGACAAAGTCGTTTCCTATCTACGAAGCCGTCAAGCCATAAATAACATCCAAAAATCAATCAAAAGCGGTGGTGGAAAAATTGTTTTTGTTCCCGACAGAGTTAAGATTGCTCAAACCGGTATTACCGAATCGGAACTTGGTTCTCAACTAAGAACATATGCAAGCGGGTTTACGCTGGACTCCAATGCAAAAATAAGCGGCAAGGAAAAAGATATTGTTTTCCGGACAAATTCAAGCTTCCAGCAACCGGAGTCCCTTGGATCATTAAATATAAAAACGCAAACAGGTGATTTTCCACTATCCGCGCTGGGAACTCTCGAATTTAAACCAACTGCAACCCGCATTACCAGAGAAGATCAAAAACGCACACTTTCGGTAACAGCGGGTGTCGTAAACAGCAAACAGATCGCAGCAGAAAATAAAAACCTTCAGGATTTTGCAACAAAACTAAGCCTGCCGACCGGCTACGAATGGAAAATCGGTGGGGTAAACGAAGAGAATCAAAAGAGTGTCAATTCAATCTTCCAGGCCATGACAATCGCATTTATCTTGATAGCAGCCACAATGGTCATCCAATTCGGTTCGTACAGAAAAGCCTTTATTATTCTTTTACTAATACCGCTTGCCATATCCGGAGTATTTATTGTTTTTGCGCTAACGGCAACACCACTTTCATTCCCAACCCTGATCGGAATTCTTGCGCTTTTCGGAATTGTAGTTTACCAGTCGATGTTAATTGTAGATAAAATAGGCAGGAACCAAAGAGCAGGAATGTACCTAAAACATGCAATCTCCGACGCGGCTGCGTCCCGGGTCGAACCCATCATGTTTGGAACAATAACAACGGTTGTCGGCCTAATTCCAATCACCCTTTCCGACCCGCTTTGGCGCGGACTTGGTGGGGCAATTATTGCCGGGCTTCTTTTTTCCGGTGCCATCATGCTTCTTTTTATCCCCGTTGTTTACTACAAATTCTACGAAAAAGAGGTTGCATAGTTTTCAAAGTGATATAATCATTCTGATGAAAGCGTTTTCCATTCTGGCAAATTGGGTGCTTTCGGCGCTAACCATCTTTCTCATTTCCCAGTACATTCCCGGTTTCAAAATTGACTCATTGCAAACGGCATTTGTGGTAGCTTTAGTTCTAGGCATATTTAACGCGGTCATCAGGCCTGTGCTTCTTGTTCTCACCCTTCCCATAAATATTCTCACGCTTGGGCTTTTTACATTTGTTATCAATGCATTTTTAATTCTGGCAACAGACTATTTTGTGAAAGGCTTTACGGTCACAAGTTTCACCCCAGCCTTAATCGCAGCTATTGTGCTGTGGCTCATCAACATAATTGTAGGAAAAGCCTCATTTCCTATAAAAGCCGCTGCCAACAACTAAGCCGCCACAACACTTGATACCTTTAACCCCTTTCTTGCTTTCTTGCGAATGCGTGGTAAAATAAGTCACTGCTAAATCTCCTGTCCGCCGAGCATGAACAGTCTTAAAATAATTATTCCCGCAGTAATTTTATTTATTCTAGCAACGGCCGGTGTGTACACTATCTACCAAACACAAACGGCAAACAAAAAAACTGTAGACGCTACGCCACAAATAAGCCCGCAATCTAATTTCCCTACCTCAAGCGCCTCACCAAAATTACAACCATCGCCAACAAGTGCGTCTCAAACAAATGTCCAAGCCCAACCTGCAACCGGCACAGACGAACTTGAAATCAAAAATGAAGGAATTCAATTGCAAAGCCCCACACGGGGAGAGCTCGTTAATTCTCCTCTTACTGTTTCGGGCATTGCCAATGTAACTTCTCAAATCGTAGTGATAACCGTAAAAGACACGGCCGGTAATACACTTGGACAAGGCACTGCACAAGCTTGCGTTGGTCTGGACGCTTGTTATTTTGAAACCACCATCGCTTTCTCAGGGCCAAGAACTTCAATCGGTTACTTAGAAGTTTACTCCCCGTCAACCATTGATAATTCTCCTACCTTTTTACAAACTATCCCCGTAAGTTTTTAAGCCACATCTGCCCAAACTGTTGTACAATTATTTAAACATCCTATGCAAAAGCAAAGTGACGGGGACATTAAAAAAACACCCACAGTGTTTGTAATATTTGGTGCAACCGGAGACCTCGCCCGCAAAAAAATATTCCCCTCTTTTTTTGAGCTCTTTAAAAATGGTTTACTGCCAGAAAAATTTAAAATTATCGCAGCCGCACGTTCTCCTTTTACCACGGATCAATTTTTGCAAATTCTTGCCCAAACTGTCGATGCCAAGAGTGACACTTGGGATAAATTTACAAAAATCATTGAATATTTCCAATGCGACGTAGAGCGGGACGTCAATCTCAACAAGCTGGAAGACGAACTAAAAAAAGTTGAAAAAGAGTTCGGACAGTGCGCTCAAAGAGTATTCTACATGGCTATATCCCCTTACATTTACGAGGCTGCTTTTGATCTTTTGGGCAAACATAACCTCCACTTGAGCTGTGCGGAGCATAACACAAAAACCAGAATTGTTGTCGAAAAACCCTTTGGGCACGACTACGAGTCGTCTCAAATTTTAAATAAAAAGCTTTCTACTTACTTTGAAGAAAACCAGATTTTTAGGATTGACCATGTACTTGGCAAGGAGACCGTCCAGAATATCTTCGCCTTTCGCTTTGCAAACGAAATATTCGAGCCCATCTGGAATAACAAATACATAGATAACATTCAAATCACTTATGCCGAATATGTCGGAGTAGATAGACGCGGTGAATACTACGATAGAGCTGGGGCGCTAAGGGACATTATTCAAAATCACTTACTTCAACTTTTGTGTATTGCCACAATGGAAGAACCAGATAAATTTGAACAGCTGGCAATAAGGACAAAGAAGCTGGAAGTTTTAAAAAGCATTAAAAAAATCACTCCCCAGGAAGTAGCAAACACAACCATTCGTGGCCAATACGAAGGATACTTGAGCGAAGAAAAAGTAGACCCCAAATCCACAACCGAGACTTATGCCATGGTTAAACTGGAGATTGAAAACAAAAGATGGCAAGGTGTACCAATATACCTAAGAACCGGCAAAAGACTAACGGGTAAAGTTACGTCCATAATCTTCAGTTTCAAAGAAAACATTCACGAGCTCTATAAAGGAACACAAAAAACGCCCCTGCCTAATCACATCACCATCCAAATCCAGCCAAACGAAGGTATAGGCATCAGAATCATTGCCAAAAAACCGGGACTAACAACCGAACTGGAACATGTCGATATGGAATTTTGCTATAGGCGTTCTTTTGACACTCCACAACCGGATGCTTACGAGCGTCTTTTAATGGATATAATTTCCGGCGACCAAACACTATTTTTAGGGCCTGTTGGAGAAAGCTGGAAAATAATAGACCCAATCCGCGAAGTTTGGAATAGCGGTAAACCAAAGTTAACCACATATAAACCCGGTTCTTGGGGTCCAAAAGAAGCCGAGGATTTAATCAAAAAAGACGGCCGCCAGTGGCTCGCCCCGCTTCTTACCATCTGCAAAATCTAGGGTATTTACAGTCTACGAGCACCCTGGTATAGGGAATTGTGTAATTATCTTAAAGTAGAATTGATTAATAAGTGTTGCATCTGCTGCACTTACTACATTATTACCGTTAACGTCTGCTGCTTTAAAAGCATCCGTGCCACGAACCAGTGGCGGAGTTACACCAAAGACAGTTTGTTTGACCAGAGTTGCATCATTCGCGTTTACAATATTATTATTGTTAACATCTCCATACTTTTTCAACACACCCGCAGAATTGATAAAAGTGACACAAGAGATTGGGGGAGGTGTCGGAATTGGTGTTGGAGTCGGAACTGGGGTTGGCAAGGAACAGCCAGTCGTCGTAAAAGTCCCTGTTTGGGAATACCACCAAATATTATTGCTCCAACTAGGGTCTTTTGTTCTTATCCTCCAATAGTAGCTTGTGTTTGCTGGTAAATTGACAATCGTTTTTGAATCATTTCGACCAAATGGAGCCGTGTTATAACTTCCTATGCGTACAGAAGAATACGAATCACCGGGTGTAAAATTATTATTGTTTACCGAATAATCCAGCCAAACTTCCTCATCCCGCATGTCAATATTTTTCCAGCTTACAGTGGCATCTACATTACCATTATTGCAAACCATGGAAGGCACTCCATCATTTGAAAGTGCCGCTCCGCCAGTTTCCCCAAAGGAATCTTCATCGCTCGAGTCACTGCTTGTGCAACTAATCCGGCATCTACCGCTGACATAATGCGTGCTGATAGCCATATTGTTAAAAATTACTTCCTCGCCAGATCTAAAAGCATACTTATTAAATACCTTCTTAACACAAGCAGCCCCTAACCCTTGACAGTCCCCATAACCAGGACTATTGCTAGAACTAGAACTAGGATAAACATAAAAAGTCATACAAACTTCAGGTCAAAAGTCGCAGAACCATCACCGCCTGCCGTAGTTGTTCCGGTGACCGTAAAAGCCTGGTAAGCAGTATCATGATAACTGACTGAATACCCAACAGGTTCATTTGCGACAAAGGTTAAAAAGCCCATCGAACATGAAAAATTATTGCTCACAGTACAAGTACCTTTTCTCCCTGACACACCGGTCGCATCAACGTCAAACGTCCAGTCACTCGGGAAATATGCTTTCAATGTTGTTCTTGGGGCAAAATTCGAAGGTAGCAGTGCTGCCTGCGGGGTTTTGCTAGGGCTCTGGGATATCACAACATAAACAACTGCCGCAATAGAAGCAAATACAAACGCTAAAATCAAAAAAGCAAAGATAGCCCCAGAACCGGATTTAAATTTAAAGGCAGCTTTTTTCATTAAATCGTCATTTCCTACAACGCCACAGCCGGGCAAGCAGGAAACATTGCAATAGTCTTAAAGTAGAATTGCAAAATCAAGTCTGAATCTGCTGTGGTTATGGTTCCATTACCATCAACATCTGCCGCTTTCTTGGCATCTCCCAAAAGCGCCGGGTCTATGCCGGCGACGCTTCTTTTAACAAGGGTCGCATCACCTGCAGTTATATATTTATTATTGTTAACATCTCCATACTTTTGCACTTTACCGGCCGAATTTGTAAAAGTGCAGGCGGTTGATGACGGCGTGGGTTTTGGAATAAAACTATTAACGTCTGGTCGTTCACTTACAGAAATCGTTACAGGTTCCGAACATTTCTGCAGAAAGTAACTGGCAACAATGTTTAAATCCTCTATCGCAATAGCGCCATTTGCGTCCATATCGTAACGTTTGTTATACTTTGCATCCCCTGTTTTAGTATTGTAAGAATTCGCAACCTTGGTCATATCCAAAATAGTCACTGCGCGGTCTCCATCAACATCCACGGGCCAGGCATTAACTCCACAAACTTTATTAGGACTCGTACCTATGTATCCCTCAACTTTATCCGAAAAACCGTCACGGTCGGTGTCTGAGTTTACAATCAGATCACACTTTTGCCCAAAAAACCCGGAAGCTATATCCGTGTCCAGTTTCGATATCAAATCGTCGCCATTAAGGTCATACGCTTTGTTATAGTTAGCATCTCCCGCCTTCGTTCCATTTGCATTTGCCATTAATGTAATGTCAAGTATGGTTACTGCCCCGTCATGGTCAAAGTCTACCTGAGAACAAGAAACAGCGGTTAATTTTGGGGTTAGCGCGAACGGAGTCTTACCGGGATTATTAGCAATGACTGCCCAAACCGCAATGCCGACAACAGCAATAATCAAAATTGCCAAAAGCAGAAATGAATTTTTGGGTTTAGATCTAATTCTAGCGGAACGCGAAACTTTTCTATTGGCAGCTTTTTTCACAGGTACAACTCAAGTATCGATCCACAAATGCCGCATTGTCAAGCCCTTAAGAGTCAACGTGGAGATTATTTATTGCAAACAACTGGGTCAGCAGAAGAAACGGCAGCTAAGTCTTTGGAATTTATCCAACCGTCGCGATCCAGGTCGAATTTAGAGTTATTTTTGGCCCCCTCTACTTTTCCAAAACCGCCAATAGCTATATCAAGGTCTCGGCTATCAACACGGCTATCCACATTAAAATCGCACTTATTAACTACAACAGGCACTTGCGCACTTACCTGTCTGCCTTCCCTGCCGGCTTGAGATAGTAAAACTACCCCTGCAGAAAGCGGAATTACCATAAAGGCACAAAGGGCCAAAAGAAGCCACGTGCCTTTTTGATATTTGTTAAACGCGTGTTCCACAAATTAATTGTAAACTATACAGTTATTTTTTCAAAATTTTCTTGACCTCGTGCCCGCCAAAGGCATTGCGAAGCGCCGCAACCATACGAGCGGCAAATGATTTTCGGATTTTCTCACTTGTTTCCGATTCGCGTCTAATCTCCAGCGACCTTTCTATTATCTCAATTGGCAGCCCTTTTTTCTTCGCCTCCTCAACCGCCCAAACGGTTTCACCGGAAGCCTTGCCAATTACCCCTTCAATTTTACTCAAATTTGGGTCCTGGCCCAAAACCTCTATTGCCCGCTCCATCATAAAACCACTGACCAAAGACCCCTTGTCATACAAATTCGCAACTGCCAACAAATCCAAATTATAAGGTGATTTCTCAAGCACCCCGAAACCTTCTCCGATTGATTGCATATAACCGTATTCAATCGCATTATGGACCATCTTTACATAGTGCCCGGCACCGCCCTCACCAAAATATTCATATCCACCACTCGGTTTTGCCAAAGATTCCAGAATCGGTTTTATCTCGTGATAAGCAGATTTATCTCCACCTACCATCATTGGATAACCACTTTCACGGGCAATTAATCCTCCACTTACTCCTATTCCCAAAAACCGCACACCCTTTTTCTTAAAAGATTCGTGCCGTTTGTCTGTATCCGAAAACCTGGAATTTCCCCCGTCTACGGCGATATCTCCCGCTTCGACGTCGTCCTGAACTTGTTTCAGGATCTTTTCAGTCGCTTCCCCCGCCGGCAACATTGACCAAACAATTCGGGGTTTATCTAACTTTCCAACCAAATCATTAACTGACTCGGCCACAAACAACTTTGCTAACTGATCTTTATCTAAAATCTGAGATCTAAAATCTATAATCTTTTCTTTAGTCCTATTCCAAACCACAACCTCATGACCTTCTTCCAGAAGTTTAGAAACCATCCGGTTACCCATCTTTCCTAAACCAATAAAACCTAATTTCATAATTTAATTAAAGCACAATATCAGTAATAACGAACGACTTTACAGGATCCTTTCTATAAAAAATTGCCGGATATTTTTGCATATCGTTTTCTCCCTCATCCAGCATTATTTTCAAAGCGTCTTTCTTTTCTTGTCCAAACATCATAACTACAAAGTTGGTAAATTCCCCAAGTGCTCTTATGGTTAAAGTTATCCTTTTTGGAAACTTGTCATCAACTTCTTCTCCAACTACCAAGTCTGCTGATTTCGCTGCAAGACTTCCGTGGAATACTCCAGCAGTATGAACGTTGCTGCCGACCCCCATTACCCCAACCCTTTTGGGAAACTTTTTAAATAGTTGACTGATTACATCGCCATAAAACTTGGTCGTCTCGTCAAAACTTTTTCCGCAAAGAATTTTGCGACTTTCTATGCAATGTTTATCTGCAAATTCTTTTATTCCGGCATCCGCCAATAACTTTTCGTTGCTATCTTTGTGAAACGGCTCACCATAACGCTCATCCACAACACAAATTGCACCCGGAATAATATCGTCAGCTTGCCCCTCGAAGCCTTGGCGAAGTGGGGGGCTGACAATCATCTTCTTATAATCCATTGATGTCCCACCGGAAAGCGCCAGAAGTGTATTTTTATCTACAATTTTTTTGAGAATATCATGAGCTTTAATTTGCCCCGCATCCTTGTCTTTGACTTTTACATGTTCGATCATCTCTTGAGTTTCCAAACGGCTCCATCTTTTGTGTCTTCAATTTCCACCCCCATTTCATTTAACTGACTCCTCACCTTGTCTGACTCTTTGTATTTTCCTTCTGAGCGCAATTTTTCTCTTTTCTCAATCAACCCGCCTGCACCTTTTGGAAGCTCAGCCTTTTTAACATTGACTAAGCCCAACCCCAAAACTTCATCCAACTTCAGAACCGATTGGTGTTTGGCACTCGAAGGATAATCGCTCCTCACAAGCTCCCATAAAATAGCTACCGCTTTTGGCATATTCAAATCATTGTTGACCGCCTTTTCAAAATCCCCTTCGTACCCTGCACAACCTATTTTTGATTCTTCCCAACCAGCGATTTCCACTCTTAAATTATTTAAGGCATTTTGCGCCGACTGCAAACTCTCCCAGGTAAAGTTTAATTTGGATCTGTAATGGGCCGTTAAAAATAAATACCGAAGGGCAAGAGGGTCAAAACCACGCTCAACAATATCCTTAAGCGTAAATATATTCTTGTCTCTTTTTGCCATCTTCGCCCCATTAACCAACAAATGCTCTCCCTCCATCCAAACATTTACAAATTTCTTCCCGGTTGCCGCTTCACTTTGGGCAATTTCGTTTTCATGATGCGGAAAAAGTAAATCAATTGCACCGGCATGAATATCAATTGTCTCCCCAAGCTCATTCATGCTCATTGCCGAACATTCAATATGCCAACCGGGCCTTCCTTCGCCAAACGGCGCATCCCAACTTGGCTCACCTTGCCTTTTGCCTGCCCCTCGAAGCTTTAGCGGAGTGGGGAATTTCCAAAGTGCAAAATCCGTCCAGCTCTCCTTATCGTATTCGTCACTGGCAACACGGGCCCCTTTCTTTAAATTCCGTTTTTCAAGCTGTGATAACTTTCCGTAATTTCTAAATTTTTCAACCGAAAAATAAACCCCGTCTTCTCCTTTGTACGCAAAACCTTTTTTAAGAAGAGTTTCAATAAGTCTAATCATCGAATCAATCGATCCTGTAGCCCTTGGATAAAGGTCTGCCCTTTCTATATTTAATTTTTCAAGATCCTCAAAAAATGAGTATGAGTATTTATTTGTTAAATCATTAATTGGAATTTTTAACTCTTGGGCTTTTTTAATTATCTTGTCGTCAATATCGGTTAGGTTCATTATGTGCTTAACCTTATAACCGTTAAACACCAAAACTCGCTTCAAAACGTCCTCAAATACGAACGTGCGCCAATTTCCAATATGCACATAGTCATAAACAGTCGGACCGCAAGTATAAAGCCCTACAGTCGACACCACGGATTTGTCAAAACTTTCAACTTTTCTGGTTAAATAATTGTAAAACTTAAGAGGCATATCTACACCCACCACTTGAGGCTAATTGTAGCATAGCCTACTCTGCACCCATATTCCTACTTTTTTCCGCGCTTCCCATTGCAACTGCCCTTGCAACATCTTGTCTTTCTTCACGCTTTTTCTCCCCGGCAAGTTGCTGCAAAACCAGCTTTTTCTGTTCTTCTTCCTGCTGCTTTGCCTGTTCCTCTTGTTTCATTTTCATTCTGTGTTCCTGGTAAATAGCCATTATGCCTTGCCTTCTCTGGATATATTCCTGCTCGTCCGCCAGTCGTGATGCCTCCGCCTGTTCCTTGACTTGATCGTCCGTCAAGTCTTGCTGCTTGCTTCCGGTTATTTGGCTCCACATGTCGGAACCCGCACCCTGAAGCTGCCCAAAAACGTGACTACCCGCTTGTTTTGCACGAATCCTAGCTTCACTGGCAACATCGGCAGCAATGTCCATAATTTAATTGTGAGATAAACTCGCCAAAGAAGCAACACGACGAAGAATCAAAAAGGGAGATCTAAGCTACATCGCTGTCTTCTAGTTCGATTTCCCGTTCAATAACCCTATTTAATCTAGACTGTGCTCTATTTTTAATAACTCGAATATTCCCCGCGGATAGTCCAACCTTGTCAGCAATTTCATCATATTTTCTGTCTTCAATAACGCGCAACCGTATAACGTTTCGCTGATCAACAGTCAAAACGTTCCTTGCAATCTCATTCACTCGATCAATCTCGAAACTACGCTCAACAGCTGTTTGCGGTTCATGCGCGTCTGGAGCGGGCAAAAGATCATTATCCACAACTGTATGCAAAGAAACTTCGTTTTTTTTGCCTCGTAAATAATCAACACCTAAATTGTGTACTATTCGTAGTAACCAATAATTCATTGATATCCCCTTATGTACATATCTAGGAAGTGCTTCAACCGCCCTCAAAAAAGCATGTTGTGTTAAATCCTCAGCAGTTTCCTCGTTTCCAACCATAGCTTGAGCATGACTGTATATACCTGGCCTAAACTTTTCAAAAATTTGGCCGAGGGCGTGACTATCACCAACCTGAGCCTTGTCGATTAAGTCTGCTTCAGCTCTAGTTGCGGGAATTCTTATAAATTCAATATTTCCGGGTAAGGCTCGTTCCATAGACAAGAATCTTACCAGAAATTAGGCACATTATCAACCTATAATATAATATTAGAAGTCTTTTCGTCCTTCAAGCGCCCGTCGAAGAGTAATTTCGTCCGCATATTCCAACTCTGCCCCAATCGGTATCCCCCTGGCAATTCTGGTAGTTTTAATTCCAAGTGGCTTAACAAGCCGTTGGATATACATCGCGGTTGCCTCGCCTTCCATAGACGGATTAGTGGCCAAAATTATTTCCGTAACAACCCCATCGCGAAGTCTGGGTAAAAGCTGCCGTATTCTGAGCTCTTCCGGTCCTATGTTCTCCAGCGGGGCAATGACCCCGTGTAAAACGTGATACATTCCCCGAAAGCCGCTTTTATCAACTGCCCAAACATCCAGGGGGTCCTCGACTACGCAAATTATGGATTTATCCCGGTCGTCATCCGTACAAATATCGCAGGGGCTAATTTCCGTCACATTCTGGCAAATAGTACAAATCTTGGTCCTCTTTTTTAAATCCAGGGCAGCCAGACCGATACCTTCGGCCAAGCCATCCGGCGCATGTAAAAGATAATATGTAAGCCGAGCAGCAGTCTTTGGCCCGATTCCGGGCAAAGATTCAAACGCCTCAATCATCGCAGCAACACTTTTTGGAATTTTCATCTAAAGAAGTATATCAATTAAGAAGAATTAAAGTGAACACTTAATTTCCGCCAAGCATTCCCTTGAGGGAATCAAAACCGCCCATTTGCTGCATCTTTTTGGCAGCTTCTTTTTGGCTTTCTTTTATCGCCTCATTAACAGCCTCAACTACAGAATCATCATCCTTATCGTTGGAATCAACAGACACTACCCTTTGCGCCAGCGTTATTTTTACCTTAACTCCCCGTTTTTCTACCTCAACCGTTTCAGCATCCAGCGCCCTTTGCATTGCCATTGCGTCATCACGCATTTTTTTAAGTTCCTTTAGCTGTTGGAGTTTATCAAACATAACAAATACCTTGAGTCATGATACAAATGACAGTTGTCAAATGTCAATCGTTTACCCTGAAATTGAGTCAGGAAAATTGTATTATTGAAGGGTTAAATGTAAAATGTGCATAGTGCATATCACTATCTCCGCTATCCATCTTAAAAATCCCCAGAAAGCCAAAGACTATGCCAAGAGCAAATTTACAAAACTCACCAAATACGACCAGCGTATAGAAAAAATAGAAGTCCGTTTAATAGGGGCGCTAAGCCACAGAGACAAAAACACAGATTTTGACTGCGAACTTAAAATAGTCGTTCCCGGTCACGATCTCGAAATAAAAGACACTCAAAGCACAATAACAGCTGCCATCGACAAAGCAGAAGATCGCGTTAAAAGACTACTGGTCAAAAATAAAGAGAAACACCTGTCTAAAAAACACAAACTGGGGCTTATATCGAAAATTCGCCAAAAACTCTCGTTCTAGCTATTCTTCAAATTTTTTAAATTCTTCGGATTTCTGCTTTAGGATAGTCGATTTCGCCTTAAGGTGGTTGTGCGGTTTAAGTCTTACAACCTCAGTTTTTTTAAGCCCAACTTTATCAAGTTCGCGCCGTACTAAAGTGTCACTGGCCCACTGGTCATAGCCCAAACAAACTACATCCGGTAAATACTCCTTTATATGATCAAAGAAGTCGTCTACTGCTCCAAGTACCGCGTTATCTACAATCTTAAGTTGCCTAATCATGTCCAACCGCTCTTCTTCATTAAACAGCGGCCGCTTGTGTTTTATTTTCTCAACATTGTAGTCCCTGCCAACAGAAACAATAAGAGAATCTCCAAGAGCTTTTGCCTGCCTGAAAAAGTCCAGGTGGCCCGGATGTAAACCGTCAAAAGCACCAAAACACATTACGACTTTCATTTGCTGCTCCTTCGTTTAAAAAGTTCCTTCCAAAACATGCTTCTCCGGCCTTTCATCCTCAGACGTAATCTCACGGGTAATCCAAACGCTTTTTAGACTCGAATATTTATCCGAATCGCGAAATGTTAAACTCCAGGCTGTTTTTGCTCCTTCCATAAAACCCGCCTCCACCGTTTGCCCACCACCAACCAGCCACACTTCGTACTTACTACCTTTGGGGTCTGGTAATGTAGCATCCACGGTTAGTGTATAACTACCGTTTCCAAAAACCCTGGTTGCAACAGCCGACGCAGCTTCACCGCTCACATTCCTAAGCGTAGCAGTGTTACTCGTTAAATTTACGGCATTTTCTACCTCAACAGGAGTACCGTCAACTTTTACTGGGGTCAAACCCCGAGTAGCATCACGAAGAACAATACTGTCCCCACTCCCACCAATACCTGCAACGTTAGTCTTGGAAGCAATAAAGTACAAAACTCCCGCTATTAAAATAACAATAATAATTGTCCGAACTGCTTTTGGGGATGTCTGGCGTTTTCTTTTTAATAAGCTTTGGTTTGCCAAATCTCGCATGTTATTAAAGTTAAGCTTATCACAACTAAAAGTTACAGTTCAAAACTTAAAAGGAAGACTGCCTTATACCTATTTTGGGTGTAAGTTGACGCCTTCGCTTTTTTGACCGCCTCACCCGCCCATTATCCAAAATTATAGAGTAAACTACGGGAACGAGTAGAACCACAGGGTACAAAAGCCAATTTCGGGAATCGGAAAAATAAAAAACAAGGTCAAAATAATAAAACTTGGCAACCTCAAAAAAGTTGATTAAAATTAGCACAAAAAACCAGGCAATGGACACTCCAATTCCAACCGCCAACAAATTTTCCCCAGGCACATTTTTGTTATCAAGATAATATACAGTCGCAAGTAGTACAACCAGAGGAAGTATTATATAAAACCACGGCAGCAAAACTACCCCGCTGACCAGAAAGGTCAGAATCCATATTAAAGCGCAGTACCACAAAATCCGCCAGCTCGGTTTTAAGTATCTTCCCATTCAATTAAAACGCGTCTTTAGGGGGTTAAATTTGTTTCCCGCATCAAATCTACGACTTTTAATTTCTTGCGTCAAGAGGGGCAAAGTGGTGCTTATTTAGTGATTAATATCCAAAAAGGGGTTACTGGGAGTCGACCGCTTGATTAACTCCTAAAACGTCACTATCAATTGTATCTAAATTCGTCCCCGATAAATCTTTCTCAATAGAGCCGATGTCATCCTCGGGTTCCAATTTATTTATTTGTTGCGTTTGGTCACCATTCACGTCAACTTTATGATCTGGAATTGATACGGGGTTATATCCACCCAAAAAACCATATTTATACAAAACAACGCCCAAGATACCAACAACTACCAAAAACATTACAACCAAAACTAAAACCGACCCTCTGCGATTAGTCATTCCCCGCCTCCCCCGCACTTTTTGATCCCTCGCGCAATGCACTTGCCGCTTTTAATTCTCTGAGCGTCTCAACAAGCCCCTTATGGTACGCAAACAGCGCATTCTTAGCGTCTTTAATTGAAGCAAGAGCCGTGTCAAGCGTGGTTCTGTCAACAACGGCCAAAGTATCACTAGCCGCTTTGTCTATAGCTCCCTTGGCCTTAACCTGTAACAATTTCGCTTCTGCTAATTTCGCTTCAGCTTTAGATGTATTTACACCTTTTTCGCCAAGCTTTTTTATTCTGCTTTCAATTTTGCCCGAAATTTTATCCAGTCGCAAAAGATAAGCATTCAAATTCCTGTCTATTGTGGAAAGCCTTTTGGTAACATTTTTTTTGATCTTGTCTTTTAACTCAGCCCTTCTGGATGCCTCTTTTTCGCGAATTTCAGCCTTTACTTCAACCTTCTTGTCACGCAAAGGAACATTTGTGGAATTAAAACTGCCCACTGTTGCCGAAACCCCAGAACTAAAAATAATTAGGGCAAGCGCGAAAACCAACACGAAAACTGGGAATTTCCTCACAACCACATGTTATCAAGTAATAATTAATGCAGTCAAGTTACCGTGGAGAAACAGATAGTGTAATAGCGGTTTTCTTACCATCTGCAGCAGTATTAATAGTAACTGTTCCGGCCTGCTTATTATTTTTAATATCATAAGAATAATTTGTTTCAGAGTTTTGCACAAATTTAAATTCCCACCCAAGCGACCCCAGCGAATTGTTATAAAACTCGACAACCTTGGCAATGTTGTCATCTGTTATGGCAGATGCACCATATGAACTATCAGAGCCATAACTTTCTACTATTTTTGCCTTAGGATACAGGGGTAGAGCCGGAAAATTTTTACCCGCTCTCCCTTTTAGAAAAAGTCCGGGCTTGGATTGGTCCCCGCTACTAGCACCACCCAAATTTGGTAAACAAGCCGACAAAAAAACAGACAAAAAAATAACTATAAATATTTGCGCTCTCACTTTGAAAATATTTCCTGAGCTATTTTCTCAAGCTCATCAGCTTTTACATCGACCACATCGCTTCTACCGACTGCGACAGTTGGGGTGCTTTCCCGTTTTGCCAAAATAAACTTTAGCCGAACCCGTCTGCCAATTGTTTCCTCCATTTTGCTATCTAACATATGCATTATTTTTGGCTCTTCAAGCTTGTCCTTATGAAATTTATAAAAAACTTCAAGTGTTAAACTTTCCCCATCAAAACCAAACGGTTTGGTAGATCTGAGCAAAGCAACAACATGGGCATTCAGTGGCCTAACTCTATTTAAGAATTCGCTCCAGTTTTTTTCAACCTCCACAAGACCTTTCCCCCCACTCCTGGGCCTTATTTCCATTTTGACATCGTCATCCTGTTCTTCCTTTGCCTGTAGTACACTCGATGATTCTGTATGTTTTACTGCCTCTGATACTTTTGACACATTTGACTCATTTACTACCCTTACTCCAGCCTCTCCTATAAACTTGCATATTGCCAAAACAAGTGGAATTTGCGCCATCGGAAAAATCTTGATCTCCCCGTCGGCAATAATCAGTAAACGTATTAGTGTCTGCAATTTTTCAAATTCGATACTGTCGGCAAGTTGCTTAAGATCTGCCTGGCTATTCTCGTCCAACTCTTCAAAATTGTCAGCACCAATTTTAAAATACAAAACCTTTTCCAAATACAAGACTGTTTGCCTTATAAATAAAGAGATGTCCACCCCCTCTTCAACAAGATCTTCTACAAAAAGTGCGGCAGGCTTGATTTCTGATCGAATTAACATTTCGACAAAGTTATAGATCTGGTTTTTGCCACTAACTTTTGCAATTGCCGAAACATCTTCTTGCTTTATTTCACCGTTTGCACTTAACTGGTCCAAAAGCGAAACAGCATCCCTAAACGATCCGTCGGCCACTTCTGCAATTTGACTCGCGCTGCCCTGGTCCAGTTTTATTTTCTCGCTCCTGGCAATTCTGGTAACAGCACTGGCAATATCAACCTTGCTTGCTCTTTTAAAATTAAACTTCTGCAGGCGCGATAAAATTGTTGCTGGTAGCTTGCTGTATTCGGTCGTTGCCAAAATAAAAATAGCGTGTTTTGGGGGTTCCTCGAGAGTTTTCAGGAGTGCATTGAACGCTTCCGTAGTTAACATATGCACCTCGTCGATAATATAAACCTTATAAGGAGAAGAAACTGGAGAGAGCTTAACCTTTTCCCGCAAATCTCGTATTTCGTCGATCCCGCGATTAGAAGCCGCGTCTATTTCGACAAGATCCAAAGACGAACCGTTTGTTATCGCAATACAACTTTGGCACTTATTGCATGGTTCCCCAAAACGGTTAATAGTTAATGGTTCATGGTCAATAGATTCTTTTCCGTCCTTTCTTCTGTGAACTGCCAACTTTGAACGGTAAACTTCACAATTAATCGCCTTTGCCAAAATCCTGGCTGTGGAAGTTTTCCCCGTACCCCGCGTGCCATAAAATAAATAAGCATGACCAATTTTCCCGCTTGTTAACTGGCTCTCAAGTGTTCTTTTAACCTCTTCCTGCCCAATAAGCTCGCCAAGCGTTTGAGGTCTATATTTTCTATAAAAAACCATTAGCGTCTATTCATGATGTCTTCCAATCAGATGTTCAGTCGCGTGTGCAGTTAAAAAAAACACCTCATCATCTACCATCACATCATTCCGGCTTGCACTAAGCAAGACTTCCGGCCAACATAAAATAATGTCACCGAGTCTTAATGTCTCGTCAGGAGCATTTATAAAACCTTTCTTTGTTTCCTGGGTAACTTCCTCCAGTGGAAATGCCAACACTTCGTGGTTTTTGTTGTCTTTTAAATATAGAGTGGTTAAATTTCTCATTTTCCTTCTACCTACAACTGCAACAGAAACCTCAACCTCACCCTGTAAGATCTTATTCTTAACCAGCGTTTCGATAATAGCTTTTCTAACAACTTTGCGGTTAACCGGATACCTCGTATCAGAAAGGATGTCAACTTGAACCATTTATCTGCTTGAGCCTGGCAGTAACGATCTCGGAAACGACACCCCCATCCACTCGACCCTTTAGTTTTCCCATGATAACACCCATGACTTGCCCCACATTTGCGTTTGCTGGCAAACTCATACTGGCAATAACCTCATCAACAACCTTTCTAACTTCATCCTCACCCATTTGGGCCGGTAAATACTTGGACAGTATTGCAAACTCCTCCTTCTCGCGACTAGCCAAATCATCGCGGCCGGCTTTATCGTAAGCATCAATTGATTCTTTTCTTTGTTTAGCACTTTTAACAATTACACCGGTAACTTCTTCATCGGATAGTTCCCGACCAAGCTCAATTTGCTTGTTTTTTACCTCAGACATCAACAACCGAAGAGTAGAAGTCTTTACTCCCTCATTCGCCTTCATAGCACCAACCATGTCATTTTTTATATCATCAACAATACTCATATAATTTCTAACTCTTACCTACACCCTAGACACTATCCTCCCATCCCTGTCTTCAAAACTTACTTTTGATATATTTCTTCCTGGCCATTTGGATCTTTTGTTGCTTGCGAAGCGACGGTTTAAGGTAATGCTCGCGTTTTTTAATTTCGGTTAGTATTCCTTCACTTTGAACTTTTTTATTAAACTTCCTAATCAAAGATTCCACCGATTCCCCCGGTTGTGCCGTAACTTTAGTACCCACTTATAAAAACACCCCCTCACAAAAATAATTATCAATTTCCAAACCCCAAACTCCAAGTTTTGTCATTTGAGTTTTGTAATTGGTCATTCTCATAGCTTCTCCCACTCTACTTTCCCGCCTGCCAAAAGATGCATATGCAGGTGTGGCACGTGCTGCAATCTCCCGCCATTAAAAATAAGCCTAAATCCTTCTAACTTTCTTTCTTTTACTAAGTTCGCTGCTGCCTTGTGCATCGCGACAAGTTCCTTAGAATCTGCATCTTCTATTGTCAAAACCGAAGCTATATGCCTTTTTGGAATAATCAAAATATGAACGTTGGCAATAGGATTAATATCGTCTATTGCCAAAACAAACTCACTTTGATAAATCGGTTTCGATTTAATTTCACCGGCGATAATCTTACAAAAAATACAATCCTTTTCCATTATATACCTCGCCCGCAGCACTGCTTCCTTGGCTAAAAATTTCGCTTTTTTTATCATAAATCATAATTAATTTTAAATTTATAATTCTAAATTTCAAATTAAATCTTAATTTTTAAAATTAAAACATTAAAAATTCATTAAAAATTAAAAACTTAAAATTTCTAAGCTTTTTCTAAAATTGCCACTATTTCTTCAATTGTCATTTTTGTAGGTTTCATATTTGGGTTTCTTGTCGACCCGTTCCGAAGAAGAACCCCGGACGCATGCAAAAACCAATGCCCAACCTTATCTCCCTTGGTTATCAGCTCGTAGGCCTTTGTAAAGTCCACCTTGTGCGCGTTTGAACCCGTAACCCTTACATAACCTTCAGTGGGATCCTTCCTTACAACAAGTGCGTAGCCACCTTTAATCGCAACGTCCATTACCCCGTCGTTTTTAGTATATACAGCCACACCCTCTCCCCATCTCGTTTTAAACTTTAAACCTTTACTAACTTCTTTTTGCGCTTTAACCTTGGATTGCATGATCAGGTACACTCCATCAAGTGAATCCGAAACCCAACTTATATACTTTTCATTATCCCTGGCAAAAGCCATTTTCAGGCCCGACAAAACATTATGCAGAGAAAATTCCCACCTGTCGCTAGCTGGTTCCGGCCACTTGTAACTGTCCCAACCATGATCCAGTTCGGTAATTACCTGAATCATACGCGAAAGCGCCTCGCTGTCCGCCTTTATATATCCTTCATTCAGCAAATATTCATAAACCAGCTTCGCGCCACAGGTAAAATCGTTTGTATGATGATGGTCAAAACGCCCCCCACCAACGTCTACATGCACAACATCGTCATTGGAATCCACGGGTTCATTGTTATAAGTATTGTCACCCGCAGGAACAAGTTCTACGCGCGCGTTTTTAAAATCTGGATGAAACTTTTTTAGAAGCCAAATCGCCGGAATACCATCAAAATCCGGAGAGATATGCGTAACAATTATCTTTTGCGACATTAATCATTGGTTTACAAAATAACCTAAAAACACTTCCTTTCTATTGAAGTTTGATCTTACATTCTAACTTTTTAAACCGCTTTTGGCAAGAAAATCAATAAGTAGTAGAAGTTCTTCTGATTATAGATGTAATTGTCACCAATTTAAGTTCAACAAAATAGAAAATTCTAAAACTCCCAACACGCAACCTGTAACCCTCAGTTAATTTCTTAATATGTTTCCCGTCTGCAATATGTGGAGATACCGACAATAAATCTTCAATATTTTTTAGGATCTTACTCTGAACGCCCGATGGAACTTCTCGCAGTTGTTTTAGAGCAGTTTTCTTAAAAACTACCTTAAACTTTTCCGCTTTTAACATCGTCTAAAGAATAAACTTTTTCACTTTTTGTGGCTTTTTTGGATCTGGACATCTCCAACTCTTCCCATAAGGATTCGTTTTCGTCAATCATAGATTGAAAATAGCCAGGAGAAACTATAACAGAAAGCTGATCGCTATTGCGGGTAACTACAACCACTTCGTCTTTCGCCTTTACAGTATCAAAAATCTGCTTTGCATTTTTACGGATATCACTAACGCTTTTAATATTAACAGTTTGCATAACAAATTTAGTATATAATTTATCTACATATTTGTCAACAAATTTCGACCCTCAATTCCATCTTTTTATTGGGTACTTGGCAAGGAAGCCTCTCTTGGAACGAGTGAGACAAGATTTCTCCATTTTGGATCACCAGAGTGGTTTCTAGCAAACACCCTCGCATCTCTTTCTATTGGATCAATAAAATCATTCGCCACGACACCCGAGATTGCGCCAATAGCAGCAGCTGTTATCGTCAAAACACCTCCCCAATAGTTAAATCCATACCGATAGTTCTCAACAACTACGTAAGCGGACAATCCAATTGAACTAACACCCAACATTGCCAGCCTCCTGTGCATTCTCTTCGAAAAAGACTCTTTAGATTCGGCCGCATGACAAATTTCGTGATGTAAAGTATGGTTGGCAATTCTATTGGCACCATTAAGTATCAGTTTTCTGGCAAACACAGTTCCCCGAGGTCCCTCCACATTTTGCAGATAATTCTCCAGCCTTTTTGTGTAAAGCAAACGTTTAAACTGTTTTTTTGGTTTGATCTGTCCAGAATGGATTTGTTCAGCAACCTTCCCGTACTTTGTCGCAGCCTGCAACACTGCACCTATGTTTAATATTATCGTCCTCTCATCACGCGAATATCTTCCACAGACACCACCCCCATCCGAGACAATCAGCTTATGCTTATCTATCTCTTCACTGTCTAGACCGACTTCGCTAAGGACTCGACCAACCCTATCACTATCAACAACCACCTCGTACGGCAACGATTCCCAATCGACTTTCGGCGCAAAGTCAACCCGGAATTTCCTTCTTTCTTTGTTAAGCGAGCTAGCAAAACTTCCAGTTTCAACCATTGTTATTAAGTATAATGTGGCAGAATAAACAAACTAAAATATAATCAGGAGGCAGCAATCGTTTTTTTAACCAAATCCAATGTTTTTGCCTGAAAAATAGAAACTGCCAGGTACCGTTCCATATCTACTTTTTGCTCCGGCGTTAAATCCGTCTGGTTCACACCTTTTCCGGCATTTTCTACTTCCTCACGGCTAACTTCAATTTTTGCACCTGTTCCGATTTCGTCCAAAATCAATGTCGCTTTAACATTCTTCTCGGCCTGTACTCTCCACTTTGCCCGCAGCGCATCAACAGTCGTATTTTCATCCCTCAAAAAATCCTCCAGTTTTTTACCACTCGATTCTACCTGTTGGTTCAAACGCACCATAATCCGGTTTATCTCGTCATCAACCATTATGTCCGGCACATCAACCTCGCCAATCTTAGCAAGCTCCTCAAAAATTTCTTCTTCAAATTTAGCCTCTACCTGGTCCGTAACCAGTGTCTCCAAATCTTTTCGAACCAATTCCTTCAGGTGCAAAAGATCCCTTGCCCCTATTGCTTTGGCAAATTCGTCGTCAATTTTCCCCTCAGACTTCTTCTCGTCAACCTTATTCTCATCTTTAAGAAAAATCTTCTCACCATGCGCATCATAAATAAACTTTCCTTGCCCTTCCGTAGCTTTAGCGAAGGAGGGTTTACCTGCTTCCTCTTCTTCATTTGATACATTTGATACTTTTGACTCGTTCGAAACCTTTTGCTTAACCCATGCCTCATAAATATTTTTAATGGACTGTGTAACATCTTCTTCCGTTACCTCTTTGGCTTTAATTTTTTTAACCTTCATTGCTTTCCAGTCTCCAAGTTTTACTTTTGATCTTTCTGTTAAAGTTGCCACAAAAGAAAAAGGTGCACTCTTTGACAAAGAATCCACAGCAACCTTGGGTTTTGTAATGGGAATAATATTTTCTTTGTCAAATATATCGGAAAGATGTTGGGAAACCAAAAAATTAGCTGCCTCGTTTAAGATTTTGGTTGCCCCAAGTTTGTCCTCGACCATAGTAATCGGAACATTGCCGGGCCTAAAACCATCTATTTTGACATCTTTGCCAAGCTCAGTAAGCGCATGCTCGTAAGCCTTATCAAAATCCGCCTTCGAAACATCGACTTTAACCTCAACCTTCCCTTTTTCGCCACGGGTAATTGTGTGCTGCATATCAAATGGAAATTATACAGTTTTTTGGCTATATTTTCTATAATCTTTAAGAAGACAGTTTTCTACAGCAGATTTAAAATTCAGTATTTCGCTTTTATCGCTTCCCCTCATTTTAAATTCAACATTCCCCTTGCCAGCTTTTCCAGAGACAACCAATCTCACAGGAATCCCAATTAAATCCGCATCCGCAAATTTTTCTCCAACCGAAACATCCTGCCGGTCATCCCATAAAATATCTTCTTTGCCTAATCCATTTTTGGCACAAACCTCAAAAAAATCTCTTGCCAAACCTTCGTCATCACCAATCTGCACCAAATGAGCTTTAAAAGGCGATACCGCAGCCGGCCAGATTATTCCTCGCTCATCATGAAAAACTTCCACCAAAGTTCCGACAAGTCGCGTCACACCAATCCCGTAACTTCCAAGATATGCAAATTGCCTTTTTCCTGCTTTGTCCGCATAGCTCACATTCATTTTTTCGCTGTAAACCGTTCCAAAACGAAAGATGTTACCAACCTCTATTGATTTGCTCTCACTTATCTTGCCTTTTTTGCATTTTGGGCACGTTTCGCCATCCCCAACTTTGGCGATCTCCTTATTTTGGGCAAAATCGCAAGCATCACACCAGTAAATCGTATCCTCACCGGCTTGGGAAAAAACCTGGAATTCATGAGTGTTTTCTTTTGTAAAAACCCCGCCTGCAGCCTCAACTATTTTCGCATCCAGCCCAATTCGCTTAAAAACCTTAAGATAACTATCCGCAACCTCCCAATAATATTTATTTAGATCATCCTGTGAAGTGTGGACACTATACAAATCTTTCATCAAAAATTCCCTCCCACGCAAAAGTCCAGATTTTGCACGCAATTCATTTCTAAATTTAGTGGAAAAGTGGTAAAGCTTAATAGGAAAATCGCGATATGTGCTTATATGTTTGCGGACCAGATCTAAAAGTATTTCTTCATGCGTAAACGAAAGCGCATATTCACGATCGTCCTTTTTAAACTGATACATGACATCTTTAGCGCTTTTCCATCTTCCTGTTTCATTCCAAACACTTTTAGGGTGCATAAGCGGCATCAAAATTTCCTGTGCGCCCGTTACGTCCATTTCCTCACGAATAATTTGTTCTATTTTAGAAACCACCCGAAACCCGAGCGGTGCAAGCGTATAAGACCCAGCCATTAATTTATCAACAAAACCGCCCTGCAAGAGTAATCTCGCGTTTACAGAAGTTTCATCTTTTGGGGTTTGCTTGGTTGTTTTGGAAAATAGTTGCGAGAGTCTCACAAAAAAAGTATATCAGAACCTACCTCGCTATGGCGAGAGCATCAAATTCAACTCTCGTCGATCTATTTTTTCACAATCTAATCTTACCCCCATTACGAGCGAGCGTTAAATCCATCCTGAACAAAAATCATTGGGAAGCTGGTACTGACACTACAACGTAGAAGAATACCAGAGGGTTCCCGGATTTTTGTGAAGACAGATGGATAGCAAGCGAAGTCTGGGGTGCCCTTTCTTGGTTCCGTTCTTTGGGCACGCAAAGAATGGAACAAAAAAATACTTTTCTTAAAACTGCTTGTGAATTAATCCTAAAATATCGTTTAGATAATGGAGCAATTACAAAACAAAGATTATTGTAATTTGTGTAATTATCGCAACGATATATTAAAACTGTTTATTGATAAGTTTTAATATATCGTTATACGTAACCAAAAGTATCAACCCAATTAACACCACAAACCCCACAGTGTGCACCCATTTTTCAAAAGTT
This sequence comes from Patescibacteria group bacterium, assembly GCA_038063735.1. Lineage (GTDB taxonomy): Bacteria > Patescibacteriota > Microgenomatia > Curtissbacterales > GWA2-41-24 > JBBTUN01. The sequence continues at coordinate 28,652 of JBBTUN010000012.1, forward strand.
GCATGAACCTTCCGGCGGGTTACAGCTTCTACAATTATAAAGAAAAAACGGCCTCCGTCCAGCGCAGGAATAGGCAAAATATTTAAAAACGCCAAATTAAGAGACAAAAGCCCGACAAGCTGCAAAACAGATATGGGCCCCAGAGCAACTGCCTCCTGCGTAATCTTGGCTATACCAACGGGTCCGGAAACCCCCTGAGAAACAGCCGTAAAATCGTTATTTTTAATAGAAAAACCAACCAGTTGCCGCATAACATCCAAAGAATAATCTACTGTATTGTAACTATGAATAAAGCCGGAAAATACTTTTTGTGCCGGAGTATCGTAATTAAGAACTACTAACTCCCCAAGTCCAATCCCAAGCGCCGGCACGCCCAGCTTTTCGTTATAAGTAGGCGTTGCTTTTATATTCTTAAGTTGGTTGTTAACCGGGTTTTCTACCGTAAGGGACAATTCTTTGCCCTCCGAAGCCCTCACAATGCCCTGCAGATCCGAGATAGACGAAATTTTTACCCCGTTAATTTCAATAATGGAATCCCCCTGCTTGATTCCGGAAGAAAATGCCGGTGAGTTATCATTAACATCTCCAACCAACACTTGCCTCGTCTCGTTTACAAACTTAAACTTGTGCTCAACAATTAGCGGCAAATTAACTTTAAAACCCAAAGCAATTACAACTATATAAAAAACGGCAACAGCAAGAGCAAAATTCATAAAAACGCCGGCAACCACAACAAGCGTTCTTTCCCAAATAGACTTTGAGTAGAAACTGTTCTTTTCTTGCCTCCTCTTGTCGGTTGGATCCTCACCTACTAAACGCACAAAACCGCCAAATGGCAGCCAGTTTACAGAATAAATAGTTCCACTAATTTTTTTACCCCAAATTCTTGGAGGCAGGCCAAAACCAAACTCCTCAACACCAATACCGGCCCTTTTGGCCATAATAAAATGCCCAAATTCATGGATCATAACCAAAACCGAAAGAATTACTATGAAAATGATTACAGCCAGCATAACTTCAAATCTTACCAGTATTACTTATAAATTGGAAATTTTGCGAGATCAAATTTCCCTTAGCTGCTCTTCCTTATTTTTCCCGGCAACTTCGATCGCTTCAACATACTCGTCATGAAGTTTTTGAAGTTCTACTTCAAGCCTTTTTTCTTCATCCTCGGAAATATCCCCAGCTTCTTTCTGCGCCTTTAACAACTCCCGCTTTTCGTGCCTAACTTGCCTGATTTGCACCTTATATTTCTCCAGAATCCCGTGCATTTGCTTAATGAATTCCTCACGTCTTTCGGCAGTTAGCGGCGGGATAACAATCCTAATAATGTCTCCGTCAGAGACCGCATTTAAGCCGACGTTAGATTTGGCAATACCTCCGACTATATTTGTAATAATTGCTTTGTCCCAAGGGGAAATAATAATAACATTTGCCTCCGGAGTAGTTACCTGCCCCAACTCCTTAACCATCATTTTGGAGTCATAAGCATCAACCATAATATCCGAAACCAAAGAAGAATTAGCCCGCCCTGTCCTGATTTGCGCAAGCTCACCCTTAAGGTGGGCAACTACATCCTGCATTTTTAGTTGTATGTCGGTAAGGGGCATCGCCGGTGTATTATACTATACGGCCAAGATTTTCTAGGCCGTAACTTTCTTTCTAATGTTTCCTTTCTGGTCCTTGGCATAAGCAGACCCATTCCCTGTTAAAAATAACACAACATGCCCGCTATCTTTGTCACCAGCTTTTAAAGAAGGAACCATTGCCTCTAAAATCCAAACAGCTTTACTGTAAACATCGTTATACACGTGAGCTCTATCAGTTTCTTCCACTTCGTCCCACAGATTTGACCTCGCCTCAACACTATTTGCCGTTGAAATTTCCTTTAGAATATCTAATCTGAATTTGGCAAAATTAACAGCAACCCCGTCAACTTCCGACAAATAAGTCAAACAATTTTCCAGGAATTTACGCTCCATCACAGCAAGTACTCCAATGTCCACTTCTGCTCCGGTTCTCCTTTTTTGCTCAACGAATCCCAAATTTAACTCCCAAGTTCAAACCTAACAAAACGTTTGATAACAATATTCTCCCCAACCTTTGCAATTGTTTCCTTGACAAGCTGCTCAACGTTTTTGCCAGAATCTCTAATGTATACCTGCTTTAAAAGCTCGCCAACATCTTTCGGGTTCATTGCACTAATCTGCATGGCAACTTCGTGTGAAAGATTTTTAAATTCATCTGTTTTGGCAACAAAATCCGTCTCGCAGTTTATTTCCAAAATTACCCCAACCCGTCCGTTCCCGTGAATATACGTGTCAACCAGTCCTGCCTTAACTTCCCTGTCGGATTTGGTAGCAGCCTTTTCTATTCCCCAGCTTTTAACAAGTTCCTCCGCTCTTTTAAGATCCCCTTTTGCCTCCTCAAGCGCACGTCTGGAGTCCGCAATCCCAGCTCCGGTTTTTTCTCTTAATTTTTTAATGTCTTCAACACGTGCGTTCATGTGAATTTTAAATATTTGTTTTAGAAACAGGCGGTGTTACTTTTTTGACTTCTTCAACTATTTCCGTCACCTTTTGCTCATTCGTCCCCTTTGGTCCCTCTGCAGCCCTTGACTCATTTGCTTGCCCTGAGCCCGAGCGAAGGGATACTTTTGATACCTCTTCCCCGCCTGTCACCTTTCCTTTAGCCAGTTCTTCCTTTGCCTTTTCTTTTGCCTGCTCCCCGGCAAGGGCAATCTTTTGTTGCGCGCTCTTTTTATCAAACGCCTCTTTTCCAACTCGATAAGCGTCAGCTATCGCGTTTGTCACAATCTCGATAGCCTTGATTGCATCATCATTGCCGGGTACTGGATATGTAATCAAAGAAAGATCGGCATTTGTGTCACAAATTGCAATGGATGGAACTCCCCGCTTAACAGCCTCGCGGCAGGCATTTTCTTCCCTCTTAACATCAATGACAAAAAGCGCATCGGGAAGCTTGTCCATATTCTCGACTCCACCATAAAAGCGGGTGAGCTTTGCAATATCCCGATCTATCAAAAGAAGTTCTTTTTTGGTCCTATCGCTAAATTCTCCGGATTCCTTTTTTGTCCTTAAATCTTTAAGCTTTCTAATGTTTTTCGTGGTCTGCTCAAAATTCGTGAGCAAGCCCCCTATCCAGCGCTCTGCAATGTACATTGCGCCGCTTTTGGTAGCAGCATCTACAACAATACTTCTTGCCTGTTTTTTAGAACCCAAAAAGATAATCGTTCCGCCGTTTGCCCCGACTTGTTTAACAAATTCACACGCTTCCTCTAACTTTTTAACAGTGTGCGCCAGATCAATTACATGGACTCCATCCCGTGCGCCAAAAATAAACTGGCCCATTTTTGGGTTCCACCTGCGAACCTGATGACCAAAATGGACACCAGCCTCCAAAAGTTCCTGCATCGTTGGTAACTTACTCATTTTTTATACAAAACCGGACATTAGAAATTGGAAATTTGAAATTAAAAATTTCTTAATGCCTCCTTTAAACCTCCGCCAGGAATATGTGGTCAAGGAGACGTGCTCCTAGCGTGCGTTATCTCGGGAGAGATTATCACAAAATAGTGGAAAATAGCAACTAGCTGCGTCGCTTAGGTGTTTTTTGCGTATGGATTAAGAACAAGCTTTAACTTCTTTCTTTACCGTAACACGTCCCGCCTTCGTCACCCATCATAATTTCTGGATCCGGACGGACAGAATCAGGCAGAGGTTTGGGCAACTGCGACAACATGGCTCTATCCAGCACTATCACCGGAGCCCCATCCATTCCCCTGGTTTTCTTAATAAGGTGTCCCTGTATTCTCTTCGCCTCTTGAGAGGAGACTGTATCGTTGTGCAGCCCGCCCATGTCCTTATCCGGAGCTATGTCTGACTGCGGTCTATGTCTCGGTCCTTTTAAACTTCTCATGCCAATAAAAAAAGCCACCAAACTCCGGGGCCAACAAAAGACCAGTCTAACATGCGACAGAAAAAACTGTCAATGTCATCACTTCCTTCTAATAGAACCTTTTGCAGCTCCTATTTTTCTGTCTATCCTTTTTTCGCTTTCTCTTCTTGCCAAATCATAAGATTTATAATCAACAAACTTAAGCGCAAAAACTAAGCTCGGGTGGACTTTCTTTACCGCCTCAACTTTTAAATGCTCAACATGTCGGTAGTCCGGATGCCCTTGCGGTCCGGTCCTAAGCTCCGCCTCCCACGCCAGTTCCCGCAAATTTTCCCACTGGTACCAACGCATTCTATTACCCATCATTACTACGTACTGCGCTTGATCCGGATATTTTTTTGCGATTTTTTTATAAAACTTGTCAATTTTATTTGCTGCATCAACATATGGTTTATCAAGCTTTGCCCAAACTAAATCCGGCGGAACATCAAACCCCAACTCTGTTGTAAACCGTTGCCTCTCCTGCGTCAGCATCCTGTGCCTGTGCAAATCGCGGTAAGCACCAAAGTTTGCAATTATGTCGAATTTATAATAGGTATTTTCAAAAGCGCGCACCAACCGGTGCTGCCTAACCTGCCGCTTGCCAACAACCTTTTTGATAATTAAAAGTTTTTCCCGCGCAGTTAGCTTTTCAACCTGCTCCTTTATCTGGGAAAACGAAACCGTCGCGTATTTATATAAAAGGCTCGCCACAATTCTATCTTCGGCATCACTATCCCACTCCACAAGTTCCACATCCTGGGTCTTTGATACATTTGATACCTTTGATACTTTTGATACCAGTCCCTCTAACGCCTTTTCTGTTTTAGAAACATACTTTTGGTAAATTTTCCCCCGAGGGCTGGTTGCCCTCTCCACCATCGATGGGATAACCTGCATCAGTTCCTTTTGGGCCGCTTTTCCAAGTTCCCTGATTTCATAAATAGGAGATGCCAAACATTTGGTTATTACATATTCAAACGCCTGTCCCACACCAAAAAAGCCAACATTCGTTAAAGTTCCAGCCGGCAAATATGCGCGAAGCACGTCATAGGCTTTAGCGTTTATCGTTTCCCTGTATGCCCTATCCGTTTGGTCTTTTCCCTGGACAAACTTTTTTCGGAGTATTTTAGAGAGTGGTTCAAGCGACTGTGAATAACGGGAAAAGAGCATATTCATAAGGCGCTTATACTCCGCACCATAAGAAGATTTAACAAGATCCGGATCCATAAAACATTGCCACCAGCCGCCAATTTTTGTATTAAAAGCAACATATCGCGTCGATTTCTCCAAGGGGGCAAAACCAATCCGAAAATCCTCCAAAGTTTTGGTTGCAATCTGCGAAACGCCTTCTAAAAATAAATGCGCACCGGCCATTTGCGCAATCGAATCATCGCCATATGCAGCCAACCATCTGGCGAAAAAATCGCGCGCGCGCCTGCTGTTTACAACTGCCTCCCATCCTCCATGGCTATGCAGATAATCAACAAAAGAGGTCAGCTCCGTCTTCATCACTTCGGCCTCCCTGATTGATTTCTTTTCCGCACCTTCCAAATTGGGTTCCAAAATCGGCTTTATATACTCGTCATAAAATAATCGCCTGACACCTTTTGTCGATCTGGAATATCGGGACGCAAGCGCCCCCAAAATTTCACTTGGCAAATACTTTGCAGCAAAAACATTCCTGTCCAAATTTGTAAAAAAGGGGGAAATGTACCAAGCCTCTTCCTTCGTAAATTTTTCAGCTTGAGAACTAATCATCTAAGCTCATATTCCCGTCACAGATTTCTTTCTTCTTCAAAACTTCCAAAACCTCTTTCGCGATTTCACCTTTTGTTTTCGTCCCATCCAAAACGTAAAAAGAGAATTCTTTTGCTTGTTTCAAGTAATTGTCCCGAACTTTCTCTAAAAAACTTTGCCTCTCAAAAAGTTCTTTTGAACCCCTCGAGCTTTCCATACGCTTCATCGCAACAGAAACAGGGGTATCAATTAAAAATGTTGCAGATGGCATCGGAAAATTTTTACCAAGCTCCCGCAGCCACTTACCATCCAAATTCAATTCACCATATGCCAAAGTCGAGAAAAAGTACCTGTCGGAAATAACAGTTTTCCCTGCGCGGGTAGAAGGCAAAATCAATTTATCCAGATGGTCTGCCCTGTCCGCGCTATACATAAGCTGCAAAGTTTCCCAAGAAAACTTCAGTTCATGCTTAAGCGCGCGCCTTATTAACTGACCAACTGGGCCATCCGTCGGCTCACAAGTCTTTATAACTTTTTTGCCTTTTGATTTTAAGTAATTAAAAAGAAGACCTGTCTGCGTAGTAGAACCCGCTCCATCAATCCCTTCAAAAACAATAAGCGCAGCTTTTCTGCGAATAAATTTACCGCTCGAATCCTTAGCGGTGTGCGGTTTACTTTTTGCCATTTGTTGCCTTGTCTATTTTAGAAGCAACAGCAAGGCGTGATCCAGAATATCTGTCAGATCTCGAACCTTCATACTTCATTTTTACCGGAGCAGCTAATTTTTCAAAAGTAAACGCGCATATTGGCATACCACAATACAATATTGCTGGCTTTGGCCCTAAGTTCCCGAGCTCCAAAACAGGCGCCCCGTTCCAGCCCGGATCAAACCTTGCAGCCGTCGAATGCACTAAAATTCCAAGCCGGGCAAGCGAACTTTTCCCCTCAAGCCTGCCCAAAATGTCCGGAGCCAATTTCAAAACTTCAGAAGTCGAAGCAATCGCAAACGCACCCGGTTCCAAAATAAACGGATCGCCGTTGGTAAGATTGATTTCTTCCATCGCATCCTCTGGTAAACCACGCCTTGTGTCTATAAACCGATAGGCACCGGACCTAAACAGTTTAATATTCCCACCCAAATGAAAATCGATAGAAACCTGGTCGATATTATCTTTCCAGTTGGCGGGCAGCGGCGAAATTTTGATATCGCCTTTCTCTACCGCTTCTTCGATTAACCAGTCCGGCAATATACCTGTCATATTTTTACTATTTTCTTGTTGCTTATTCGCAGAAAAGCTCTGCTTATTCGTAGAAAAGCTCTGCTTATCTCTTGTCTCTTGTTGCTTCTTGCTTATTGCTTGTCTCTTATTCACCATATGGTCATAAACAATCTGGCTCCATGTCTCCATTTTTTTGAAATGGCGACCCAGTTCATCTACGGTCATCATTGTACCCGATTTATGCTCGTCTCGGACATTAATTTCACTGCTATCCCCAGACAACATTATTACAAGTCCTACATGCACCAACCCAACATCATTAGCGTCGTGGTTTAAAATCCCCAAAAACTTAGCCGTATATTTTCCCTTATAATCTATCTCTTCTTCAAACTCCCGCTTTGCCCATTCCATCACTTCATCACCTTTGATACCTTTGATACTCTTGATACCTTTGACGTCTTTTAGATTTATATGTCCCCCAACACCAATAGAATACATATTAGCCAAGCGTTTATCCGTATGCGTTCCTTTTCTCTGCATCGCTAAAATTTTCCCACCTGCCTCAAAAATCAAATAAGGAATAACCTGTTTCCACTTGGGGTCACTTTCCACCTCGCCACGTGCCATAAACTTATGGCTTTTTGTGATTACTTTTAAATACTTAGGAAGATTTTCAGAGCGTATCCCATTCCAAATCTCGCCGTCAAAAAGTTCCGTCCGCGAAACAACCATCACCCGTTCGGCTTCCTTGCCCACCAAAACTTTCTTGACATCCATAGCTTTAGCGACGGATGTAGTGACGGCGGGTTTACCCTGAAGAACTTTCTTTTGAGATTTTTTCGGCATCAGAATTTTCGGGGCAGAGGTCAAATTTATTGTAAAGGATTTCTCAAAAAAAACTAGCCACCACTTTTAGAGTAGTCCCGAAACACGAATTAAACCTTCACCTATTTCCAACTTACTTACAGAACCGTACGAGTCCTCGCAAATTTGTTCCCCGCGTCTTAACAATTCTTCACCCACACTAGTAAAATCTCCTCTATCTATATCATCCAAGATTTGTTCCTGCTTCTGTCTTAATTCTCTACAATGTCGTGCAACATTTTCCTTACCTGCCGAGTCATAACACTCACCAATCATCAACAGCACATTTGTCCATCCCTCTAACCTGTATAACACATACATACGCACTAAACCGTGCAATTCTTCCCTTGGTGGACTTATCTTTATAGCCATTTCCCTTTCTAGCGCAACTGTCATTACGCTTTTTCTAGAAATAGCATCATCCAATTGGAGCAGCCTCAAACGATCTGTCATCTCGCGATTTTACTCCACTTTTTTATCAGATTGCAATTCTTCTTTTCTTTCAATGTTTGATACCTTTGATTTATCCTGAGATTTATCGAAGGACTCGTTTGCTTGCCCTGAATCTTTTTGAAGGGATACTTTTGATACTTCTCCCTCTGGCTTTGTCCAACTTGCAAAAGTACAATTAGGATAATTGGCGCATCCCCAAAATGGCCTTCCCCGCTTTGTCCGCTTCATAACAACCTGCCCACCATCCACGGGACAAACAAGCCCGGTCTCTTCGTTCAAAGCCTTCGTATTTTTACAATCAGGAAATCCGCTGCAAGCCAAAAACTTTCCGTACTTTCCATAGCGTACAACCATAGGCTTGCCACATCTTTCGCAAACATCACCCGTTTCTTCAACTTCTACCTTCATTTTCTCTGCCTCTTCGGCGACTCTATCTACCTTTTCCTCAAACGGTTTCCAAAACTTCTCCATTAGCTGCGGCATCTCGAGTTTTCCAAGTGCAATATCGTCAAGTCCGTTTTCCATATCTGCTGTAAACGAGTAATCGATAATATCGCCAAAATATTTTTCCAAAAACTCTATCGTTGTCTTGCCAATAGGCGTTGGCCCAATTTTCTTGCCTTCCAGCCTTTCGATATAAAGCCTGTCGTACAAAGTAGAAATTGTCGGCGCGTAAGTAGAAGGCCTGCCGATTCCATGCTTTTCCAAATCGCGAATAAGAGTTGCCTCTCCGTATCTTGCCGGCGGCTCTGTAAACTTTTGCTGCGGATTAATATTCTTAAAGTCCAGCGGTTCGTCCTTTGCCAAGTCTGGCAAAACCTGCTCGGTAATCGGCGCTTTGGCATAAACCCTGTACCATCCGTCAAACTTTATTTTCTGACCATTCACCCGAAGCAAATAACTTTTTGCTTTTTGCTTTTTGCCTTTTGCTTCTACATCTACCGCCGTTTCGTCAACAACTGCTTCTGCCATCTGGCAAACAACCATCCTTTTCCAGATCAACTCATACAATTTCCTTTCATCCTGACTTATCACTTGCTTGCCCTGAGCTTGATCGAAGGGTAACTTGTCACTTGTCACTTCTATACTCGTTGGTCTTATCGCTTCATGTGCTTCCTGCGCAAGTTTGGATTTTATTTTGTATGCCCGTGACTTTGGCGGTAAATAATTTTTTCCATACTTTGCTTCTATAAATTTACGCACGGCGCTAACCGCTGCCGGCGCCAAATTAACAGAATCGGTTCTCATATAAGTAATCAAACCGTTTTCGTAGAGGCTTTGGGCAACACTCATCGTTCGCTTTGGCACAAAACCCAAAACATTTGCGGCCCGCTGTTGCAGCGTAGAGGTAGTAAAAGGCGGATTAGGATATTTTTTAACCTCTTTAGATTCAACGGAGGCAACAGTGTACTTTGCAGTTTTTAAATCTGCGACAACTTCATCCGCCTGCTTTTGATTTTTAACACTCGCCTTTTTCCCGTCAACTTTCTGAAGTGTCACCGTAAAGATTTCACCCTCCAACACCTTTGATACCTCTACCTCAACCACCCAATATTCCTCGCTCTTAAACCCCTCTATCTCCCGTTCGCGCTCAACAACCAACCGCAAAGCAACAGATTGCACCCTACCAGCGCTGAGTCTACTTTTAACTTTTTTCCAAAGTAGTGGCGAAAGTTTATAACCGACAAGCCTGTCCAGCACCCTTCTTGCTTGCTGCGCCTCAACTAAATTCTGGTCGATACTTCGCGGATGCCCAAAAGCAGCAAGCACCGCATCTTTTGTAATTTCATGGAAAACTACCCGCTGCACATTTCGCTTAGATGCCGGAGTTTTAGATTTTGCGTCTATTACCTTTAAGAGATTCCAGGCTATTGCTTCGCCTTCGCGGTCAGGATCCGGTGCAAGGTATAAATGACTAACACCTTCCGTCGATTTAACCAGCTGGTTAACCATTTTTATTTTGTTTTTAGGAATTACGTATTTAGGTTTAAAACCATGATCCACATCTACCCCAAACTCACCTTTGGGCAAATCCCGAACGTGTCCCATAGAAGCAATAATCTGGTAATCTTTCCCCAAAAACTGACTTAACGTACGAGCTTTGGTTGGGCTTTCTACTATTACAAGATTTTTTGACATAATTATTTTAGGTATCAAAAGTCACAAAAGTATCATAAGTATCAAATGAAAACAACTAGAAAGAGTTGGAATACTTATTTAGAAGATACCCCACTTCCCCTTTCTTTAGGTCAAGAACTTTATACTCCCCCTGCAGAACAAAACCCAACTCTAGTGAAACCTCAAGGTCTGATTCTAATTCGAAAAGAGATCCAACTGCAATCTCCAAAAATCTTTTCTTATCAAGTTTTGACCTCCTGGAATAACCCTCAGCAATATTAGAAAGCACAGAAACTGCTGCTCTTCTCATCTGACTTTTCAGACCAAACTCTTCACTTTTTGGAAACTTTGTCGTCACATTGTAAACCATTACAACCAAGTCTTTAGCTCTTTGCCAAACAATAAGCTTCTGATAACCCTTCGGTTCACTCATTTTCTTTATTATACATTTGCAGGCGTTTGATACCTTTGATACTCTTGACCCCTTTTGTACTTTTCTAACTTTTGTCCCTTGATATACAAACTCACTTTTGATACCTTTGATACGTTTGACGCCCTTGATACTTTCTTAAATATGGCCACCATTGACGATTTCCAAAAATTGGCAATAAAAATCGGCACTATTCGCTCTGCGGAAAAAGTAGCAGGTTCCAGCAAACTCTTAAAGCTAGACATTGACCTTGGCCATGAAAAACGCCAAATCTTAGCTGGCATTGGTGAAAAGTACGACCCTAAAGATCTTAAAGGCAAACAAATCCCAATTTTGGCAAACCTGGATCCAAGAATGATGATGGGCCTGGAATCAAACGGTATGATTTTGGCAGTCGACGTAAATGGCGAGCCGGTACTCTTGCACCCCGATGAAAAAATCGCCAACGGCACCCAAGTCAGATAATGACAAACCCCCCTAAGCTTTGGTCAAAAGAATATAAACAAAAAGGAATTCCCTCTTCTTTCCGCCAAAAACCTTCCGGGGCTATGAAATTGCTTAGCATTGCAAACTTAAAAGGCAAGACCATAGCTGATCTAGGCTGCGGAAAAGGTAGAAACACTTTCTACCTAATTAAAAATGGCGCATCAAAAGTATATGCAATAGATTTTGTGCCAGAAGCAATCAGGGAAATTAAATCCGCTAAAAATCCCAAAATTACAGCTGTCTGCCGTGATCTTGCAAAACCATGGCCAATTCCTAGTGATTCTCTTAATTTGACAATCGATATATTCTGCTTCAAGCATCAAGCTAGCCTGAAAAACCAAGAATTTTATAAATCAGAAATCGAAAGAACTTTAAAGAAAAAGGGGTTATTACTTTTAGATCTTGCGGCAGTTGATGACGGTTTTTATGGAATACAACCCAAAAAAGAAATTAAACCAAATGTTTATAAAATCACGGACCCTGTCACCGGAGTAAACTCCCTACTTTATACAAAAGAAAGCCTGCTCACCGAATTCCCTAATTTCGAGCTATTGGATTTTACAAACGACAAAAAAGAAGGCCAAATGCACGGACAAACTTACTCACGATCCACCCTAAAATTTCTTCTTAAAAAAAATTAACGCTGCAACTCGTACACAAAAGTAGTAAAATACGCCGCACACAAAATGGCAAGTCCAGATAGAAACCAACCAGGCGAAGAACGTCACGAAGAAGACCATTTCCCGATAATCGGAATCGCCGGGCCAATCGCCTCCGGCAAAGAAACTGTAGCCCAAATCTTAAAAGACAATTTTGGGATTGCTCGCTTTGTAATTTCCGATAATCTTAAAAGACTTGCCGCAGCCCAAGGTATTAAACCCCCATACTCAAGAGATCTTCTTCGGGATATTAGCCTCAAATTAACAGACCAATCAGGTCCTGGTGCAAACATCCAATTGACACACGAAATAATCCAAACTCAACGGGCACTTATTAAAATGCAAGGTGCCACTATCGACGGCATAAGACACAAGGGTGAGGCCGAAGAACTTAAAGCCATACCAGCCTCATTATTAATTGCAGTTACAGCACCGCAACAATTAAGGTATGAACGCGCTCTTCATCGCGAACAGGAAGAAGATGAAACCTTCTACGACAGATTCATAAAAAGAGATAACATCGAACTTGCCGAGATCGAACCGATTTTCGAACTCGCAGATGTCGTTATAAATAACACCGGAACCCCAGAAGACCTTGAACGGCAAGTTATCGAATTCTTCATCGAAAAAACAAGCGTTTTTTAAAACTCGACTAACTTGCCTCAATTTGATATCTTTTACAGATGCACTGGCAGGACTGGGTTTTTTCTATAGGAAACTGGATTTTCAGCATCGCATTGATCCCTGCCATTTTAGATAAAGAAAAACCACCTGTATCAACAAGCCTTACTAATACAATTGTTTTATTTGTTATGTCATTTACGTTCTCAACACTAACACTCTACCTAAGCGCATTTTCAATCGGCATAAACGGCATACTCTGGTTAATCCTCGGCGTTCAAAGACTTAAGCAGAAAAAATGATCAAACTTGTCGGAGATAAAAAATATCCTAAAACTTAACCCCTAATTTTTTAAGGTCTGCTTCCAGCTGTTTAGGATTTTTATATTGGATTGCCTGCATCCCCAGGCTTTTTGCCGTTTCCACATGATCACGTCTATCATCTATAAACACAATGTCCCCTGCATCTTCGCGCGTCTCATCAAGAGCCAGCCTAAAAATCCTTGGACCGTCGCGCTTTGTAACGTGAGCTTCGTGGGAGAAAATCCCTTTATCAAATTCCTCTAAAAAATTATACTTTTCCTGCAAGTAATCCACTCTATCTTTTGCGTTATCCGAAAGGTAAAAAAGCTTTGTCCCCTTTTTCTTTAACTTTTTGGCAATAACCACAACTTCTGCAACCGGCTCGTACGACTCATACCAAATTCTGTTCAATTCCTCGGCCGGTGCGTCTATGTAAAGAATTTTCTTAACCGCCTCCCAGAATTCTTCGTACGTTATGTCACCGCGCCTATATTGCTTGCCAAAATCCGAACTAACAGCCATTACATCCGAAACTAATTTTGGGTCTAAATTAAATTTTTTTGCTATTTTTTTCGAAGCAATTTCTTTGCCGTCTGTAAAGTACACTCCGCCTAAATCAAAAATCACAACTTTTGCCATCTGCTAATTATACCCTATAACCAGATTCAAAGCCTATATCCGCTACACAATTCCCTACCCCAATTCCGCTTGCATCACAAAACATAAGGGAATATAATCCCCGCAGTGCAAGAACAGGCAATTCCATGCTGCCAGCCGCAAGAAGCCGGGCAAGAACAAATAAACATTGGGGGTTTATTTGACGCCTACCTGTCTTCCGAATACTTCTCCGCGCATTATAGGCGGAACACTCAACTCGTTTTTTCGCAAGACATAAGAAGATTTTTAAAGATATTCAATTTCACCAACCAACTGGAAGCAGACAAATTACCGGAACTGATCAAGGAATATGAAACATTAAGTAATTCAGCATCCGCTCGCCGCACATTATCAGCTCTCAAAAGTGCCGCCAGCTGGGGAATAACAGAAGGGCTGTTAGACGGAAACCCGGATGTAAATTTTCAACCTAAGAAGAATGGTGATCGCTCTCCGTTTATGGATTTTAATGTTAGTCCTTTGTCAAACAAGGATTTAAAAAAATTGATGCAGGCAGTCGACAAAAATCCTAGAGATAAAGCATTAATTTTAACCGTTCTGCTAACAAGAGGGAGCACTGATACCGTCAGGAGACTAACAAAAGAAAGCATTACTCATAACGCAAACGGTACAACTACAATCACAATAAACGCCTTTAATATAGTGATGCCAGAAGAAGCCGCGTCAGTATTATTAAGTTACGCCCAAAGCCTTAAGCCCGGATCGCTTTTCCCATGCCGCAGAGAACCTCACGGGCCGCTAACAAGACAGGCAATGCATGTAATTTTCCAAAAATACAAAAACGGAATTGGCCTCCAAAATTTGTCGCATGGCATCCTGGTAAAAACAGGATCAAATATGTTTGGCATACCCCAGCAGCAAGTCCATCAACCTCAAGCTCCCCAAACGCCGGAGCCGTAATTTTTAACAAAACCGGAAAGCTCCATTAAGGAAAGTTCCGACGCAATTTTCTCGATCGGCATACCAATTTCGCGGGCAATAGTGTCAATATGCTTTGCCTCCCCATCCAGTATCGACAAAATCTTTTGCTGGTCTTTATCTCCAGGGATAATTTGTTGCTTTTTGCTTATTTCTTGTTGCTTTTTGCGCTCCACATCCAACCCCGCTAAAACATCCGCGGCATTTGTTACCGGAGTCACCCCGTCTTTTATTAAATTATTAACTCCCTCTGCTGTTTTGGCAGTTATTGGCCCCGGCACCGCAAAAACCTCACGCCCTTGTTCGGCGGCACTTCCTGCCGTAATCATTGAACCGCTGTCTATTGCTGCCTCCGTTACCAAAACCCCCAGAGATAGTCCCGAAATTATTCTGTTTCTGGCGGCAAAATTGCTTTGCACCGGCGGGAATCCAAGCGGGAATTCGGATACGACTGCCCCGCTTTTGGCAATTTCTTCTGCCAGTTTTTTATTTTCCGGCGGATAGACCAAGTCCACCCCACATCCCAAAACTGCAATTGTTCTCCCGCCAGCCTCCAGCGCCGTTCTATGCGCAATACTATCTATTCCCCGCGCCAAACCACTAACGATTGTTAAACCATTTTTTGCAAGATCAAAAACCAATCTTTCTGTAACCTGTCGACCGTATGGCGTGGCGTTTCGACTCCCCACAACCGCAACAGCCAAATCATCGCCGGGCAAAATAGTGCCTTTGTAATACAAAACGGGCGGGCAGCCGGTAATTTGCCGCAAATTGGCCGGATACTCGTCCTCTACCATAGACACAACTTTTATGCCGGCCGCATAAACTTTGGCAAGATAAATATTAGGGTCAACTTTACTACGGAAATCAACTATGGAAAGCTTTGTTTTGGCATCAATTTTGAGTTTACTGATCTCGCTGTCGGACGCTTCCCAAAATTTTTTAAGTGTCTTAAAACTTTTTCGAAGATAACCAAACGTAACCGTCCCAACTCCACCAATCGCACTCACAGCTACCCAACACGCAAGTTCCTTATTCACTTTTTGATTAAACTTTAATTACAACCGTACCTGCAAGTTTGTCATGGAGAGCCTGCTTTTTCGCGTCAAAAATCGCCATGGGGTAACCGATAATTGTAAGAGCCGAAATCAATTTAAAAACAAACTCACGTGTTACAAACTTTCCTGCAGACGGTGTTGTACCATCAACCGTCAAAACTGTCTTAACATGCATAGCTTTCCTACCTATCGTCTGTCCATTCTTATGCTGATAAGCCCCATAATAATAAATCGCTATTGCTGATTGGATAACAAGTTGTACAACCCACATCAAAATCCCAATCAAAAAATCCCCTTTGCCCACAAACAAACCTACTAGGCTAAAAATAATAAAAATGGGTACATTGATTGCAAACAAAACCAAACTATCGATAATATTTGCAAGCCACCGGGACAAAACACCCGCATATTCCGCCCCAACAGTAGACGTTGCTACCGGCATAGGCGTAGTGACGGAAGGTTGAGGCGTTGCAGGAGTCGGCGCCACAACGGGCGCACTACTTAATGTCGGCATACTGGGATTGTCTTGGTCTTGATCCATTTTTCGTTATCTAAATCCAGTTTATGCCAAAAATAGAAATTTAAACAACCATTAGAAGAAAATAACACTCAAAAATCCTAAACAAGGTCTGTCGGGAAAATAATCCCGTATGCATGTGTGATAAATTCACTTCTGTCTTTACTTGTCATCCTTGCTTCCTCTGCTAAAATTATCGAAAGGGCAGTGATTTGGGATACCTCAACACCGTATGCTTCGCCAAGTTCCACCTGCCTTTGACCAATTAACGCAGGCAGATCATCAGCGCTAACGGTGTGATCTAAGCCTCTTTTTCTCCATTCATCCGCAACCTTCGGGGGTATATACAACTTTTGTTCAACTGTCATAATAATGGAAATAATAAACTGCCTTCTATATTTTTTCAAACAGTTCCGCTTCCAGTTTTGTCCGCTCGGCAATAAACTTGCCAGCTTTTTTAGCCTGCTCTTTTCTGAATTCCAAAGTTGTCATGCTGGCATTTTTATTAAGTTCCAAAACCAGCTCCTCTATACTCCGCTCGTCAAACGCAAGCGCAACGCTTTTGTAATTCTTTATTGCAGCTCGTATCAGCGTTTGCCCGCCAATATCCATACTTTCCGGGAAAATAGATTCGTCAGGCGCATACAAATCAACAATAACCAAATCAAAAGCCTCCAAGCCTTCTTTTTTTAATTCCTCCAAATGTAAGGGGTTTTTTTTATCGGCCAATATTCTCACAAAATTCACCCTATCCAAACTTTTAACACGTCCGCTAAAATCAAAACCGCGAACAACAGATTGGCCTTCAAAGCCCTTTGCGCGAACGTAATTGATCGTACCTTCCGTTCCCCAAAACTTCGTCCTGTGTTTATCAAGCAGCTCGAGTAGGCCGTCCAAAACGCCCTTTTCAAAAACCGCTGCAAATATATTTAAAACTTCAATTTTATCCATAATTTTAAGCAACAAGAGACAAGTAATAAGTGACGGGCATTTTTCTTATACTTATTGCCTATTTCTTTTTGCTTATCACTTCAATGTTTAAAATGCCTTACCCCTGTAAACACCATCGTAATTCCGTGCTTTTTGGCCTCCGCAATCACTTTGTCGTCGTTAATCGATCCACCAGGTTGAATTATTGTCGATATCCCTGCTTTTGCTGCCAGTTTTACATTATCCGGAAACGGAAAAAACGCATCGCTTGCAAGTACCGCCCCCTTAGTTTTAACCCCGGCTTGCTTCATAGCCAAGTGAACAGAGTTGACCCTATTCGGTTGCCCGGTTCCCATCCCAAGCATCGACACGTCCCGCACAATAACTATCGCATTACTCTTAACATGTTTTACGACTTTCCACGCAAACTCCAAGTCCGCAAGTACCCGCTTGGACGGTTTACCTCCATTTACTATTTTCCATTTACTAGAATCCTCCTCAACATCATCTGAAGTTTGAATTAAATAACCACCAAAAGCGCGGGTAAATTCCAAAAGTTTCGGCGGTTTTTCCGCTTTAACAACTCGCATCTTGGCACTTCTCCTTTTAAGCCTTTCCAAAACTTCGAGGGTATAATCCGGTGCGACCAAAAGCTCAAAAAACTTGCCATGCATTGCCTCGATCATTGCCATAGTCGGAGGCCTGTTAACTGCAATAATTCCACCAAAGGCACTGATATTATCCGCTGCGTACGCCGCATTAAAAGCCTCGGCAAGATCGTCTCGCGACGTTATTCCGCTTGGGTTAGCATGCTTAATTATTGCAACTGTCGGGGCGCTAAACTCACAAACTAAATTCCAAGCATGGTTAGCGTCCCCAATATTATTATGAGAAAGCTCGATTCCCCAAAGCTGTTCAAAGCCGCTATTACCATCTTCCACGTAAAACGCACTCGCCTGGTGCGGGTTTTCTCCATAACGAAGATCTTTCAATTTCGCTAGATTTATTTTTAAATTCTTATCTAAAACCATATCTCTATTTCCGGTTTGCAAACCACCAATCCAAAATTTCTTTGGCAACGGGAGCGGATACTGCGCTTCCCTGCCCTCCACGCTCAACCAAAACAGTTAGCGCAATTTCCGGTTTATCTGCCGGTGCATAAACTGTAAACCAAGCGTGAGAACTGCCTCCAAGTTCTTCTGCAGTTCCCGTTTTACAAGCCACCCTATACTTTGCATTAAAAAATGGGGCACCAGTTCCCCCGGCTTCACAGGCCCCTTCCATTCCGGCCCGAACCAAATCCAAGTGTTCTTGCGAAACTAAATTCTCACCAACGACTTTCGGCTCGAATTTAATCTCACTAGCGCCATCTCCCCCGTTAATTTTGGAAACCAAATAAGGTTTTGTCAACTTTCCGCTGGCAATGTAAGAAGTTATCTTGTTAACTTGTATTGGAGTTGTCAGCATAAAACCCTGGCCAATGGCAAGGTGCAAAGTATCCCCCAAAAACCAACTTTCACCAATACCGGCCTTTTTCCATACCTCATCCGGAACCAAGCCAAAAGATTCATCGGGCAGATCAATTGCTGTCTTTTGCCCATAGCCCAATTTCACAGCCATTTGCTTTATTGTATCCACCCCAATTTCCTGACCAAGTTTATAGAAAAATACGTCGTTCGACCTGGCGATTGCCCGCTTCATCTTAATAAGCCCGTCTGTTTTCCCATACTCCAAATAAAACCAGTTAGAAAAAGTTTGCCCGCCAACTTTTATGCTTCCCGTATCGTCAAACTCGGTGTTGGCATCCACCTTACCGCTTTCCAGACCGGCCAACGCAGAAACTATTTTAAAAACAGAACCCGGAGGATAGTTTCCCTGAACGACCCTATTAAAAAAGGGTAAATTTTTATCTGTCACCGCGCGCCCTATATCTTCCGGGTCAAAAGAAGGCGCAGAAGCAAGCGCCAAAATTTCACCCGTATTTGGATTTTCGACAACGACCGCCCCTTTTTTACTGGTCGCAAGATCGGAGTATTTTTTTAAGGAATCATAGGCAACTTTTTGCAAACCCCCATCAATTGTTGAATACACATCACGCCCGCTTCTGGCCTCTTCAACCCCAAGTATAGACACGTTTTTACCTTCAGCATCAACCTCAACCAGCCTTCTACCCGGCTTTCCAAGTAAAAAGGAATCGTACGTGTCCTCAATCCCTAACCTGCCCATTGCATTAGTTGTCGAGAGGCTTTTATCCTGCTCTTTCTCCTCTACCTGTACGACACTGGTATAACCCAAAACATGCGCGCCGGCTTCTCCCAGGTTGTATTTGCGCAAAACCTCACGCATTACCTTTCCATCCACCCCCTCAAAATATTCACCCGCCCTACCGCCTTTTTCCAAATTTTGGGCGTCGGTTTCCGTTATTTCGCGTTCCTTATCATCTTTTTTCAAAAAGTAAGCGATTTTGGAGCTGGCTAGTTCATCCCCCCGCCTGTCAAATATTTTTCCTCTCCCGGCTTCAAACTCAACCAGCTTAACCCGATTGTTGTCGGCAAGTTCTCTGTTTCTGGCGCCAGCTACTACTGTTAGAACAAAAAGCCTTGCCACGAAGACCAGCAAAATCAAAAAAGACACTAAATAAAAAAAGTAGATGCGGGAAAGACTCAGGCCACCGGCAACATAACCGTCATCCTCCAGGTCTCCTTTTCTCCACTTACTCGTCTTCTCCTGCCAAATCGAGCTCTCGGCTCCAAACATATTTTCATTTATTCTCCTCCTGCCGCGCACGTGTATCATTTAGTCTTTGGATCTGAAACTTACCTTTTTAAGAAGTGCATCGTTAGTTAGCGCCTTTGCACAACCGACAACAACACAGTAAAGCGGATCGGTAGCAACGTTAACAGGCATCTTGGCCTCCTGGGCAATTAATTTTGGCAAGCCAAAAATAAGCGCTCCTCCCCCGCAAAGCATAATCCCTTTTTCAGAAACATCCCCCGCAAGTTCCGGCGGCGCATCTTCAATTGTTTCCACAACTGCATCCACTATCGACTTGATAGTAGGCGCCAGCGCTTCGCGAATTTGAGTAGAAGTTAGTTTTATAGACTTTGGCAAACCTTTTTCCAAATCCCGTCCGCGAACTATCATTTGCTTTTCTACCTGCATTGGGTAGGCACTCCCCAAAAGCATCTTTACTTCCTCCGCGGTTTTTTCACCCAGCGCCAGTCCATACCTGGAACGCACATAATTTACAATGTCCCTGTCCATCGCATCCCCTCCAATTTTTAGAGATTTACCGGAAACTATTCCACCCAGAGAAATTACGGCCATGTCACTCGTCCCACCCCCAATATCAACTATCATCGAGCCGCGCGCCTCCTCTACATTAAGCCCGGCACCAATTGCCGCCGCCATCGGCTCTTCAATTAAATATGCTTCCCGCGCGCCGGAATCATACGCGACGTCAAAAAGCGCCCGCCTTTCCACTTCTGTTACCTGAGAAGGGATTCCCAGAACAACTCTTGGCCTTGGTATAGAAATTAAACGCCCCGGTTTCGAATGCACTTTCTTTACAAAATAAGAAAGCATCGCCAGTGTTGTATCGTAGTCGGAAATTACACCATCCTTCAGGGGTCTTACGGTAGTTATATTAAGAGGTGTTCTACCGATCATTTTTCTGGCATCCCCACCAATTGCAATCACTCTCCTGCTTTTTTTGTGAAGTGCCACGATCGAAGGCTCGCGGATGACGATCCCCTTTCCGGCAACATGAATTAAAGTATTTGCAGTTCCTAAGTCAACACCCAAGTCAGAAGAAAAGTAGCCTAAGATATTATCGACAATAGGAATCATAGAAGCGCCACAAAGTATAACGCATCAGGAAGAAGTTTAGTAGAAGGTTTACATCATGCTTATTGTTCGAGCTTGCTCGCCCTGAGTTTTGTCGAAGGGTCGAGAACTTAACTTTAATTCGTAAACTTAAATGTCGAGAGAATTTGATCGAACATCACACCTGCTGGCTTAGAATATGATGTTCCAGTCTCCCCATTTCCGAAAGCGCTAAACCAGTAAATATAATCACCTCTTTTTACCCAAACATCTTTATCTGTGTTTTCAAACTGCATTCCCGTATTTGTTTTATAGCCGTTTGTATTGTCAATTGTTACTTTTTGTATTTTTCCATTTTTTAGCCCTTCGTTGAATGAAGGAACTCCTCCCAGATTTTCTTGGTATGTTTTATCTAAATATCCATCAAGTGATAAATCGGTGGTTATTACTTTTATTGTAATACCTATAAATTTATCCTCTGGGAACTTATAAGCATCGTTTTCCCCATTCATAAAAATTTGCGTGTCTGCTACTTCTGACCTAGTTGAAGTTTGAAAGTCCAGTTCTAGAGGATATTTAATCGAGTAACGATACATAGAATTTGTATACGTTTTCCAATTCGCCCCGATTGGGTCTGGGTTTGCCGTTTCGTCGGAGGCGTTAGGTGGCGGAGTGGTATATTTGTATTGCAGTTCATTCGCCTCGTCAGCTGACAAACCAACTCCGTCATTCATCCGTTCTTGATTTTGTATGGAATATTTTTGGTAAACAAACAATCCGCCTACGCCTACAACAACGGAGGCAAGAACAATTAGGACAATTAATATTGGCGCAAAACCTTTTTTCATTTGGGCAAGTTTCATCTAAATCAATCGTAAATGGTTTACCCCGAGAAACGCAAGTGATGAAGGGTCAACTATTCAATTGTCAAAGAACTTGCTGCCTGTTAACATCTAAACGTGCAGACTTCTCTACAAAAAATCCTTGACAAAATCATATATCTTTCTTTTCTTGCCCTGGCAGCAATCACCCCCTTAATTTTTACAACTACAACAACCGAAATTTACGAAGTGCCAAAAATGTACTTTGTGTACTTTTTTGCAACCGTCCTTTTGTTTGCAACTTTATTCAAGTTTATTCTCCAGAAAAAAATTACAATTCCAACTTCCGGTGCTGTCAACGCGCTGGCCATTTTTTTAATCATCCAGGCAATCTCCACGATATTTTCGACCGACAAATTTACATCTATTTTTGGCTACCCTACACGCCTAAACGGCGGCCTGTTGTCCCTTTTTGCCTATTTTGTCATCTTTATTAGCGCCCAAATTAACCTGGACAGGCAAAAAGCAATTAACATTATTTTGGCAGCCTTTTTTGCGTCCGTTGCGGTCGCCATCTGGGGAATCCCTTCCTACTTTAGGTACGATCCATCCTGCTACGTTTTAACAGGCAAACTTACGTCAAGCTGCTGGCAGAAAGAATTCAACCCTACACTTCGAATCTTCTCCACCCTTGGCCAACCAAATTGGTTAGCCTCTTATTTGGTCCTTACCCTGCCTCTCACCCTGCCGCTACTGCTTGGCGCAAAAAAACAAATCCAAAAAATAATTATTATAACCTCCGGCGCCCTCATCTTTATGGCCATTATCCTTACAACCTCAAGGGCCGGAATTTTGGGTACCGCAATCGCAATCGTCATAGTGTTCGCTCTTACAAAGCTTAAAACAATAAAGAATCAGCTGCCAGCCTTAGTAGCACTGGCGATAACATTCGTTTTGATCACACTTATTTTTGGCACAAAACTAACTTCCCGAATTAACGAAGCCACAAAAACGGCTCCTAAGAATTCCGCCGGCCAAAGTTCGTCAGCTCCAACTAAATCCGCACTAGCTTCCGGCGGCACGGATTCCGGCCAAATTCGCTTAATTGTTTGGGAAGGGGCAATTAACATTTTTAAACGCTGGCCATTATTAGGCGCCGGCCCCGAAACTTTCGTAAACACTTATTATTTGTACCGCCCGCTTTCCCACAACAACACAACCGAATGGGAATTTTTCTACAACAAAGCTCATAACGAATTTCTAAACTATTTGGCAAACACCGGCATCTTGGGCCTTGGATCGTACCTGGCATTTATAACACTAGCCGCTCTGGCACTTTTCAAAAGCAGGTCCGAGAATTTTTCGGCGAGCATCATTGCATCTTCGCTTGGCTATTTCGCAACAATTTTCTTCGGTTTTTCGACAGTTGCAACCCAAACAATTTTCTTTAGCCTTCTTGCCTGCGGGCTTGTTATGGCAAAAAACAAAACATCCACTAAAACCTACAGCCTGCCTTATCTAAACAACAGAGCCTTCTTCACTCTTGCCGCCTTAACCATTTCTCTGCTTGGAGTTTACTGCTTAACATTTTTCGCCCGTTTGTATTTTGCCGATACCACAACAAGGCGCGCCCAAAATTCCCTGAGTGCTAAATCTATCCTAAATTACGACAACGCAAATACCTTAACTCCGGTAGAAAACCCATACCTTATGGCAGATTTTGCCTATGCGCTTGGTGTTTATCAGGACAAAATAGATAATACAGACGATAAAAACAGACTTGCTGCCCAAGCCGATTTGTACGCAAAAAAGTCGACCGGCATTGCCCCGAATAATTATTTAATCACCCAAAAAGCGGTAAAAACTTACATTCTTATTGCCGGTGCGAAGCAGGAATACACGAAAAATACCCTCAACTTTGGCAACAAGTTAACCCAACTCGCCCCCACCTACCCAACCAGTTTCCTGCTTCTTACTAAAACGCAAATTACACTTGGTGACAACACCGCAGCGCTTGCCAGCATAAATAAAGCACTTTCCCTTAAACCCGATTACCCAGAAGCTCAACAGCTACTTGAAGAACTCGGGGTAAAACCGATACAATAAACACAGAAGCTGCCTGCCCCAAACAGCTAATGGCAATCTTAAACAAACAAGATCCTCAAATTGCAAAGCTCATTAAACTTGAAGATAAGCGTCAGCAGGACGATATTGTCCTAATCCCTTCCGAAAATTACGCCTCAGCTGCGGTGCGCGAAGCCTTGGGCACCCGTCTTAGTAATAAGTATTCCGAAGGCTATTCTCATAAAAGATATTACAGCGGCAATCAGATAATCGATTCTGTTGAAGATATCGCCAAAGAAAGAGCCATCAAACTTTTTAAATGTAAATTCGCAAATGTCCAGGCATATTCCGGTTCACCAGCCAACATGGCAATCTACATGGCTCTTATGGAACCGGGTGATACGGTCATGGGATTGTCGCTTCCCCATGGCGGCCACCTAACCCATGGCTGGCCGGTAAACTTCTCCGGCAAATTCTATAAATCCGTCCAATACGAAGTTGATAAAAAAACGGAGCGTCTTGATCTTAAAAAAATAGGCAAGCTCATTAGAAAAACTAAACCAAAAATGATCTTTACCGGGGCAACCGCCTACTCCCGTGTCTGGGAGTGGCGTGAATTTAGTAAAATCGCCAAAAGCGTAAAGGCATGTTTAATAGCAGATATCTCCCACATTGCAGGCCTTGTTGTTGCCGGAGTCCACCCTTCCCCATTTCCATACGCGGACGTCGTCATGACCACAACCCATAAAACTCTGCGCGGACCACGCGGCGCGTTAATACTTACCAATAACGAAGAAATTGCTCAAAAAATAGATAAGGCGGTTTTCCCCGGCCTGCAGGGCGGACCCCACGACAACCAGACAGCAGCAATTGCAGTTGCCCTTCGCGAAGCTCAGGGTAAACCCTTCAGAACATACGGAGCACAAATCGTCAAAAACGCTAAGGAACTGGCAAAGACTCTCCTTGCAAACAACATTCGCCTTGTCTCTGGCGGTACAGATAACCATTTAATACTTATTGATCTTGGCGCATCCGGCCCGACAGGCAAAGATATGCAAAACGCTCTTTATGAAGCCGGCCTTTCTACAAACAAAAATACTGTTCCCAACGAAACCCGCAGCCCTTTTGTCACTTCCGGAATCAGGATCGGAACTCCGGCAATTACAACCCGCGGCATGAAAGAACCTCAAATGCGCCTAATCGGAAGCTTTATTGCCCAAATCATCAAAGACCCCGAAAATGAAAGCCTAAGAAAAGAAATTAAAAAAGAAGTTTTAGAATTGACCAAACGCTTCCCAACACCGTAAATTTTCCACCTTGTTTTTAAAAAGTAAAATGATAATATGAGTTTATGACAAACAGCGACATCCAAAAAATTGGCCAGGTGGTAGATCAAAAAATAAATAAGGCTCTAAAACCCATCGCAAAAAGACTGGATAAAATTGACTCCAGGTTAGACAAAGTTGATTCCAAATTAGACCGTCTTGAAAGCAAAACTGATGCACTAATCTTAGACGTGAATGATTTGCAAGAAAACGTAGGTGGCATAAAAGACAAACTAGTAATAATAGAAGAAAAGCACGACGAGGATACAGCTCAAATAAAAAACCACATTGGCCTCTTAAATCCCAATTAATTGTCGCAGGTAACAATTTAAGTTAAACTTCTTTCTATGTCAGCACAAATTTTAAAGGGCAAAGCGATATGCACAATTTTCAACGTAAAGAGAGTTGTTTTAAAGCTTGTTAAGCGGCCACGCTAGCGGATAAACTTGCAAAATCCAAACCATTAAAAGCAAAAACCGGGTCGCTAGGCTCAACATTATCTACAATTTTCCCCCGCCCAACCACATACACAACTTTTGGCGAAGTTCCCAAATCGGTTGTATCCGAAGTCAAAACCTGTTTTGTAGCTTCAACCATATCACTATTGTGAATGTACCCTTTTGCAATTTCCTCTTGTTGTTCAACAGGAAGCATTGGAACCAAAAACCTTGTCACCATCTTTCCCACTAGACTATCTTCAATTAATCCACCACTGACAATTGTCATATCAACATTAGGATATGCCATACCACTCCTATGCATCCATTGTTCAAACTGGTTCTTTGAAGAAGCTACTCCTCTATAAAAATCTGGCGCATCTTGGCTCTCAAAAAAAGTTGAGGGAATGCTGGAATAGTAAACCACCCGAAGCCGGCTCTCAACATTCACCGCAGCACTCTGAACCAGATTTACATTTGCCAAAAAGTTAATTGCTATTGCTTTGTCTTGCGCCCCGCTAACCCATTCCTTAACATGTCCAGACAAAACACCAAGCATTTCCTTTTTATCTTCAGGGGTTTTCGCCCTTGCGGCACGACCCAACTCCAATGCTAATTTGGTTGAGAAATCTTCCATGCCTCCTGCTGCAGAAAGCACTATGTCCGTAGGCAACTTACTCGCATCCTCTAGAAAAGAAAGGGCTTTTCTGGTCGAATCCGAATCAGTTAGATCAGCAACAAATGGAGTTGGAGAAACTCCATCCATTTTGGAAGCTGCATCTTCGAAATGAGAAAAGTGTCTAGTACCAATTATCAAATCAGCGCCTGCGTCTGCAAGGGCAATAGAGGTCGCAAGGCCTGCACCTGTTGCCCCTCCTGTAACCAAAATTCTTCGGCCCTTTAATGGTTGACCCTCCTTAAATTCCGACCGCGCATCACTTTCTAATCTGTTCGACATTCACAAAAAGATACCATCTGATAATTGCCAAGTCAACTCAAGATAAAATAGAATTCAGATATGGCAAAAATCCTAGACGGCAAAGTTGTCCGCGACCAGATCCAAGAAAATCTAAAGTCTATAATCCAAAATCTAAAATCTAAGCCCAAGCTTGTCATTATCCAAGTCGGCGATAATCCGGAAAGCAATACATATATTGGACAAAAGATTAAATTTGGAGAAAGAATCGGCGCTAAAGTAGACCTTCAAAAACTCCCCGCCGACGTTTCTCAGGATCACCTATCATCTATAATCCATAATCTAAACTCTACCCCCACAATCCACGGCATTATCATCCAAATGCCTATTTCCGAACACTTGAACCGCGAAAAACTAATCGAGCTCATCGACCCAAAAAAAGATGTCGACGGCTTAACTAACACCAACCAAAAACTTTTGGAGGAAAACAATCCCAATGCAATTATCCCCGCAACCGCGAAAGGGGTAATTTCTATTCTTAACTTTTATAAAATAAAGGTTAGCGGCAAAAAAGCAACGGTTGTCGGCCGATCAAAACTTGTGGGCGCACCAGTTGCAACACTTCTTAAAAATCTTGGCGCAACAGTCGAAATCGGTCACAGTAAAACTCCGGATCTAACTGCCGTAACAAAACCAGCCGACATAATTGTCGTTGCCGTCGGCAAACCCAATTTAATCAGCAAAGAGCATGTATCAAAAGGTCAAGCTATAGTAGATGTCGGCATAAATGTTGTTGAAAGGCAACAAGAAACAAGCGACAAGCGACAGGAAGGAAAAGAAAACAAAAGGCCAATGGCCAATGGCAAAAGGCTTCTTGTCGGCGATGTAAACTTTTCCGAAGTCCAACCAATCGTTTCAGCAATCACCCCCGTCCCAGGCGGCATCGGCCCCATGACCGTCGCATCTCTTTTTGAAAATTTACTGGAGGCTTACAAAAAACAAGATGATTGACGAACGCTTCATCATCTTTGGAGCATTTATAAATTTTTTAGGTGCAATGAGCTATCTTGTCAGCACACTAAGAGGCCGCACAAAACCAAACAAAGTGACTTGGCTGTTATGGGCAGCGGCACCTATGCTTGCCTTTAGTGCCGAAATTAAACAGGGCGTTGGCCTAATTTCACTTACTACCTTTATGGCTGGTTTTAATCCTATTCTTATTTTCCTTGTCTCCTTTGTAAACAAAAAATCAAAATGGAAAATAAGTAAATTTGACATCGTCTGCGGTAGCCTGTCGGTTCTTGGTTTAATTCTATGGCAAATAACAAAAGTCCCAAATTTTGCAATTCTTTTTGCCATAATGGCAGACGGACTAGCTGCAACCCCAACTGTTGTTAAATCCTACACAAATCCTGAAACCGAAAATGCCGCGGCCTACTTCGTTGCAATGATTAGCGGTACCATCGCAATTTTGACCGTAAAAACCTGGGGATTCGCTCACTATGCTTTTCCCGTCTATATCGTCGTAATTTGTTTTATTCTATTTACACTAATCCAGTTCAAACTTGGTTCTAAAATCCAAAGAGCCTACAAAAAACAATATTAGAAATAAATATTTCTTCTGACTATAATCAACACGATGTACGCCAATGTAGTCGTTTTAACCTACCAAGCACCGGATACTGATTCGTTCAGCTACGAAATTCCAAACGAACTAGAAAAAGATATTGAAATCGGGCAGTTGGTCAAAGTACCGTTTGGGACAAGAATGCCGATGGGGGTAGTAGTCGGTCTACACAAATCATTGGATATTAGAAATCTTAAATTAAAAATTAAAAATTTAAAAAGTATCCTCATTTCGCAGCCCCTTCTCCTCCCATATCAAATAGGTTTGGCAAAGTGGATGTCTGCTTACTACTTTGCTCCAATGGTCAATTGCCTCAACACTATTCTTCCAGAATTGCCTAGTAAATTGTTAACGGTTTACCCTGATTCAAGAAGGGTTCATGGTTCATGGCAAAAAGAAAATAAAACTATCAACTATGAACTATCAACTATGAACCAACACCTCATCCTCGTCCCCTCCATCAACAAAATCCCAGAAACTTTAGCTAAATTTCCAAAAGCCAAAAATCATGTCGTCTACCACAACGAACTTAAAGCTTCAGAAAAATTCGACGCCTGGCAAAAAATTCTAAGCGGCGAAGCTGATTATATTTTCGGCTCCCGCTCCGCAATCTTTACACCTTGCCCAAACCTCAAAGAAATAATTATTTACGACGAACACGACAGCGCATATAAAGACGAGCGCTCCCCTTACTTCGATACACTAACAGTTGCACAAAAAATATCTCAACTAACAGTTGCCCAAATTAAAATTGTCGACCCCGCCCCCAAAATCACAACGTATTTTCAGTTGGAAAGTAGAATCAAAATTCAAACCTTCCCCCAAAAAACTCAAGTAGTAAACCTGGTAAGCGACAAAACCAGCGGCAATAAATCCCCGATAAGTTTTGACCTGGAAGAGCACATTGGGCAAACCCTGGAAGAAAAAGGGGCAGTCCTGCTTTTTTTAAACAAAAAGAAAGAATCTGGGCATATGTTTTGCAAAGCTTGTAAAACCTCGCTTTATCTTGAAAAACAACCGAATCAATGCACAAACTGCAATTCCCCGAACATTTTTTGGAGTGTTTTAAATATCAACTCGCTAGCAACCGACGTCAAAAATCTATTTCCCCAAAGCAAGGTTAATCTCATTACCGACAACAAACAACAAACTACAAACCACGAACTATCAACTATTGATATTGGCACGGCATTTGCTCTTTACTCACCATTGGCTAAAAAATACAATCTTATTGCTCAAATTCAAACAGATTCTCTGCTAAATGTTGCAGACCACGCATCCGGCGAAAAACTTTTTGCCCAAATAACTTCATTAAAAAAAATACTCACGCCAAACGGCACGCTAATTTTGCAATCGTACAGCGTTGAAAACCCAATACTTAACCTGGTAGCCCACGGCGATTACAAATCTTTTTATCTGGAAGAACTAAGCCAGCGCAAACTCCTAAACAACCCGCCATACTCATTACTTATAAAATTAACAATCAAAGGAAAAGGAGACGACAAAGTCAAAAACGAAGCCGAATCCCTCGCCGGTAGCTTACCATCAACCATCAACCATCAACCATCAACCATCCTCGGTCCCTACAAACCAATATTTTGGCAAAAATTACCTGTCTATCATATAATCCTTAAAAACAGAGTGGCCAATTACTCATTATCAGATAGGGAAAAGGTGATAAATAGTATTGCACCGCTCTTACAAAAAGGTTCAAAAAAATACTCAATAGAAGTAGAACCAGCTGGAATCCAATGATAAAACCATTTATCGCACTGCCGGACCAAAATATTCGACAAAAGTCCAAAGAGGTCGTCGCTTTTGATAAATCGATAGAGCAAATCATCAAAGATCTAACGGAAACTGCCCAAGTGCAAACCGACCCAGTAGCACTTGGTCTTGCAGCACCCCAAATCGGAGTTTTTAAAAGAATTTTTGTGGCTCGAATTAGAAACAAATTTAAACACTTCGTAAATCCAACTATCACTAAATTTACAACTAAAGAAGCCACACTAATGGAAGGCTGTTTTTCTGTTCCGCAAATTTATGGCAACACAATTCGTCCAATAGAGGTAGACATCAAGTTCCAGGATATGCACGGTAAATGGCAAAAAGCCCATTTTAAAGGCCTGGCCGCCAAAATTGTCCAACACGAATTTGACCACCTAAACGGCATTCTTTTTATAGACCATGTCTACAACCAAAACGGTAAAGTTTTCAAGGTTGAAAAAGATAAAAAAGGTAAAGAGCAATTTGTAGAAGTTCCAACAACTTAGGGTACAATTTACCTATGAACCCAAAAATCGCTTTCTTTGGTACACCCAAAATAGCGGCGCAGGTATTAGAAAAGCTTGCCAAATCTCCCCATAAACCTCATCTTGTTATTACAGGCCAAGATCAACATTTAGGCCGAAGCCTGGCTTTGAAAGCTAGTGCGGTTAAGTTAGTTGCCGAAAAACATAACATTGCAATTTCCTATAAGATGTCTGACATCAACAAGAGCTTCGATCTCGCAATCCTAGTTGCATACGGACATATTATCCCCGACAGTGTACTTAGAAAACCCAAATACGGATTCATAAATGTTCATCCATCCCTCCTGCCAAAATACCGCGGCCCCTCTCCAATCATATCCGCAATTCTCGCCGGAGATAAAATAACCGGTTCAACTTTAATAATTCTTGATTCAGATCTGGACCACGGCCCAATAATTGCCCAAAAGGAACTTGCAATCGCAACTAATGACACTCACGATTCTCTTGCCGGCAAGCTTGCAGCTTTGGGGGCCCAACTTCTTATTAGAACTTTACCTGATTATCTACACCAAAATATTTCACCAAACGCACAAAACCACGACGAAGCCACTTACACCGAAAAAATTACAAAAGCCAGTGGGAAAATAGACATTGATAATCCGCCGGAGAAAGTGATGCTAAATCGCATGATCCGCGCCTACTATCCCTGGCCAACCGTGTGGACAGAAGTCGACGGCAAAAGGTTCAAGCTGCTACCGGAGGGCAAAATCCAACCGGAGGGCAAAAAACCAATGACACTAAAAGAATTTTCAAATGGTTATAGACTACTTGCAAACAAATTTAAAAATGTACTCGCAAACTAGATGGACACCACCCCAAACGCAACCCCAACAAGATTTGTCAGGCTAATAATTGTAACCTTCGCTCTTGGCATCAACTTATTACTCTTCACCGACAAAGTTACAAGCTTAACGCTGGCAATTTTGCAAAAAGACTACATATTTATCGTAAAAAGCCTTATCTTTGGTCTGGTACCGTCAATACTTGTAATCCTGCTTGCTGTTAATTTAATTTGTAAGGGCAATAAGGCGCTAAACACTACTTTGATATTTCTCTTAACCATTTTTGTGCTTGCAGGAACAGTATTTTCCAATCCGTGTACAAACACCCATTACCCAAAAATCCTTGTAAACATTTTTACTTTTTTAATAGGGAACTCAAAAACTTTATCGACTTGCTTCCCCTAAGCTTTTCGTGCTCAAGGCCTGAAGAACTTGCTGTCTCTCGACTTCTGTTGCATTTTTAGCGATATCGTCCATTAGGTAACCAAGCACCTCATCCGTCACCACTTCGATCTTTGCCCTGTACTCCTCATTTTCCATAAGCTCTTTCCAAAGAGCACCAAATTGCTCAGGTTCATTTTTCATATTATCAATAGCCGTCGTAAGTCTTTGAGCAATAGACGGGTCAATTCCCCCCAATTCGTCAATTAGCCTCACATAATAATACTGGTAAAAAATCTCCAAAAACTTTTCCCGTTTTTTTTCAGGAAAATTAACAGTTTCCAGTATTTTTGTTAAAAAATTCAGAAAGTTCATGCAGCCAAATCGTCAGGTGTGCTCGTCTCTTGCTTCAAGTCAAATTGTCCCCTTTTCATCATTAGTTGGGCCCTATCCCACATCGTCTCATCTACTGGCTTTGCCCCATCAAGTCTTAAATTAGAAGCCACTCGTCTTTCGTCGGCTTCGGTCCAGGCAGGTTGCTTCTCTGCTCTCCTCGCGCCCAGAAGACCCACGAGCTTGTCATACACCCGCGACCATAGCGATCGATGAATCCTTGCCTCGGTAGCAGTTTTGGCCTTCTCTATAGCCTGCCGCGCAGCATCCGAATGATCTACACTTGGATTAAAACTTGGGTCAATACTGGAGGTAAAATCTTCACTATCACTTTCCTCAACGGGATCCTCAGCCATCATCATAAATATTATGATTTATAGGGCATTAAAAGTCTATACGGAAGCAACGGGTTGTGGTTCTGGCGTAGTTACCTCTTTGGTAGTTTTTACAATTTTTGCCATATCCGCCTTTACTTGCCTTAAACACTTTGTACACAACCTCATTGTTCGTCTTACCCCTTTATATGTAACTTGCGCGCTATGAAGATTTATATTCCAGGTTTTTCTCTTTTTCGTCGCACGCATAGCCCAGCCTCCACCATATTGGTGAGCCCCAGACTTTTGAATCATCGTTCCTCGCAAACATTTATCACAAACTCTCATTTTAAAAAACCTCCAATTACAAATCATCCAAATCCCAATTTTGGGGTTTGGAATTTGGTCACTGGCCATTAAATTCTGCTAGAATATACCACAGGAACAAATCCCAAATCAAATGAACCCATTAATTTTAATATTATTCGCGTTTCTTGTGCTTAGCCTTGTGCAAGGAGGACAGCCACCATTTCTAATAGCTGCACTAATTAACAATCCACTTGTCGGATTATTCATGATACTTGGAATAGTGATGGGCATAGTTATACACGAATTTTCGCATGCACTTGTTGCATACCGCCTCGGAGACCCTACCGCAAAAATAGCCGGCCGTCTTAATCTCAACCCCGCTTCACACTTAGACCCACTCGGTACGGTCGCCCTTCTTTTCTTGGGCTTTGGTTGGGGCAAACCAACACCATTCGATCCCTATAACTTAAGGAACATTAAGCGGGATTCCGCACTTATTTCGGTAGCCGGCGCTGCAAGCAATTTCGCCGTTGCAATAACTCTGTCTCTTCCCTACTTGCTTGCTTACTACACTCACAACCTAAATATCACCATAAACACCGTCTATGACTTCATTTACCCAATTGTTTTTTTTAACGTAATACTTGGGGTATTTAATCTTATACCGGTCTCCCCCCTGGACGGTTTTAAAGTACTTGGTGGCCTACTGCCCAGGCATTGGTACGAAGATTTTATGCAAATGGAACCGTACGGAATGTACCTATTAATTTTGCTGCTAATAACAGGGACAATCGGAAGAATACTTTTGCCTATTGTATCAATAATTTTGGACGTTCTAATACCAGGCTTTTCCTCACCGTTTTAGCTTCAAATAACGCTTTTATTTAATTGACAAAGTGAACTGTTATTGCTAACATGATACTAGTTCACAGGAAAACCCTACAGAGGTTGCACTTTAAAAGATTTAATTGCTCTTTGCTTACAAGATAGACTATCAAGGAGTTCCAAAATCTTATCTCTTGCTCTGCTGGAGGTAATGAGGATATCCACCTGATTTAGACCAAAGTAGCCAATTAAACCATGCGCCATTTGTAGGGTGAAATTATCTAAGCCACGCGAAAGTCGTGGCTCTTTTTTTTGTCAAAAAAATAGACGGGCCGCCTGCCCATCCATTTACCCCCAACGATTAACACTTAACTATTTTGCGCCAACTATTACTTCAATATCCGCGCTGTCTGTCGATTCAAGATTATCACTGCTTGCTTTTGCGCTATATTTATCAGAAAGGTCATCAACTATTGCAGTCTCATAATCTTTTGTGGTGGTTCTGAATCTAACCTCAGTTGTTGCAAAATCGCTACTGTCGGCGTTTCCAATTGTTACCACTTTCCAGCCAAGGCCTTCCAGAAAATCTTTAACAGAAGCAGCCTTACCTGTTGTCCCGCTTCCATTTAAAACTCGCACCTTAACCACACTTTTATCTACGGCACTAGCCTGAGGTGACGATTCTGTCAAAGGACTGGATTCAACAAATGGGCTGGAGGTTGGAGTCGGCGATACCTGTTTCGTAAAAGGACTTATAGAAGCAAATGGCCCGATTCCCCGAAAGAATGCAAAGGCAATTGCCCCGATAATAATAAGGAATATCAAAAGCCAAAGCCACTTAGCGTTTTTTTCCTGTGACTCTTGATAAATTGGTGTTGATGGAGCAGGAGTATTCTGATCGTCCATAAGAATGCTTTCCTAATTCGCTCAAATTGTATCAGATAATGTCAAGCCCCACAATAATATAAATAGTTTTCAATCCAATTGGCAATTACAATCGTTTCGGGTAAAATGACTTGGCATTGCCGAGATAGCTCAGTGGTAGAGCAACTGTTTTGAGTTACACGTTTTTAATTTGCCGCCTTAGCTCAGTGGTAGAGCAACTGTTTTGTAAACAGTAGGTCGTCGGTCCGAATCCGACAGGCGGCTCCAACGCTAGCAAATTAAAAAGAAACCGTAGGTCCGGAGTTCGACCCCCCGTCTCGGCTCTTTTTGACTCCCTTAGCCCTTTTGTATTACGCTAAAGCTAATGCCTCCCGATTCAAACAACAGCCAGGACAACACAGCACCAGTCTCAACACCGCCAATAACTCCACCGCAACCAGCCACAGAAACACTCGCACCCCCAATCCAAACTCCCTCAAACCAGCCAACCGTTCCCCAAACAAATGAGCCGGAAATTATTCACCCGCAAGAACCTCAAGCCCAAACAGGCGCAACCAACACACCCCCTCCAAGCCCTAATCTAAAACCATCCCATACAATAAGGAATATATTTTTGTTTTTGATCATCTTCTCTTTCGCGTCATTTGGCAGCGGCATTGTCCTTGCATACAATAACTATCCCCTCATAAAACCCCCAATCCCTATTCAAAACGCCCTGGACGCTGTAATTTCACTGGCCCCTGTGCCGAAACCAACAAGAATAATTTTGGAATCGACCATAGCCAAAGCCGCAAAATTAAAAAGCGCAGATCAAAAGACAGAATTTTCCCTATCAACAAATTCCCAAAGCGCCCCAATCTCCGCCTTTAAGTTAACAGTTGCCGGGCCAATTGAATTTGGAGGTCAAGAGAAACAAATGGCAGAAGCAGATCTGGGACTTGAAGTTAAGTTTGAGGGAGCAGCATTTACGGGAAGCGCTTCCGTCAAGCAAATTGATAAAACAATTTATTTCAAGGTAAACGAGGTGCCTTTTGGCCAGTTCTATCAGCAACTTCTGGATTATAAAGGCAAGTGGTATTACTACAACATTCCCCCAGACTATTTACCCAAAGAAGAGGACAAACAATCAAACGCTAAATTTACAAAAGTTATCTCCGATTTTATAGCCCAGTCTCACCAGTGGACAAAGGTAACCACCCAAGACGGCGATGCTTACACAATGGATATAACTCCTCCCAAAAACGAGCTTGACAAATTAATCTTTGACATTATCGACGCGTACGAACCAAAAGACCAGGATAAGGTGGTAACAGACTTAGATCGCGAAGAATTAAGTAAGGCCACAGACAAAATCAAAAACCTCAAGATTACGACCAAAGTAGGTAAAAAGGATTACTTCTTAAGACGCGTCGAGGTTTCCTTTGACGTAACAGTTGATAATTTTTCACTGCCCATTGGCAGGGATTCACTTATGCCAAATAACCAGGTAACTTTTAACATCAACCTGACAACGGAGTTAACCAATCACAATAAAAAGGTGGTTATCATTCCACCAACAGACGCACAAAACATAGAAGACATCGCAAAAGAAATACAGAAAAAGTACGAAAACCAAATTCCCACACAAGAACTTTTACCCAACAACACACAAACCCAACCACCTGCAGAAAAAAACCAGGAAGCTTTTCCGGAACAAAATGAGCTGGACGACCCAAGCCTCAAAAGTTTGCTCTCCCCGGACGAGATTGTTCTGGGTCAAAAAACTAACTGGGAACAAACAACCCTAAAATTATTCTCTTTACTCCTGAACTAAAATTACTTCAAAAAAGTTTCGTAAGAAAAGAAACCAAAAATTACTAAAGCTCCAAGAAGAACCAGTGCTACTAGCACTAAAAGCAAGCGGTTAATTCCCTCAAGACTGGCTTTGTGAGGAATTGCAAAGGCAAGCACGCTAAATCCTGCAAAAACGATTACTGCGATTAAACTTTTCCCAATCCAATGATGATAAAAAGTGTTTTTTAACCACCCCTTCAGAGGAGCCGCCAATTCGGCCACGATGGTAATTGCCACAACAAAGACCACAGCCGCGATAGAACCTAAAATTATGCCTTCCGTCAATTTTAATTTTCCACTCATAACTTTATCTTACAGATCCCAACTACTAATGTTTGCCGACAACTGAACCTGAAATCGCAAACCCACAAAGAGTGATAACTATGCCCAGCGTAACAATCGCAACACTAAGCAGGATTAAATTCATCCTGAGTTTCGCGTTTGTCACCAGTTCCTTTGAGAAAAAATTTACTATAACAAGAACAACAAATGCCAAAAACGGCAGAAAAAGAAAGACGTGTTCTTTTGATTCCATCAGAATTTCATGAACCCAGGGAGTCGTGCCCGCAAGTATTCCCCCTTTGATTGCCTTACCGTAATAGAATGAGTAATAGTAACCACCGGTAATCCAGGAACCCACAAATCCGAAAAAGCCTATAAAAGAGTATACTTTTAGTAAGCCCGTATTCAGCTTTTTCCCTCTAAGCAGAAGGGGCAAACCGGCAAATATAATAATTGCCGCTATCCCCAAAAATATATGCCAAACTAAAGCATTCAAAAAAAGTGGGTTCATTTATGTTTAGCGCTTGCTCTACTCTCCAAATACCTTAAAACAAAATAGGCAACAATGGTTAAAATTGCATAAACCGAAATAATCGCGTAATAAGGGTACGGAATTTTTCTCCATATTCCCAGAATCATTGCCCCGTACCAGGAAACAATAGTAATGGCACTGCCTACCCTATGATTAACAAGCCTGAAATTGATAGCAAATGCTACAGTCAGAAGAACCAGAATAACAGTGATTTTTGCCAGAAACCTGTCGCTGAAAAACACCACGGGTCCTAAAAAATTTAGACGCCACATGACTAGATAGCCAAAACCCGAAAAAACCAAAATTACCAGTCCAAGACGGATGATTTGGTAAAAAACTTTGAGAATGT
The DNA here is from genome assembly GCA_038063735.1 of Patescibacteria group bacterium. Classification (GTDB taxonomy): domain Bacteria; phylum Patescibacteriota; class Microgenomatia; order Curtissbacterales; family GWA2-41-24; genus JBBTUN01. The sequence goes on from JBBTUN010000012.1 coordinate 65,812, forward strand.
CATTTTCAAGTGGGTCTATCTTTCCGTCTCTTAAAAACCTCAGGTAAAAAACTTCGACAAAAGTTGTTGCGCCAACCCCAAGAACCGTACCTGTAATATGCGCAATCGTGATAAAAGTTCTCAGGTCCATAAGTATTTAGTTCCGCAGATGCGTTGATTTTTTACGGAGTCTGTTTCACCGGCTCTTGATTTTGGACAATGCCTTCAATTATCTGTTGAAATTGCCCCTCATCGACTACCCCCGGGTATTTTTCGCCGTTGATAAAAAACGTCGGAGTCGACTGGACACCTGCCCTATTGCCGAGTGCATAATCGGTTTTTATATTATCCCAATTTTTCTGCATGTTCTGGTTAAATTGGTCTAAGTTAAGTCCAAGTTGTGTAGCGTATTTCTGAAAATTTTCCCGGGGGTTTACGTCTTGGGCCCACTCATTTTGGTTTGTATACATAAGGTCCACCATCTCAAAAAACTTGCCTTGGTCCCCTGCAGCCTCACTGGCTTTGGCAGCAATTTCTGAATTTTTGTGAATAGTCAATGGGTAATGCCTAAAAACAAAGTAAATATTCTGCGAATATTTTTCCTCTATTTTTCTTACTATTGGCTGTGCCGCCTGACAAGCCGGACACTGAAGATCACCAAACTCGACAATAGTAACAGGGGCACCGGGATCTCCTTTAAAATGCTTGGCACCATCGATAAGTTGCGCTTTATCAAAAGGAGAATTATCTACTTTTTGCACCGACTGCTTGCTCGAGAAGAAAAAAATGCCAACCGCAACAACAAGCAGAGTGACAACGCCAATACCTATTAAAAATTTATTTTCGCCTGACATTATTTGGAAACTTTATTAAATATAACATTAAAAACGTGATTACCAGAAAAGCCACCAAAGAAAAAAATGGAATAGTTATAAAACCCAGGTAAACAACTTGTTTTTGTGAACAGTCATTTATAACGCTGCAGGAAATAGGGTTAACTTCCCGAAGAGCAGTCCACTGAATAAGGTAATGGTAAGCGGCAACAAAAGCTCCAATGATAGAAAACGGCAGCGCGTAGTAAGCTACATTTTTATCTTTTCTTGCGATGGCCACTGCAAAAATTACAGCAAGAGGATACATCAAGATTCTTTGATACCAACAAAACTGACATGGGAAAAAACCCTTAACTTCGGAAAAATAGAGACTTCCCAAAGTTGCTATCCAGGCCTGCAAAAACGCAAGCTGCAGTGCATATTTGTTTAAAACCTTAAACATTTACATTTATATAACACAGGTTTTATACTAGTTGCAATTATTCGAAACTATGAAATCCCCTTTTCCGAAAGAGACATACGAAAAAAATGCCCAGGTTTACAAACTACTCGCCAGTCCCATAAGGCTCGAGATCCTAAATATTTTGAAAAACAAAGAAACATCAGTGGACCAGCTTACCAAACTGCTGGGAATACGAAAACCCAACGTTTCCCAACATCTTTCACTCCTAAGGCACGCCGGACTTATCAAAACGAGAAAAAAGGGGTTGAATGTTTATTACAACATTATTAACCCCGAGATAGTTAAACCCTGCAAAATACTTCACGATTTAAGAGTTGCAAATATCATTTAAGTGACAAAATACAAAATAACCATAAACCGCGATTTATGTATAGGTGCTGCAAGTTGCTTGGTGCCGGCAACCAAATCTCTCCACAACTTTAGCTTTGAGAGCCGACGATGGGGATCGAACCCATGACCTCCTCATTACCAATGAGGTGCTCTACCACTGAGCCACGTCGGC
>JBBTUN010000013.1:0-15113 GCA_038063735.1 Patescibacteria group bacterium
TTAACGAGGCTAATTTTTAGGGTTTTTAAGTCTTGTTTCATGTGTTATGGTTGGTTCGTATATTGTTTATCGTTCACTTGGGGAACTAACCCCATTAACTATTTGCGATTAACGATTAACGTCTAGAATGGAACAACATCCTGTCCCGCAGCATATTGCGTCTTTTCAATTTAAACTCTTTGGCAACCTAACCGTCAGGCAGTTTGTTACTCTGGCAATACCCTTAAGCCTTGCAGGTGCCATATTTTTTTCCGGGATGGCCCCAATTGTCCGGTTTCCGCTGACAATTATTATTGGTCTTTGCGGGTTTTTTGTTGCTTTGGTGCCTGTTAGCGGAAGGCCTTTTGATAAATGGATTGTTGCTTTTATCAGGGCGATACTTTCTCCAACTCAAAGGGTCTGGATAAAAGAGAAAAGAATGCCGGAGTTTTTAAATGTTGTTCTTACTCCCCCCCAACTCGAAGAAAAAGTTCCTCAGGAGATAACCGAAAAAGGAAGGGAAAGGCTGGTTGCATACTTAAAATCTTTGCCGAAGGAAAATGAATCACCGCTTGATGTCCGTGAAGACGTAGCTATATCTGCTTTGAATTTAAGTGTTGATGCCACTAGCGTTGGGTCTATGCCACCGCCAATTATTTGGCCAAGTAACATAGCAGGAGCTTTGGGTGAACAACCGGAGGAAAAGCCAAGGATTCAAAGGCAGACGGATTCGATTTCTATACCGCCCAAAATTGGTGTACAAATTGGGGTAAAACCGGAAATTATACCTGTTGATTTGCCTAAGATGGCTGTGGCAAATGTTGGAGAGGCGACGAAGGTAGATATGCCCAAGATTGCCGTCCATTCAAAACCTTTTACAATAAGCGGTATCGAGGAAAGACTGAGTAAAAAAGAGGTAAGGCGCGACACTCTTACGTACCATGCGCCTATGGCTCATTTGGCGTCGGATACGAATTTTGCCATTGACAATGTAATCTCCGTAATGGAACCGGACAATAGAGTTAGGCTTGTAAGGAGTGTAGGGAAAACCAGGGTGAGAAAACTTCATTTTGCGCCGCCTGCCAACTTTGACTTGTCCAAACTACCCATTCGCGGTGAGAGACGTTTTGAAATTTCGGATGAGCTTAAGAGACGATTTAAATTTGAAGATGAATCCCCGGATGTAGTTCTTGCCAGCGAAGCGAGCCCTGTTGTTTCCAGTATAAAAGTTGATAATTCGGGGGCGATGACAGGAATTGCACGCGTTTTGCCTAAGGCTGAAAAGACTGCAAAAAAGCCCCAGGGCGTGCGACAGGAAAAGGTAATTAAGTCTGTTGAAGTTACAAAGAGAGAGAACCCGCAACCCAAATTTACGATTTCTGATAAGAAGCAAACCGAAAATCAGACACAGGCAACAAGCGCTCAAATTATACCGCTTACAAACACCCCTAACGTGATATCCGGGTTAATCATGGACCCGACCGGGATGCCACTGGAGGGTGCGGTTTTGGTAGTTCGCGATTCTGGCGGTATACCGGTTAGAGCACTTAAAACTAATAAGCTGGGGCAATTTTTGAGTGCAACGCCACTGGCAAGCGGAGAATACTCTCTCGAAATTGAAAGTGAGACATCATCTTTTAAGCCGACGTCTCTTAGTCTAAGTGGTCAGGTTGTCTCCCCGCTTGGGATAAGGGGAGAAGTGAAATAGGTTAATAGTTAATGGCGAATAGTTCATAGTTAAAAGTTATGTCAAAAGCGACTGAAAAAATAAAAGCCTCAACCCAGGATCACCTGGATATTGATGATATTTGCGATGACTTGGTCGTACTTAAAAACGGGTGGATTGCTATGGTGCTTTCGACCACGGCAGTTAACTTTGATATTTTATCGGAAGCAGAACAGGATGCGACAATTTATGCATACGGCGCTTTTCTTAACTCCTTAACATTTCCTTTGCAAACACTGATCCGATCTAAAAAAGCAGATATAACCGCGTATTATCAGCATTTGGTAGAGGCAGAGCGAAATCAACCTAACCCGGATTTAAAAAGACAGATTCAAAAGTACAAGGAATTCATCCAGTCTACGGTTCAGCAAAAAACTATCCTGGATAAAAGATTTTATCTGGTGGTGCACTTTTCCCCTCTGGAGATGGGCGTAAAAAGTTTTAAGAAAACGGATACCGGAAATATTAAAAGCAAAACTGCCCTTGTTGCCGATGCTAAAGTGACGCTGGCCCCAAAGCGAGATCACATAGTCAAACAAACAGCCCGCCTCGGTTTATTTACCAGACAACTCTCGACTCAAGAACTTATAGAACTTTTTTATGATATTTATAATCCGGCTCCAACCGGCACTCAAAGGGTGATACTGGACGCGGCGTCTTACACGGCGCCTCTTGTTGAGCCGGATCTTGAAGTGCCTACGCCTGAGCCGACGCCACCGAGTGTGGTTATGCCGGAGAACCCTGTTGCGCCGACAACTGAGCCGGTTGGGAGTACGCAGCAAGTTGTGTCAACTGAATCCTTGATGTCACAGGCCGGACCCGGCGAGTTTCCACCCATTGGCAATGTAAGCCAGCCGCCAGCTCTTAATTTACCAATTCTACCTATTGCCGATAACTCTGTTGGTGAGGTTCCTGTGCCGCCTGATGTTGCAGGTACCCCTCAAGTAAATGGTGAGCAGTCACCTTCGCCCGTGCCAGTTGTACCAAGTGCTCCTGTTGGCGCGAGTTCAACACAAGCGGATGCACTCAAGAGCCTGCAGGAGGCAATGAATAGAGCAGCGGATATGGCAAGTTCAACGTCGACACCTACTGCGGGGCAAAAAGTATGAATTTAATTAATTTAATAAGACCGCCAAAACCAGCTGCGAACCCATTATCTGCAAAAGAGCAGCAGTGGGCCAGTACTCTCTCGAAAGGTATTGTTTCTGTCAAAGATATCATTGCTCCGCCTGCAATTGAGATTGATTTTGACTATATCAAAATTGGGTCAACATATTGGAGAACCTTGTTTGTTGTAGGTTACCCGAGGTATGTTCAGGCCAATTGGTTGTCTCCCTTAATTAACTTTGAGCACACTCTGGAAATTTCCATGTTCCAATACCCGGTTGAAGCTAAGGGGGTTCTTGATGACTTAAAGCGAAAAATCACGGAGATGGAGGCGACTATTTCGTCTGATATTCAGCATGGTCATGTCCTGGACCCGTCTGTTCAGGCTGCTCTTGAGGATGCTCAAGTTTTGCAGGAGGAGCTGGTTAAAGGGCAAGAGCGGTTTTTTCAATTTGGTCTTTATGTTTCTATACCTGCCGAATCGCTTGAAGAGTTAAACACAATTTCAAAACAGGTTGAGTCTACGATGGGCGCACTACTGCTTGTTCCAAAGCATGCAACACTACAAATGGAGGAGGCTTTTAAAACAACTTTGCCGCAAGCTACAGACCATCTTTATATAACCAGGAATATGGATACAACTTCCCTGGCTACAACATTCCCATTTATATCATCGTCGCTTACGCAATCTACCGGGATTATGTACGGGATAAATGAGCACAACGGGTCGCTGGTTATTTTTGACAGGTTTTCCCAGGAAAATGCCAACTCGGTAATATTTGCAAAATCCGGTGCCGGAAAATCTTACATGGTGAAACTCGAGGCCTTGAGGTCTCTGATGTTTGGTACCGAGATTATTGTTATTGATCCTGAAGAAGAATATAAAAATTTGTGTGAGGCCATAGGCGGCGAATATATTTCTTTCGATTTTGATAGTCCGGCCAAAATTAACCCCTTTGATTTGTCCGGTGTTTACGAAGAAGGCGAAAATGAGCTTGGCCTAAAGATTCTTTCCCTTCACGGGTTTTTCAAGGTAATTATGGGTAACTTAACGCCGACTGAGGATGCTATTTTGGACAGAGCATTAGTTGCCACATATAAGTCTAAGGGTATTACTCCGGACCCGTCCACGCAAAAGAATCAAACGCCGCTGATGGAAGACCTCTATAAGGCTTTTTTAGGAATGGAGGAGGAAGCGGCCAAAGGACTAGCTGACAGGCTTGAGAAGTTTGTTAAGGGGTCCTTAATCGGTATTTTTAACCAGCAGTCGAATCTTGACATCAGGAATACTTTTACCGTTTTTTCTATAAAGAATTTGGAGGAGGCACTACGGCCCATTGCAATTTATTTAATTCTGGATTTTATCTGGACCAGGATTAAAAATGATATCAGAAAGAGAATTTTAATTATTGATGAGGCTTGGTACATGATGCAGCATCCCGACAGCGCAACATTTATGTATTCAATTGCCAAGCGTGCCCGGAAATACTATTTGGGCTTAACGACAATTTCTCAGGATGTGGAGGACTTTTTGGATACGGATTACGGTAAGGCAATTGTTACTAATTCATCGATTCAGATTCTTCTTAAACAATCGACGGCAGCTATTGACAAATTGACAGATGTTTTCTACTTAACAGAGGGAGAGCGGCACCTACTTTTGGCTGCGGATATTGGAGAAGGAATATTTTTTGCCGGCCCAAATCACGTTGCTATCAGGGTAATTGCATCGGCCGACGAACATGCTCTTGTTACAACTAACCCCGAAGAGCTTCTAGAGCTTCAGAAGAAATCACAAGAGATTGAGGGTAAATTTGCAGAGAAGTAATCCCAGCTAGCTAGACTTATAGTATGACTTTTGATATAATTCTTTAACACATGGCTGATGGCGTGAAGAACACACCTGAGCATGAGTCTGGACGACAGTCCGGTGAGAAACAATCCGGTAGTCCTATGCGGCCAGAAAATAGCGCAAGGCAAGAAGAAACCCCAAGTTTAAGTAGCAATAAACCAAAACATTTTAAAGAAGGCGTTGAAGTAAGCGGTAGGTCGATTGCCAAGATAGCCTCTTTACCCATTTCGCTTTCCGAAGCCCCACAAGTAGCGGTGTCACAAGAAATAATGGACGATATTAGACGCGTTCTGGTTGAAGCCGGCCTTGAAAAAGCCAAAGTAGATGCAATGCCCGACGAACTACTTGCAGTTGAAGCCGACTTTTTGATTAAAGAAGCAATAATAAAAAGAGAAGAAAAGTTAACGAGCGATGAAGAACTTGTTTTAAAAGTTGCCGAGGCATATAGAAATTCCGCGGCGCCGGATCTTGACCCACATGAAGTTAAAAAGAAGCTTTTGGTTACAAAACAGTCCGAAATGCAAAGTATTGCGGCAAGAGAAGGTGCCCAGGTTGTTGGTAATAAGAGTAAGCCACATGTTGTCGTTGAAACCAAAAAAAGGATTGAATATTCGTCTTACGACGAGTTGATTGCGCTTCTTAAGGCCAAGAAAATCGAAGTTGAACCACCTTCCAAAGAAAAGTGGGAAGAAGAATGGTCTGTTATTCACAAAGATAAGTGGCGTCGGGAAAATAGTATTTTGGACTTTGCCGACTGGGGCGAAAAATATTCCAAAAAAACTTATGTAGAGCAAAATGGCGACAGGGTAACGATAGTTGGTGCGCAGGACTTAAGTTCAGAAACTATCCACAATTTGCTGGCCCAGGAAGGTATTACAAAAAAGATTACATACCCGGCTAACTTCCACAAAATGGGGCCAAAAGCCCAGGCGGAGTTTTTAAAGAGTCAGGGAGTCGATATTGTTTGGGGCATTTCTGGTGGTGCTGTCAACTGGACAGATCCGGAAAAGATGGATGTAGAGAGAGAGAATCGTAGGACAGGAATGGTTGAAACTGTAGCAGTAGACATCGATTTCAACGAGCGAATCAGGCGCCTTATGGAGTTAAAAAGTGAGCATGCCGATGTTGCCGGGCACGCACTTCACGACCAATGGCAGACTTTACAGACCGGTCTCGTGCGTGACTTGGCAAGAATACAGGCTGCAAAAGTAGGTAAGGGAGATTTTGAGTTTGTTGCTAAAACAGACACCTCAATAAAAGAACTGCTCGCAAAATACGAGTTGATAGGCAGAACGGCAGACCTTGATAGCATTTTATCCAAAGATAAAAGGGATGAAATTTCGGCGGCTAAAAAATCTATAGACAATCACTATATTTCTTTTGAGAAAAGCAAAAAACCGGAGGAGTTGGCGCTGCTTTTTAAGACCATTGATGAGGAGGCAGCGCAAGTAATCCAGGTACAAAGAAGCGGTTTTTATGGAAAGGCGCAGGACCAAAGAGACCATTTCGATAGAGTCGCAGAGCGGGAAATTGTGGCAAATCCTGACCCGATGTTTGTAGAGCTTCTGAAGTGGCGTGCGCAAAGGCACAGGGAGGGGTTCGACCAGGCATACGGAGAAATAACGCTGCAGCAGCCTTCCGGTATTTGGAAGGACAGTAAAAAGAATCTTGACACAATTTTAAGGTATTTGGAATCCACCGACTTTACAGAACAACAGCTTGGGCAGGCTCTTAATCATGCAACAGCTATTGTCCAGGCGATTCCTGTTGACGCACTTATACACCAAGGACTTACCAAAGAGGCACAGGAGGCGCAAGAGGTACAAAAAGCATTAACAGAAAGGCTTAATGCGGTACTGGAAATTAATCGGTTCTTCGGAACAATGGAGAATGCCGACATGAACCCTGAGGCTGTCATTAAAGCATTTAGCGGTTTCCAGGATTACACATTTCAAAGGTACTTTGAAAGGTTTAAAGAGGATTCCAACGGTAAGGCGTTTAAGGATAGTACAGGCGCAGAAATTAAGGACTTCAACCTTTTAAACGCCGGTATGGGTGTTTACATGGGCAGATTTGCCAGGGAAAGGAAAGTAATGAATTTTGTGGAAGAATGGACAAAAAATACGGCTATTAACGGTACAACCGACGAAGAGAAAGCGGCCGTTGGGTACATCCGAGGACATTTGAATGAGGTATATGGAGGTGTCTATTCTTTTGCCAATATAAAAGATTCTGTTTGGGCCTGGTACAGGGAAAAGACCTTTTTAGGGTCAGCTGTTGAAAAAGCCGAGAGGGAAAAGCACGACTTTGAAAAAACCGGTGGGTCGGACGATGATGAGGAATTTGAATACGGATTAGAGCCCAAAAAGAGAGAACTTGTTAGTGAATTAAGAGAGGTACTCATGAGTAAATATAACATGAGCAAAAGACAGGTGGATGATATGGCCAATGAGGGCCTTGTGAATCAGGTTATTAATAATGGCCACAGGTTGGCTTGGATGTTTGCCTGGAGTGATTATGATGGAGTCAGAATTTGGGATCCAAACGCGGAGACGCCTGTCGGTCACGGCAGGGTAGCGGAGTATATTTTTAATGAAAACACCCACATGTTTCATGGTAGGATGCTCGACCATCCATTCGACTTTTACATAAACGAAAACCGGGGCAAAGTTGGCAAGACTAACTGGCTTATGCAAAAGGCAATGCTTGGCAAACACGGAAATTTGCTTCCCCAAAACAGGACTATGGTTAGGTTCGCCGGGCGGTTGTTCGGAGCGACTGGGGATGCAGCAAGGGCCGCTTGGGGTAAGAGTGTAAGCGACAAGATCAAGCAACTGGATAACATTGACAGGTTGGATGTTGACGGGTTTGCGCCGGATCGTGAATGGGCTCAATCTGCTGCTGCTTCGGAGCTTATTGACGAGGGGGAAGTTAGCTTTGAAAATGCCGACTGGAGTAAATTTTTTGACTCACAGGGAAGCTGGAAATATTTAATGATTGATTTGTATGCGGACCGCAATGCCATGATGAAATATATTAGTGCGGATGTTTTGCAAAAATACTTGCAAACCCCAAATTCGGCGTTGTTTAGCAAGATTAATACTATAGAAATGTTTTATTCCAAGCGGGAAATGCGAATAAAGCCTTGGTGTAAGCTGGCGGCGCCGGTTCATATGGAAATGGGCCAGAAGTGGAGAAAGTGGTGGGGCTTAGACGACAATATGGGTCATGGAGAAAAAGAAGACATTATTGAGGCACTTGTTCAAAGCAACAGGATAGAGCGGGAATACCGTGACTGGATGAAGCATAGATATTTGAGTTGGGGACCAATGCCGGGAATTACGCCGGTCAGGCGTGGCAGACAGCTGGCTCAAGTTGCCGGGTTTAGGGCACGCGAGCGGGGGGTTAAAGATTCCTGGCAGTACCCGTTTGTGGGTGGTGGTGTTTTTGGCCGTGAGTTATTTAAGTATTTGACTAAGTAGGCCTTCCGCCTCCGGGGCCAGTTCTTCCGCTATCTACTCTTCCGGATGCACCGCTGGTTGAACCGTGTCCGATCCCTGACTGTCTCTCTTCAAGCTCTTTTCCTCTGGCACCGCTAGGTCTAAATGGGGCGCCTCCAACTCCGCCGACAACTGCCGCACCGCCGGCTAGGGCTCCGGCTGCTGCTGCACCGGCTGCACCTCCGCCTTGACTCTTGGCGCCTATGGCGTTTTTAACAAGATCGGCTGCTGCCGGTGTCATTAAAAGAAGACCAATGCCCACAAGTTTTCCCAGTGTGCTTGGGTCTATGTCGCCTGCAAGTAGTGGTAATTTTGTAACATTACCGGGGGTAATAATGTCTCCAGTTCCGCCTAAAGCGCCGATGTTTCCTAAGTAGCCCGCGAGAATAAACATTATGGCTACTGTGGGGAACACCGCAATGTTGGCGGCCATTTGTTTAAACCAGGTAGTACTGCTATTGTTGCCGGGAAGCGCGCCCATAAGGAAAAAGAATGGGGCGGCAATCGTTAGTATTATTATTGTGGCGTAAGCAATAAGCAGGTTAAAAAATACTTTAAACATAATAAAAAGCATTGCGATACCAATGACCAGCCCGGCCAGTGCTCCTCCGAAAAAAGATAGGAGTTTTCCTACATTTATATCGTCGAGTACATTGTCAATGAGGGTGCCTATTGCATCTTTAACCACACCGAATGTATCAAACCAGGAATGGGTTATTACACCAAAGACGCTCTGGCCGAAAATTTTATTGGATGCCGTTGCTGCTCCGGCGGGGTTAATGGCAGCGATGGCGATATTTAAAAACAAAAACATAAGGTCGATCATGAGGCCGGCAATGGCGTAGCTAAAAGTAACCAGAATTAGGGCAATTACAATTCTGGGCAGGGAATCCTGTATGGTTGCGACGGCCTGGGGTGAAATGTGTGAACGGAACATAATCATGAAACCGACAATTACAAAAACGATGACAAAACCAACGTAGGTTACGTTTCTAAATTGTTCCCAGATAGTCTGAACCGGCGAAAGGATGCTGTCGGCACCGATAGTTTGGGCGTATGCCGGTTGGGCGGGGTCTAGCCTCTTGATTAAACCGGCCATATATTGCACGCCGGAGGCCGGGGGTGTATACAAAGCTGCAACCATGTGACCGGTCGAGGCCAACGCGCCTTGTTTGGCCATCGCCACGTTTATTGCCGGATCGAGCAGTGATTGGGCCCAGATTAAACTGTACAAGCTGTCGGTTGTTGCGTACATTTGGCTCCAGTTAAAGCCAATGCTATCCATATTATTGTTGCAGATTTTAATTTTTATAACTTTGTTGTGCGCCTGAATAAAGTTGGCGGGTATTGAGGCGGGGTCACAGGTAATTGCGCCAGGATTTACGACTGGGGGGGTGACGCCTGCTGCGGTGACGGTGAATGGAACCTGGTGTGAAATCTCAGCTGTAAAAAGCATTAGAACCGCGGTATAGGTTCCCGGTCCCGGGGCGGTGTATTGTACTGTAGTTGCTAAGCCTGGGATAACAGGGGAAACGTAACCAGTTTCTATGACGGCAAGTGTCGAGTTTGTGCCGGCTCCTAGTCCCGTTGAAGGATTAATTATATTGAAGGTCGCTGTGTTGCCGCTTACGCCACTTAGCGTGAGCTCAAATGGGGTATGAGCTGTAGAAGCATTTTTTGGCAGAAGAAAAAGAGAAAGCAAAAACAGTGCCGGGACAATTAAAATACTGAATAAGGCAGATCTCATACTTTGGACAAGCTGCACTAGTAGCAAGCCTACAACTATATTAGGAGAATATAGTGACTTCGTCAACTTCAGAAAATTTTTAATTTGAAATTTGAAATTTTAAACCAAATCTGAATTTTAAATCATTAGCAAGGCCCCAAGCTCAAGATTCAGGAGAGAAGTCCAATAAAGTTCTGCCTGGTTATTTTGAGATCCTTCTTGATAATCTTAGTCAATAATCCGATGCCGATAGTTTGAGAGGGGTGAATTGGAATCGTGGTCTTTCTGCCGTCAGGATGAGTGTAAACAGCATGACTGCCACTTTGAGCCCTGAATTTGAAACCGAGCATTGTTACAATTTTTACCAAATCACGGGATTTAACTTGCGCTAGTTTAGGCATTAAACCGTGACTTCAATGGAAGTCAGGCTGACTGGGTGCATTTGTGGAATTTCGATTTTGTCCTCTTTGAGGATCCTTAAGTGAAGTTTAATGGCATCCCTGATGTTGGTGATTGCTTCTTCTATTGATTTACCTTGTGTGTGACAGCCAGCAAGTTCAGGGCAATCTGCCACAAACAAACCATCAGTATCCTTTTCTATAATAATCGGAAAGTTATAAGTAGTCATTTTGAACTTTTTCATAAAGTGAATTATATCACGTTTGCGCTCTAGCAAACGATTCCTTTCGTGCCGCCGCAGAACTTGCAGCACGGTTCAAGTTTTCCAATGGGACGAATATAACTTGTCCCACAGGTTCCACAGTTAATCACCCGGGATTCGTATTTATCCCATAAAACTGATTCGTTTGCTCCGCCAAAACTCGCAACGGAATAGGGGCTACCCGAAATTCCACAAGCTGTTGCAACTGGCCTTAGCGGAGTGGCGAGTTGAGTTTCTCGCAGATGATTTCCACCGGATAATGATTCTAAAAACGCCGCTCTTTCCTGGCCTGTTATATACGGGTCGTGGCCGGAAACAACATCCGCCAGTTTTAAGATCTTAAAGTAAAGAGCTTCGGCGTCCTTGTAGTTACCGCCCCCAACAAGTTCCCTAATGTATGTTTGTATGTAGGGCAAACATGAATCAATTATTTTTACAAACTCATCTTGGGAGAGAGTATCTTCTTGAGGATTAAAAATAGTTTGAATCTCCTCTGTAGACTTGTATGTAACTAGCGGATTTCTTAAAAAGTCGGCGTCAGTTGGGTTATCTGGTATCCCGTTAAAAGGATCGAGTATTTGACTCGCGTTATGGAAATCTTGGTAGCTATCTTTACTTGTAAAGCGGGACATAGTAATTCGCCCGTCGGTTGTTTCTTGATACTGGTCGTAAAAATTATGGCCATAAATGCCACCTCTGGGAGAAATGACAATTACCTTGGCGCCGGGCCCAAGCTCACCGCCGGCAAGTTTTTCCTGCACCTTGGTAAACATTTCAACCTCCGCTTTCTCGCGAGCTACGTCTTGCGAGCCATGCTCTTCCCGGAACTTTTGACCATTCCTAATAATTTCTAAAAAAGGTTCGTTGTAGGTGTTGTTTATTAGTTGGCCATTTTCAAGATGGTAACTAGCTTTGAAGATCTCGACGTTTAAACGCTCGCCGATTGAAGTGATTACATTAGTTTCCGTTAAGGAATTTAGGTTTTTTAGCCTACGCACAAATTCCTGAGGTTGCAAACTCGCCCTTTGCGAGTGTAAGTCTTGATATGCTCCTACATCGAATCGCACGTTATAAGCAAGCGCCGCCTCGGCCGTTGAATTTTGTTCAACCGGTCTATAAATACGCGGTTCTACTGAGTACCTATTTTGGAAATCTTGTCGGGAATTAGTGTGTGAGCGTTCTGCCATCAAAAAACCTTCCTCAAGTCCAAAGAAGGCCAAAATGCCTAAGGCAGTGTCCTAGCTCGGGACTAATATTTCCATTGCGGTATTCGGACTCAAGAAGTTATCGGTTAACGGTTTCAGTTAACGGTTAACTTTACTTACCGTTGCGGCACAGTGGTGGGTTCTAACCACACTTCCCCACAATGGGAATTTGTTTGTAAATTTACGTTAGCAGATTATTTTATTTGTGGCAAGAATGAGTATCAATTAAGCGGCTTTGGGGATGATGAAGGGGGCCAGCTCTTCCATGGTAATAATATTGCTTTTTCTTTCGCCCCAAAAACAGGCACCATCAAGATATCTGCTTTTGTTGGTTGGCCAATCCTGGGGTCTTTCCAGGTAGACGTAGGACGCCAGCCATCCCATGACGGATCTGGCGTATACATTGTTATTGCAGTGTACATTAAGCAAGTTTGCAGCAGAATTTACATCTATAATTATTGCCGGGTCTTGGGGGTTTGCCAACTCTTTTTGCCGGGCTTTTTCGAAAGAACTTTTGATATCTGTTGAAACTTGTTGGCCTATATATCGGCCAAGGTAGCCTTCAAGGTCATAAGAGGCCAGTTTGGTTAAGTTCATGTCCTTGTATATGGTATAGGTGTAGCCATTTTCGTTTATGACTAAGTTGCCATTCTTATCGATTTTTGGGGTCGGGTTTTCGGGGAGCGCAGTTTCTGTTGCAATAGTGGCTTTGGTGTCGGGTTTCTTTGCTTGCTGTTCTGGCGTCTTACCCCAGGTACAACCACCTGTATATGCGGTCGGATTTGCGTCAAACGCAGGTCGGTCGAATTGATACCCCCAGGAAGCTATGAGCTGCATGTAATTATCCACGTCTTCATTTCCGCAGTGGATTTTGGCAATATTGGCGCTGGATCTTACAAGTTTTTTAATTTCCGGGTTGTCGGGGTTTGACACTTGTGCGTTTTTAGCAGCTGCCAGAAGACTTGTTATATCGTCCAATGATTGCTTTGGAATGATAGTGGCTAGTGTTTTAATTGTAGTTGGGTTCGTGAGCCTGTCGATTGTCATTTGGGCAACTAGTCTAGTGCCGTCTTTTAAAGTTATGTATTGTTGTGTGGGGATAACCGGGGCCTTGGTAGGTTCGGGCGCCAATATTTCCGGGTTAGTGGTAGTTGGAGCAACAGCTACGCCTAGGGCTTCGCCAGTCGGTTGGTCAGAGTTGGCACAACCAGAAGCCCAAGCTGCGGCAAACAAGATTGGTGCTGTAAAGGAGGCTCTTCTAAAGTTAATTTTTCTATCCGCGGACATAATAGGCGTTGAAGGTTACTCTTTTTTGAAATTCGTGTCAAATAGTTGACCCAATATTAATGTTACATCATAATTAATTCAATGTCCGAACCACAAGTATCTGTAACTCCACCTGCTGCCTTGCAAGTGCCCAATGCTGCCCAAGGTCCAGTCTCAACATCTTTTGGGAATATAACAGAGATGGAAAATGCTTCACTTTCTGAAAAAACAAGAGAACCTGTTAAATGGTTAAAAGTACTGCCCGTTGTTTTTATTCTGGCTGCATTGGTTTTGACGCTTGTTTATTATTTGGTTTTAGGCCCAATTTGGCAGTCTGGCAAATACTACAAAACTACAAAAGAAGATTTTAGCAATCTGCAAGCGAGTTTCAAGAAAAGTTCTAGCGAAGCGGTTGGTTTGGCGTCGCCTGTAAAAATATCTAAAGACTCATCAATAGATTTAGGTGGGGGAAGAACTTATAAGGATGCCAAGGCAGGTGCGGAAAAAACTGCAAAAGACATAAATGATTTTGCAGATTTAGTTAAAAAGGCGGACAAAAACAGGTCTGGGCTTCGTCATGACAGGCAGATTAATGAACTCAACAATAACCTGAAGAATTATTATAAATTGCAGCTTCGAGGCATGGAGCAGACCAGCAAACTTCAAGCGGTGCAAACGAAGATTTTGGAGGCAATAGGGGATGAGTTTAGCGCAGAGTTTGACAAGCTATTTGAAGTATGGAATAAGGACGCGACGCGATCCGATTTAGCTGCTTATTTTGATAAGCTGGCCAGTTTGAGTTCTAGTGTGGACGATAGGTTAAGAAGCTTGAAGGACATACCGGACGATTATAGGTATTTTTTGGATGCTGCCAGGGAAAATCAAGGTGACTTAACTGCAACATTTAAAAATGTGCATGAATTGTTTTTGAAGGGTGATGATAAAAGTGATGCTGCAGCCCAGGACGCGTTAAGTAGTCTTTCCGGTCGTTACGAAGGCAGGAGGAAGCAAACTGATGCTAAATTTGCTGAGTTGAGCCAAGACGGGCTAATTAAAAGTGCCTTTGATGAGGCCATATCTTTGGAGGGTAAAATTAATGCGGATTTTGACAAATATAGGGGAAAGTATGAATCTAAATAGGTTTAGGTTAAATTACTTAAGTGCAGCCGTCCGGCAGGGGGCTAAAGTCCAGATTAGCTTTCTTGAATTTGGAGTCGACAAGAAGTCTCAGGGGAAGATTGCATAGGTCTTCTTGCTTCAGGTCAAATTTTTCAAACCAGTTTTGAACATTCTCGCGGTTTTTGGCAACCGGCTCGACCTTAATTGTTGCGAAAAATATTTCTCGGGACGGTAAATAGACGATTTTGTATTCGGCAGAGTCATAAATTATATAATCACCTTTATCTTCCTTTAATTTTCCGTCAATAATTTTCTGTTTTTTTGCTTTTATGTCTTGAGGCAATTTTTCGGTTTGTTCATTAGGTGGAATTACCTTTTCGACCGATAGGGTCGGTGTTTCTACTTTGTTGCTGGAGCGAAAAAATAAGATGGGGATGACTAAAGCAAGAATCGCAATAATTATTGCTCCTACAACTGCAAACTGTAATTTTCTTTTACTTTCGTTTAGACTAATCATTTTAAAAAGGGCTTATCCCACACTGGGCATAAGTGACAATTCCAAGACTATTAGGGTGTGTGGGAGCAGGCGGATAGGCGCTTCCCCAATAACACCATTTAACAGCTAAATTATTGTTGTAGGCAACCGCATTTGATACTTGTATTTTCCAATTTACTTGGCCATTGTCAAACTGACCGTTTAATCCACTGTCCATTTGCAGGAGTCCGTAAGCAGTACCGTTGACAGCAGCTGCAGTTGCATTGGGGTCAAAAGAGCTTTCGAGCGGAATTATGGCCATCCAGGTTGCGGCATTTGCCGAGTCTACAGAGCTGACGTAGGCGTCGAGAGCTGCAATGCTGAAGTCGCCACAGGCATCGCCAAAATTACCGGCTGTGGGAGGGGCAGTACAATCTCCAGGTCCAGGTCCAGGTCCAGGTCCAGGTCCAGGTCCAGGTCCAGGTCCAGGTCCAGGT
>JBBTUN010000013.1:15213-35064 GCA_038063735.1 Patescibacteria group bacterium
CCAGGAGGCGTGCCTGGTTTGGTAGCATCGGTTGAAGCGGTTAAGTCGCATCGTTGTGGTATGCCAAGATCATCTTGTTGAACTTTGGGTTTAAGAGAGATATCCCGGGCGTCGTGTTTTTTGCATTCTACCGCCCCAATAAAGCGCTCCTTTTGGTTGCCTGTGACTTCTCCAAGTACTTGGCCTCCCGGGCCAATACTTGCACCTGCTACACCTGGTCCCGTTGAATTTACTTCACCGGGCAGTTTGTTGTCGATTAACGTTCTGGTGACGCTGTCAAAGCAGGCAATAAGTGCCGGAATATTTAGTAGGGCTGCACCTACGCAGGCGCTATAGCCTGGGATTTCTGCTGCGTGATCGTTGCCATAGTTAAGCATAGGTTCACAGCCGACAGGGATGTGGACACCATCACTGGGGCTGCTTGCGCAACTGTCTATCATTCTTTGCAGCGGGTCTTCGCCTAACCCCTCCTGCATTGCTTTTGGCATAAAGAAGCTGTACACACCGGGCCTGCCTGTTTCCTGAAGTGTGGGGCAATGCTCGTTAACGTCCGAGTAAAGGGCATTATTTTCTATCTGGCACAAATATGGAATTCTAAAATCGGGCCAAACTCCAACTGTTAGGTAGCAGGTACGAGAGTTCCCGGACACCTCGCCACACTCGTCCCAATTTCCGTTACCGGTTGCGGGAATTACTAGGTCGTAGTCCCTTGAGTGCCAATCAAAGGCGAAGGTGCACTTAACGTTTTGTTGATCGTTTAGCTTGTATTGGTCTGTTTGGTTGGTACAACTGTCTGTTCCTAAAATATTTGGCTCCGTTGTGTGGCCGGGTTCGAATTTGGTTGGGTAAATGGCGCAGTACGGGGCGTTACCAGCTTTGCCGGCTGTACTTACTTTAATGCAAGACTCCGGATGTAAATCAAAAACGGTCCACGGGTAGATAAAAGTAACTGTAAAAATTTCGCAGTTTTGTTCGTGTGTATCAAGCTCTCTAACCCCGTCGAATTTGATGCAGGCTTCATATTGCCCCGGAGGTACTCTGCGCCAGGTTGTAGTCTTTGAATTTAGAGGCAAAGCAAGGCTATCCCAGGCAAATTGACTTGGGTTCACGTCGATTCTGTCTACAATGATTGCCATTCTGTGTGTACTTGGAGGGCCGAGGTGGATAGGCGGCGTCCAGTTAAAAATTATATCTCTGCCGTTTTGGACAGGTGGTTTGAGTACATAGGGAACATCGAAAGTGACTCTATTGGAGAAATCGTTTAGGCCCTTATTAAGGACGGCAACGTAATTTTTTCCCCACCTGGCTGTTGTCCAAACGACTGTCGTTTTATTGTTAAGGGTGGCGCCGCTTGTCCATACTTCTGCCCCAGTTGCGTCGTAAATAATTAATGTTAAGAGGTTATCTCCGGCAGGAGTAAACGTGAATGTTACGATCTCACTATCGTTGGGGTCAATTGTTGGCGCGTTTAGGACGAATTTGTCGTCGACAGTTATGTCTCCGCAGTTGACCGCAAAACCACCGACCCGTACTGCATATAGACCGCCCAATGTGCCAATTGGAATTGTTGCTTGGATTGTGCCATTGGCTGGTAGGTCTACGCCAAGATATACAGACGGTGTACCCACTGGCCAGAATGCGCCGGCTATCCTGATTTCTCCGCTTAAACTATTTTGGCTTGATACTGTGATAAATTGGCCCGGGCGAACTGTAGTGGGGGGGGAAATTGTACAGCCGGGGACTAGCGCTGTAACGTCCAGTGTTCCGCAGAGTGCTGCAAAAAGACCGACTCTAATGGCGTACTGCCCGCTGGCAAATGATGTGGGAATTGTGGGCGTTAGTGTACCGTTTGCCGGAAGGTTGCCAAGGAATATTGATGGTGTGCCAATTGGCCAGAAGACACCGGCAATTTGAATCGCCCCACTTAAACCGTTTTGACTTGAAACTGTCACTGTGTCGCCTGCAGTTAGGGCGGATTTATTCAAAGAGCAGGTTGGTGGGGGAGGTGGTGGGGGAGGTGGGGGCGCAGTGACTTCAATATCCGGAGAGCAAGGTACCCCGAACCCGCCGACTCTAACAACATAAAGTCCTAGTGTGGCTCCGGCAGGAACTGTGATGGTGGCGCTGCCGTTTGCCGGTAAATTCCCGAGGGCCGAGAATACGGGTGTTCCAAAGGCGCCTTGCATTCCGATTGTCCCGCTTAAGCCTTCGTGGCTGGTCACCCTAATAGTGCCACCTTGGGCAACAGAACTTTTGTTGAGGGTGCAATTTGGGGCTGCGTAAACGACTTTTGCCGGATTTAGCGTTTCTAGGGAAACCTTGACGGCTTTTTTAATGATGTTACTTACGGGGTTGTTTTTGGCAAACTTAAAACAGTTGAGGAAGAAATTGCTGGTAGTTGTTTTGACTCCTAATATAGTCCCCTTAATGTTTATTAGAGCGTTCTGGTCACTTTGGGCTGCTTTTGGAACGATTGTCTGGTTTAGGACGCCGGTTGTGGCTGCTGTTCTAAAAAAGTTGGGTACCGGAAATTCTACAGTTCTAATCGATGGGTTTGGAAAGCAGGCACCCGGATCACCGCGTTTTAAGGCTTCGATGGCGCGGACTCCATGGACAGGTCTAAATTCCAGTTTGCCAATATAGAATTCGTTGTAGGCAGTTGGTAGCTTTTCCCAATATTTGCCCCAGGTGCTGTTCCAGGTTGGGTCATTGGTGCCTGCTTCCGGCGGGTCTGGTTGCCCAAAATCTTTAACGAGCTGGTGTACTGTTTTTGGGAATTTGCCTTCGTAATCTGCAAACTTCATTTCGGATTCGGCAATTTCCGGCTTATCGAATACGTAGTTTACATATTTTTCGCGCAGGCCGTCCGTCATTACTTTTAGACCCGCTTTGTCGGTGGCCCTTTGAAAATTGAGAAGTTGGGCGGTGTCAAGTTTCATCAGGTCCTGGGCGGCGTGAGTCTGGCTTTGGAAGTAGCCTTCGTTAAAATCAGAATTGGGTGCGCCAAATATGGCTTGGAGTTTGGAAAAATCAACTGTAAAAGTATAGTGCTTATTGATGTCTACCACTTTTGTACCGATTGGGGCGGAGCGGATTACGGTGAATTTTAAGGCGTCCGGATTGTCTGGGGTTCCGTCGATATCTACCGGGCCGGGCGGGTCGCCGCTATCGTCGCCGGTGGTTGCAGGATCGTCTTTGTCAGTTACTATGTAGTTGTCTGTGAGGTTTTCTGCCTTTTGACCTTTTGCGTCTAGGACATAATTGCCGTTTGTGTCTGTAATGTATGCTGGGACAGGATTAAAGCAGGGCTTTGGGGCTGGTGGGTCGCCTGGCGCGGCGAGGGCGGAAGAAGTTGAAAATTGAAAATTGAAAATTGAAAAGGTTAAAAAAAGTAAAAGCAGTGATAGTTTACGATGCCAGGTATGATTCTTGGAGACAGGCATTTGTAGCATAAGGTTAGTATACAATTTAAAATTTTAAATATAAAATATAAAAGTTAAAAGTGCGTTTAAAATTTTAAATATAAAATAAAAGTTTTATTTATGTTTTTTTAGAGTAATTATGCTTGAACCTAATATGTTTGATATTTCCTTTAACTCTTGTAAGTAAAACTCGGACGTTTTTGGGTTCATCCTGTTTGTGTCTTTTAGAATACTCACCCAAACCTTACTCTCATTTGCAGATTTGAGGCTGTAGTGGATGAAATTAGTAAAATCTTTTCGAGAGCTTGCTGCTTGTGCTTCTATGCAGTTGGCGAGAACACTTGTACTGCTTCTTATTAGTTGATTGATAAAGATTTGTGTTGCAGGATGCCTTGGAAGGCTATCTAGTTCTTTGATGAGTTTAATTACAAATTTGTAGAGTCTTTGTTTAAAGACAATTTTAAAATTTTCACTTTTCATTTTTATATGGAAATTTACGGTGTTGGGATGGTGAAGGTTGTGACGGGGGCACCTGTTATTTCGGCAATGGCAACGAGCAAGAGCCAGACGCCAACCACCAGAATGACTCCAATGATTGCGTAGGTGAGGGTGCTGCGGGCACCGGCGGTCGCTTTGGGGTCGCCACCGGATGTTATGTATTTGTAGGCGCCGATTATAACCATAATAAGAAAGGCTATTGCGGCTGCAGGCGCAAGAAGGCTTATTACGTTTCCGACTACCTTTTCCAAGTCGCTAAACTTTGCGGCTTGTGCATAAGCAGGACTTATGACAGTTTTTGCGTACCAAAGTAGTACGTAAAAAACCGCAAAAAGTCCTGCTTTACGGTGCATCTGTAACGCTAGGTATTACGACCGGGCCAGATATGATTGAAACGTTAAAGAAGTTCTCGACCAATACGATAAGTGCGTAAGATACAAGAACAATCACGAGTCCAATAAGTGCAGCGGTTATCATACCCCGTGCTCCGGAAACAGCTTTTTCGTCTCCTCCGGCGGTTATCCAACGGATACCTCCAATTAATAAGAATATAAATGCAAGTACGAAGGCAACCAAAAGGATAAACCTGATGGCGTTTCTTACTACAGCAATAATGTCGTTAATTGGTCTTATTTGTGAAGGAACAAGCTCTTGGGCAAAAGCAGCGACAGGCAGAGCAAGCGCCAGCGCCGGTACTGCCAGAGACAATGCGATTTTTTTTGTTTTATTTAGCATATTTATTAAGTATCACCCCCTTTTTTTGAGCTTAACGCTTAAAGACTAAGGACTAAAGCTTTTTTTACCTTAGTCAATTGTCTTTAGTCGTATTGCTTTTTATATCGGCAGTTGAAGACCACCTGTAATAATCTGTACATGAAAAAAGTACTCAACTAAACTAATAATAGCATAAGAACCGACAACAACAAGCATCCCTATAATACCGAAATAAATTTGGCTCCAGGCGGAGGAAACTGCTTTTGAATCTCCACCAGCAGTTATAAATTTGAAGCCGGCAAGAATTGTCCAGATGAACATGATAAGGAAGGCGACGACTATGAGAAGGCTGATGCCGTTTCGAACAAAACCGGCAACGTAATCGTTGGCTGCAGTACCCGGGCCTGGGTTGGGTACTCCGGGGGGGGGTGCTATTCTTCCTATATTTACTTGTGCGATTTGCATAAATTATTCAAATTACCAACGACGATTTAAGATACGTCTGGACAAAATTTATAATAACCAGCGCCAAAAGGGCGACCGCTAATCCAATAATAGCATAGGCAAGGGTGCTTTGGGCCGAGCCTAGTTTTTTTGAATCCCCACCGGAGGTTACAATTTTTATGCCGGAGATTATTATAAAAATAAATGACAGCACTCCAGCAACGGAAATAAGCAGTTTAACTACAACGGTTACAAGCTCTCCGATGTTGGCAAAGGAGCCGGCCGGCGGGAAGATGCCTGCGTCAATTGGGAATGCGTATGCGTCGAAAAAACTCATGGTACTTGCAACACTGTTGTTTTAAGGAAAACTGCTTCAACCACCACAGTTATGGCATAGGCAAGAACCAGTAGCACAAACCCAACTATAGCAAATGTTAACCTGCCACGGGCAGCTGCTGCCGCTTCCGGGTTGCCGTTGGTGGTTATGAACTGGATTCCGGAGATAATAATCATAATTACGGTTAGAAAGGCGCCAATGCCAATTATTGCCGGAAGGAATTTGCTGACAAGGTCTGTCACAAAACCGGTATCAGAAAAACCGCCTACATTGCCAGCTTCGTTGGGGACGTCTGTACATGTGCCAAAGCTATCGCAGCCAGGAGTTCCTGGCCCACCAACACCAGGTATAGCTGCAGCAAGAACATTACCTGATATGAAAAGTGTGGATAGTATAGTAAAAAGTATAACGAGGAATTTATTCATAATATTTTATAAACCCATTATGCTTATACCAATGAACCTCAATATAAGTACAGCGAAGACGAGAAAAAGCAGACCGGCCAGCGCCGAAACTATCATTTCCCTGCCGCCGTTTAGCTTTTGCTGATCTCCACTTGACATAAGAACACGAATGGCGCCGATTACCATTAAAATTAAGGCAATGCCCCCTGCCATGCCGGTTGCTATGCCTAGAATTTGTTCTGCAAACTGCTTAAGATTAGTGTTGAGAGGGCCAATTCCGGTTTCACATGTCCCGCTGCTGCAAGGGTTGCAACTCTGGGGATCTGCTTCACAGTCGCCGGGCGGAGGTCCATTGAGGTCGATAAATCCGCATGAGGTGCCATACATGACAGGTGATATGTAATCTATCATTACTTGATATCTGCCGTCTGGCGCGGAGGTTGGGACGGGTATTATTGTGGTTTTAGGTGCGCCAGATCGGTCATTATCCATATTACCTAAAGAGAAATTACCTGCAAAAACTCCAACTAAGTTGACGGTGTGGGTGTTAACGGAAAAACTACTGGGGACAATTGTTATGTCGGTACCACTGATGCTGGCCGTACAACTGCCGGGAGTTGTACTGCCCGAGCCCACTGTTATTATAATTGTTCCTGGTGTGCAGGATTCATTAGGACGGGCACTTGTGCCTCGTACAGCACCAACGGCCAGTTGGCTGTTTACTCCACCCTTATAGCCAATTGTATTGAGGGTTGTTGTGAATTGCCAATCAGACCCATCACTTGGGGTTTTTGAATAACGACCAGCGTTGGCGTTACCAAACATAACTTCATATGATTGTCCATTGTCTAAACCGCTTAGCGTGACTGTTATCGGATCGTCCCGGCCAGTTACGGTTGTTGTACTTAACGCCAGGTTACAGGTTGCGGCAGAGACGTTGGGAATTTTATGGGCAGTCGAAAGTCCAAAAAGTATAGTGACAAAGAAAGTTAAAACAAGGGCGAGTTTTATGAGCAGTTTCATCTTTAATTTAAGTGTAGCCCATTCGACTCGCGGGAGACAAGTTTCTCGCTCGCTCAGGGTAAACGGCGTAAACACTGAATTGGTAAAGTCAGTCTCCGGAGATGTTTGTGCAGATTCTGGTTTTGCCGAAAAATTTTAGCGCGAGGAGCTTTTTGTCGTTTGTGAGAAATATGTCGCATTCGGCTTCGGCTGCGCTATGAAGTTGGACGTTATCTTCAAAATCGGTGGTGGGACCAAGAAGTGCAGAATCTAAAATGTTTTCTGACATCTCAATAACTTGAAATAATTCTCTTTGGGCAATAATTTTATTATTGGGTATCTTGATTTTTTGTGTGTAGCAGTAGATGTGAATTGACAGTGCTGAAATAACAGAGGTGTGGTTTTCCAAAGTTTCCAGAATTTGTTTTTCGGGCTTCCTTACAATTGCGTCTATAAAATAGTTAACATCAAGAAATACCTTTGCCATATTTTTTCATTAAATGTTCCCTGTATATCTTTTCCCGCTGTTTGTAAGTGGTTTTTGGTAAATTGAGTTGGTGTGCTAATTTTTTTAGTTTCTCAATACCGGCATGTGTTAAGACTTTTGGTTCTTTTTTGGGCTCGATTATACCGACAACTTTTGAGCGGTGGATAAGCGATACTTTTGTGCCATTTTTAAGCGATTGGATAAGTTGCGAAGACTTGGTTCTTAAGTCAGTAGTTGTTATGTATTCCATAGGTCGAAATATACACTTAAATGTACACTTTGTCAATGGCGGAGCGGTGGGTTGGTAGATTCGGCGGGTCAGTAAGGTCGGTAAGATCTGTACAATCAGTAAAATCTGTAGAATCGGTAAAGTCGGTGGGTCGGTGTGTCGGTAAGATCAGTAAGATCGTAGAGTCGGTAGAGTCGGTAAAAGCGGTAAAGACAGTTTGCTGATATATCAGCAGGTCGCCTTGGCACCTTACGCCGATTAGAAATCGGCTCCAGTCATGCCAAAGGCGCTCCTCTGATATACCCGAAGTCGTTGCTTCGGTTATAATGTCCCAGAGCGGGTAGTTTCCCCATGAGAAAAATTGTTGCCCTTCTTCTAATTTTTGCGCTCTCTCTATTTGTTGGAGTTCGGGTAAGTCGTGCGGATGAGATTGCAGATCTGCAGAATCAGATTAACGATTTGCAAAAGCAGCTGGACGCATCCAAGGCTGCTACTACGCCCTTGGAGAGCGAGGTTAAATCGCTGGAGAGCCAGCTTGGGGTACTAAGTGGCAAAATAGTTTCAATTAGCGCGGATCTTGTTAAAAGTGAGGAAGTGGTGGCTCAGGAAAAAATGCAGCTGGCGTCTACCGTGCGCAATTTTTATATGCGAAGCTTTGTGGATATACCCTTGCTAACTATTTTTTCAACAAGTGATGCCACGGACACATTGAAATTAATTGCTTATCAGCAAACTTCCAGTAAAGGGGATAAAGAGGTTATTGAATCGGTAAGTGCCAAAATTGCAAAACTTGCCGATGACAAAAAGCGACTCGGGTTGGCAAAAGCCCAGATAGATAAACAAAGACAATCTTTAAAAGGAGAAATTGCCAATGCAAAATCTTTCCAAAGCGAATTAACGGGAAAAATTGCGGCGCTTTCGGCGCGCCAGCAAGAAATTTTGTCGGAGAAATCGGGGACGTTTCAGACGACCGTGGGAGATGTGCCCTTGGCTGATGATGTGGCGAGCAGGCCGGATTACAACCCGGGATTTTCGCCGGCGTTTGCGGCGTTTTCGTTTGGCGCTCCACACTTTAAAGGGATGAGTCAGTACGGCGCATTAGGGAGGGCGAAACAAGGCCAAAATTATGAACAAATTTTGAAGGCATATTATGGAGGTGGCATAGAAATAAAGGACCATAATCCGGATGCTCAAATAGTAGTGGAGGGGCATGGAACGTATTCTCTTGAGGAGTATGCAAAGCGAATATACGAGATGCCGGGGAGCTGGGGAGACGAAGGAGGGATGGAGGCACTCAAGGCGCAGGCAGTTGCGGCGAGAAGCTACGCACTGGCCCGCGGCGGGTCAATTTGTGCAACAGAGGCGTGTCAGGTGTTTAAGCCCAGTCCTAAGGGTGGTAAATGGGAACAAGCTGTAAATGATACGAGGGGCAAAGTCGTGTATGCAAATGGAGGAGCATTTTCGACTTTATATGCCTCGACATCCGGCGGATACCAAGAATCGTATAGCTCAAACGGGTACTCGACGCCGGGTTTTTGGGATACACCCAGCGGCAGAGGCGGTTGGACGTCTGGGGCCTATGAAAAAACTGCAGGAAGCCCATGGTTTTATAAAGGATGGTATCGGAACCGATCCGGGGATAGTTGTGGCAGGAGCCACCCATGGCTGACGAGCGAGGAGATGGCGGATATTCTCAACGGCTGGGTAGTGCTTTTTCAGGGAGGTGGCGATAGTTCCAGGGTAACGCCTTTGGGTTCCTGCTGGGGGGGTAACCCATATAGCATCGGTGATCTAAGGTCTATTGGCAATTTCACCAGTGTGTCAGGGGTAAACGTGACGTATTCGGATGGCGGGACGACGGCTACTGTCACGTTCCAAACGAATAAGGGTTCTACGGCCATTAATGGCAACGATTTTTATAAAGCCTTCAATTTGCGCGCACCTGCAAAAATAGCTCTCAAATCGGGGTTGTTTAATATTGAGAAAAAGTGAAGTTTGTAAAAAAATATTTCCTTCACGCTTCAATTTTTGTATTTTCTTTTTTGATACTTACCAAGTTTTATTTTGATCCGGATTTGGGGTTGCACTTGGCCTATGGCAATTGGTTTTTAGACAAAGGTGAGGTTTTGCGAAAGGACCCGTTTACCTGGACAGTTGCCGGGTACGTGTGGGTACACTCCTATTTTCTGTATCAAATTATTGTTGCCTATCTTTTTAGGCATTTTGGTTTTACGTTTGTGGTAATTCTATTTGGTTTAATTAGTGCTTTGGCGGTGTTAATTATGATGCCAAAAAGGATAACTTGGCCGGCTTATGCTGCCACTTTTATAGGAGTGAGGATTACCATTGGTGGTACCGGAATTAGGCCACACGTATTTGATTTTTTGCTCTTTAGTTTACTTTTGGTATTTTTAAAGCGAAGACTTTTTGAAAAAACCTATTTTTTGCCTGTTTGGCTTCTTTTGTTTTCGGCCTGGGTTAATTTGCATGGGGGTTATTTGATTGGTTTTTTGGTTTTTGTTTGCTACGTGATTTTGGATTCTTTAAAAAAGCGAATGGATGGTGAAAAGATTATGTTAGCAATAATCGTTTTTTCTATCGCGGCAGCCTGGGCCGGTACGTTAATAACACCGTTTGGTTTTAACCTGGGACATGCACTTGGTGATTATAAGAATCTGGATGTGTTCTTGTACATTCAAGAATTCCAGCCTCTTATATTTTTCTTTCCATTAAATTTATTATTTGCAGTGTCCGGAATCATCTTTATTTACTTGGTACAAAAGACAGATTTGGGCAAAGATTTCCCCTGGATGTCCTTGGGGCTTGTACTTTTCGCGTTGCCGTTTCTTGTTAGTTTTCTTGTTACTTTTTGGGCAGCATATTTTATTTTTGTATGTGTTAGATACCTCGAATTTAACTTTCGTATCAGGTGGAGTTTTTTACAGATGGTGCCAATAATTATGGCAGTTTTTGCCGTGCATTTAATGTTCCTTGATTATTTCTTGTCATCTACCTGGTCGCTGAATGAAGAGATAAAAATTAACTATCCCGAAAATGCTATTTCTTTTATTTCAAAAAATGGGCTGGGCGCTGGACTGTTTAATGATTTGGCTTGGGGAGGCTACATAATCTGGAAACACCCGGAAATAAAAGTTTTTATAGATGGCCGAGACGGGTGGAGAATGAAAAGCGGCAAAAGTCATTTGAGTGAATACATTTTGCTCTCGAGTGGGCATTGTGATCTTTTGAAGACATATGATGTTAGAACAGCCCTGGTAAAAAGTAGCTTTAAAAATAACTGCTTTACCAACTGGAAAGAAGTTTACACTGATTCACTGGCAAAAGTTTTAGTTAGGCCATATTAAAATTTTTGTGGGAGGACGCGATATAATCAACTAAATGCCGGAAAATAATTTAGGAAGCAGAACGAATAACCCTTTGGCAGTGTTTGCGCCAAACCCTGTTGGTGTTTACTTTGAAAACCAGGAAAAGGGTGAAGTGGTGATACTTCTTTTGAGGCAACACTTGGTATCACAGATAGCCTCGCTTATTGAGATAATCGTTTTAATTTTAGTGCCATTTATAGCAGGCCCGGTGGTAGCCTTTTTGAAAACAAATACGCTTTCTTTTTTGGAAGCAAGGCAGGTTTTTTGGATACTGGTTTTTTGGTATTTGTTTGCGTTTGGTTTTGCGTTTTATAAGTTCATTCATTGGTATTTTAACGTTTATCTATTAACCAACGAGCGTATTGTTGACTTTGATTTTAGGGGAATACTGCATATGGAAACGGCTTATGCCAACTTAAATCAGATACAGGATGTCACGCCCAAGATAATAGGATTTTTTGGAACATTTTTTCACTTTGGAAATGTATTTATCCAAACCGCTGCAGAGAAACCCGAGTTTGAATTTTTAAAGGTGGAAAAGCCGGATGCCGTTGCCCAAAAGATTTTGGAGCAAGTAAGACTGGAAGAAGGGGAAGCCCCCGGAGAGATAGCCTAAACATGCCGGTTCCCGATGTTACCGATAAACTCCTGGACAATTTTGACCCCGGAGTTTTGCTCAAGCTTTTTTTAGTTCTGTTTGTGATTTTTTATGCCGTTTTTTCCTTAATCCTTTACAGGCAGATACAGATTATGACCAAAAGACTGCCCACGCAGCTTTCGCCACTTCTTCGTTTTATTGCAATTGTAAACATTGGTGTGTCACTTGCCGTTTTGTTTCTGATTGTAGGCAATTTTTAGATGGACACAATTGTTGATAAAACTTCTCTGAAGATAAAGGTCGAAAAAATAACCGGTTTGGCAAATGACAAGTTTTCCACTGCCGTTTTTACCAAAAGGGTAACACTGGATGGCACTGTGGGTACTTTTGTCTCGCTCATTTTTACAAAGCAGGGTGAGGGCACGCGTCAAAACCTGGGCAGTGATATTTTTGAAGTCACGGCTAAAAAGCTTGAAGAGGATGAGGGCGGGGTACTGGAAAAGTTAAAAAAGGGGCGGGAGCGCGCGCTTAATTTAACAAGCGATGCCGGGGTTGAAATTAGTTTTGCAAACTGTCTCTTTTATAAAAATGCCTGTTATATTGTTCGCTTTGGTGACAAAGTTAAAATCTGGGTATTTAGGGCGCCGGACGGGCGGGAAATAAAATTTGAAGACGGCTCGGGGCATGTCGTGCCCGGGCAGCTTTTTCTGCTGGCGAGTGAGAAGTTTTTTTCGTCATTTGATACATCAGTATTTGCCAAAAGTGAAGAAATTGATCTTGAGGAAATAATTGACGGTTTGGCAACGGATATATCTGCCGACCCGAGTCAAAGTGAAATTGGTGCTGCTTTTATTCGTATAGGAGGGGAGCATTTAGGAAATATAGAGCAAGTAGAAGAAGAAAAGAAGGATGAAAAAGAATTAGTTGAAGTTCCTGTTGAGGAACCGATCGCGCCGCAAGTGGACAGGCAGCAAAGTGTTGAGGATAACGTTGTCGCCAAGCCACGCTTTAAAAATCCACTACCTCATGTTTTAAGATTTTTGCTGGATGAAGCTGGCAGACTTGGGCATGGAGATGTTAAAGCCATTTTTAGGTTACGGAGAAATATTATATTTTTGGTTTTAGTGATTCTGTTTATTTTGATGTTTTCCGGTTTTAATTCAATACGCACTCAAAACAGTTCTAAAAAACTCGTAGAGTTTAGAGCTCATATGGCAACTGCTACGTCTAAATATTCGGAAGGTGTCTCGATTATCGAACTTAATAAGGCTCGCGCCAGAAATATACTTATTGAGGCGGATAATGAAGTGAAAGTGGCGCTTTCTTTGATACCAAAGGACAGTGATGCGCTATCACTGAGTAGCCAAATTGCCCAAAAATTAAAGGAGACGGAAAATCTTTCTAATGTAACGCTCACTAATTTTTACTCGGACAAATCAAATGTAGTGGGTCTTTCTCCGTATGGGGCTGGCTATGTGGTTTTTTATACTGATGGTGCGGTAGAAATTGATAAGAATGGGAAGAAAGTTAAGGAGTATGCGGCCAGCAATGTTACTAGCGGGGCGACGTACGACAAGTCTATCTTTGCATTTGATGGAAATAAGGTAAAGAAACTTGGTGACAAAGATCAAGAAGTAGCCGGTGTCGATGGGGCAGCTGATTTGCAGGTGTTTTTGGGGAATATATATTTGCTTGCCAGCAACCAGATTTATAAATTTGTACCTGTCGAGGGTGGTTATACTAAAAGCGCGGATTATCTTCTTGAGAATGAGACGTTTGGCGCGCAGTCGCGATTTGCAATTGACGGTTCTGTTTGGGTAACCCGCGGGAACGAAATTCTTAAGTATACCCGTGGCAGGCGGGATGATTTTGCGCTGCAAGGTTTGACAGGGGGCGCCGGAAACTTTGGAGAAATTTATACAAATGCGGACCTTGATAACCTGTATGTAGTAGATCTGGTAAACTCCGCACTTCTTGTTATGGGTAAGGATGGGGTCTATAGCAAATCTTATCAGGCGAGTGAATTTTCTAAAATCACCTCGCTTGTTGTGGATGAGACGGGTGGGAAAATGTACGTTGTTTCCGGCGGAAAAGTGTTAGTTGCAAGCCTGTAAGGGGTCAGTGAGTCGGTGGGTCGGTATAGTCTGTAAGATCTGTAGGTTCAGTAAGTTAGTAAAGTCAGTAAGTTACCGATTCACCTATTTTACCGATAGTACCGATTTTACTGATTTATACTGTCATACTGACAATACCGATTTATTCCGACATTTACTGATTTTTACCGAGCCTAATGATTATTTTTAACAAGCGGGCGAAATTTAAATACGAAATTTTAGAAAAAGTAGAAGCTGGAATTGTTCTGCGCGGTGCGGAGATAAAATCCCTACGGGCCGGCAGGGTCGAATTAAATGAATCTTTTGCGCGAGTAAAAGACGGAGAAGTTTATCTGGTTAACGCCTACTTTAACCCATGGATGGGTTCGGAGAAATTTGGAGATACCCGTCGCGAGCGTAAATTGCTTCTTCACAGAAAACAAATTCTTGCCTGGCAAGGGAAGTTGGCAGGCGGGAAACTTACTTTGGTGCCGCTTTCTATTTATATTAAGAAAAATTTGGCAAAAGTGGAATTGGCGCTTGCCAAAAGCAAAGCAAAATACGATAAGCGCGCTGTTCTTAAAAAAAGAGCAGTTGATCGTGAGCTTGCGCGTGGACTACGCAGCGAAAAATATTAATTTTTGGCCAAGATTGTTACAGTTTTATCTTCGTAAACGATTCCCCAGTTAAGACTACGTTTTAACTTTTCGATAATGGGGTATGAGATAGGCAAAAAAACTACCTCGACGTTGTATTTATCGAGCTTTTCCTGCCAACCGTTTGTTGCATTGACTAGGGCGAGGTATTCGAACGGGAAAGGCTTACTGTTTAAAACGACGTTATCCTGTGCTGAGTAATAGAAAACTTTGATCTGGGGGTCTTCTAAAATAAAAAGTCCCCCCCAATTAGCTTCTGTTAGGACCTTTTTGTTTTTTAGGTTTTCTTTGAAAAAGGAATAGGCTTGCTGGGACCATTGGCTATAGAGCTTTTTATTAGGGGAGTAGGTAGATATGTAGTATGTGTATTTGTCAAAAGATGCGTAGGCAAGATTTGATTGCAAATTGTTAGTGGCTGCAATCAGGGCAAGGACGGAAAAAAGTGTAAATATTGATACTTTTATGGGGATTGAGCTCTGTATTTGGATTGATAGTCTTTTTTTAAATTCCAAAATAGCAAGATACAAGGCAGGTGTTAGAAAAATTGTAAGCACAAAGAGGAAACGGAACGTAACAAGGGATAATACAAAAAGCGCGAAAATTATGATTTTTTGTGAAAGGTCGACCTTACGAACAGAGCTAATGAAGATGCTGATAAGTGCCAATACAAAGATGAAGATTATTCCTACGGTACCCATATTTAGGGGTGATGCCCAGCCAGGATTAACGCTTTTGAGATTAAATAATTCCTTTGTTGTTATTAGGATTGTCTGACTCCAGACACCTGTAAAGTATGGATTTACGAATGTTGCTAAAAATGAGAGGGCTACCACGAAAAAAGCCATTTTTAAGGTAAATTTAGGATTTGAGACTCCTTTTATGAAGCCGGATGCGAAAAGATATATAAGCAGTGGGAAACCTACAATAAACGAGGCATGAAAATTTGCCCACGCCAAAAACACTAGCGGTATTAACCAAATAGTAATAGACTTATTTTTTTTGAATTTTGTGAACAGAAAATATATTAGACTCAGAAAGAGTAATCCGAAAACTATTGTTCTTCCACCGGCTACAGTGTGGGCAAATGGCGTTAGCACTAAAAAATAAGGCAAGAAGAACTCCTTTTTTGCAAAAAGTAGACTGGTTTTTATGAGGATTAAAATTGAGGTGGTGAGAATTGTGGCGTAAAGAACGGTTGCGCCCCAAAGCCCAAAATATTTATAGAATGAATATGTTAGTAGTTCTGCCGCCCAAGAGTAGTAAACGTATTGATAATCAGTATTGGTAAAGGAGAAAAGAAAATTATGCGGGACCTGATGATAATTAAAAATGTACTCACCCGTTCTTAAGTGCCAGCCGAAGTCAGAGTCTGAGACTGGATAAAATGATAAGAGGAAGATCGAGATTGTAGCCAACAACAGCTGCACATTAATATTATAACGATTTTGCTTTTTGACAGGATTTCTAGTAGAATTCACGTTCCTGGGGATGTATTGTTTCGACAGGATTTGCTCTTTAAAAACTGCAAGCCGAATATGATTCTAAAGTGCGTTAGACTTTGAATTAAACTTACGTGCAGATAAATCATCTGACGAACAGTTCGCCTCTGGCGGACTCGCATTTGCTTTCGCCTAAAAACAAAGCAATGCTGCCTTTTTAGTTTTTTCTTGGTGAAGCTTTTAAGGTAACAACTCAGCCAAGAGTAGGTACAGATTCCGATCAAATTTGCGCTGAAACTTTGATCTTTGCTTAAATCTTTCCTGTTAATCGGTTACAGATTTGGGCGAGACTTTATAGATTCCCGCCATAGGCGGGCCAGCTTTTAGCTGGAACTACGCTTGTAGATGTTTTTAGATTGTATTACTGGACCCGGGCTCAAACCCGGCATCTCCACAGAAAAATCCTCCAAATGTTGGAGGATTTTTGGTATTTGGTTCGTGGTTGGTGGTTTATAGTTCATAGGAGGAAAAGAATATGTGTTATACCATGAACGGTGGGCTACTAACCATGAACCTGTTAGATTTTATTTTCCCCAAAAGGTGTGTTAATTGCGCGGCGTTTGGTGCTTATTTTTGTGCGAAGTGTACAAAAGAGGCGAAGTGCATTACTAACCCAATTTGTCCACTTTGCCAAAGACAGGCGATTGGCGGGAAAACTCATCCGGGTTGCGTTACAAAGTACACACTGGACGGTTTAATTATTGGGTTCTACTACAAGGGTTCTGTTAAGCGGGCAATTGGTAAAATTAAATACCGCTGGCAATATGATATTGCCAATACCTTAGCCTCTTTGTTTTCAGGGGAAATCTGGAAGTTTGATTTTCCTGCCGATGCACTACTTGTGCCTATACCGCTTCATGTTAGACGAAAAAAGTGGCGGGGTTTTAACCAAGCAGAACTTATTTGTTCTATTTTGGCTGCTAAATTTGGAATAAGATACGGCAATTTACTAAGGCGCACCATAGAGACAAAAACCCAGGTAGGTCTTTCCAGATTGGAGAGAAAGAAAAATATAAATGGGGCGTTTGAAGTAGTTAAAAATTCAAATTTAAAAGATAAAAGTTATATTTTGGTAGATGACGTTTATACAACCGGGGCTACCATGAATGAAGCTTGCAAAACACTAAAGCGAGCAGGTGCAAGCGAAGTTTGGGGTTTGGCGATTGCACTTGGTTAGAGGCGGAGGGGTGGGATATATTTCCTTCGGAAATAGTATAGTGCACAAGTTTGCACTATATGCGAACCCAGGTGGGTTGAAATGCACCAACCCCAACATTTGAAATTCCAGTAAAAGTCCGAAATTTTCAAATGCGGAGGGGGTGGGATTCGAACCCACGGTATCTTGCGATACAGTCGTTTTCAGGACGACCGCACTAGTCCTCTATGCGACCCCTCCGAATGTGCGGTGGGTACAGGATTCGAACCTGTGTGACGATTACTCGCCAACGGTTTAGCAAACCGCCCCCTTAAGCCACTCGGGCAACCCACCAGCAAGCGTCAATTCTATCAAAATAACATAGGTACAGCAATGAACTTTAAGGATATTTTGAAAATGTTGTGTTAAACTTTATGTAAATAGACTGCCATGCCAAGATTTAGAAAAACCGCTCAAGCGATTGACTACGAGTTTGGAAGACTCCTTACTTCCGACGAACTTGACGCAAAACATGTTGCTGCCATGGATTCTCGGGCTGTAATCACTTGGAAATCTCCGGTCCGTGTATTTAAAGCCAGAAGTCGGAAATATTTTATAAAAGTGGCGCTTTATGCGCTTGTATTTGTGCTGGCGGCTATTGCATTTGGGGAATATGTTCTGGTCGGGGTTATTTTGGCATTGGTCTTTGTTGTTTTTGTGCTGGCGCTCGCTGTTCCGGATACGATTGAGCACAAGATAACAAATATGGGAATAATTTCTGGCGGCAAGGCGTTTTTGTGGGAAGAGTTGGATTCATTTTGGTTTGATAAGCGCAGTGAGGACAGACTACTTGTGGTGCAAACAAAATTGCATTTTCCGGGGAGGTTAATAATTTTACTTACAAATGTTAGCGAGCGGACACTCATGGAACTTTTGGAAAAGCATATTCACTTTCATCATGGCCCGGTACACACTTTTGTAGATAGATGGGCACTCTGGCTGCAGGCGAGAATAAACCTCGAATAATTTCCAATTCTAAATTTGACTGATATAATTGCAACGAAACGCGCGCCCATAGCTCAATATCAGCAGGTCGCCTTAATTCGATTACGAATTAATGGCGCTCCTCTGATATATTTGCTGCGCAAATATTGGATGTTCTGTTTGCGCCTGTAGCTCAGCTGGATAGAGCATTCGCTTGCGGAGCGAAAGGTCAGGTGTTCGAATCACCTCAGGCGCACTTGAGGAGGCGTCGCATAGTGGACTAGTGCGGTCGTTTCGAAAACGACTTGGGTCGTAAGGCTCTCGCAGGTTCGAATCCTGCCGCCTCCGCTTTTATAATGGCAATATCAGCAGTTCGCCTTGATACCTTTCAGTCATATCAAAGGCGCTCCTCTGATATACTCAATTTCAATGAGTATTAAACGTGTGTTCAGTGCAGGGGGAATTGTACTCAAGAATGAGAATGGTCAGATTCTCGTTCTTTTGACGCAGCACTCAAAGCACAAGGGTTGGGATTTCCCAAAAGGACATTTGGAAGTTGGAGAGACGAGTGAGGTTGCAGCACTTCGCGAGGTTGAGGAAGAAACCGGAGTCAAGGCAGAAGTTATTGAGAAGGTTGGGGAGACAAAATATTTTTATTATGACCCTCCTTCGCATAAAGCTTCGGAGGGCAAGAGACAAAGGGTTTTAAAGACGGTGGTTTTCTTTTTGATGAAGTATTTAAGTTCGGGTGAGGCAACAACGGCTTTTGAGGTATCTGGCATGGTTTGGCTTACACCTAGTGAGGTTGAGAAAAAATTGACCTTCAAGGACACGAAAGAACTTTGGGAAAGTGTTGTGGGTAGGGTTGAGGAATTGCAATCAAAGATATAGAATTGAGTGCTTTTGGGAGAGGTCGCATAGTGGCCGAGTGCGCTTGCTTGGAAAGCAGGTATATCCGTAAGGGTATCGAGGGTTCGAATCCCTCCCTCTCCGCAGAAGTTCTATAGTCCTAAGCGACCCGCATGCTATTGCGGATTAGCTTAATTGGGTTTGCTAAAAACGCTCAATTTCAACATTTTCCATTTTTAGATCCAGGATAAATAAATTAGGCCGTCTTTAAATTGGTTTTGATCTTAACGACCATTTTCAGATACTCAAATAAAAATAAGCAAATAGAGATTAGACCTAACAATAGAATTAAAATCATCCCCAAACCTTTAAAAATTTCTGGTTTGTATTGACTCACTTGAATAATAAACGTATTGAAAGAACTCAAATCGTAGTAGTGTGATGCTACCCAAAAGAGAGAAAAGTAATTAAAAATCACGGTAGCAAGAACTAATGTTGCGGCAACCCACTTTTTAAGAGACTTTGGGGAAAGTACCAATAGACCTACAAAAACTAAACTAACGTGAGCAATAATGGTAGGGAAAAAGTAGCGGCCTTGGATACCGAAGGAAAAACCATGTCCTCTAATAAAAAACCAATCAAAAATGGTAATAGACAGGAAGTAGGCTATTGAGGTGTAGGCAAGAAAAATGAGAACTTTTGTTTGCTGGTCAAATTTGCTTTGCCTTATGGTCTTGTAGATTAGTATTAAAAGTCCCAAAATCGAAAGCATCAAAATCCTGTTTATAATCTGGTAAACAATCGGTGGCAGGGTTAAGGATAACCATTTATAGACTCCAAAATACCAAGGTAGAGTTTCGGCCAAAGTGTGGCGTAAAACATAAATAAAATAACCAACAAATGGCAACTCGACTGCAGACTTCAACCGCACACCTTCGGTTTCCGGAATTACAGGCAACCTTAATAACTGTTTAAATGGAGGAATCTCATGACCACCGACAAAAAATTGTAAAAAGTTTATTATTATCAAAATTATTGGAACAATTACTATTAAACTTACTAAAAAAAATAGCTTTTTTCTAAATTGAAGTCTACAAAAAATTATCAGAAGAGC
>JBBTUN010000014.1:0-26801 GCA_038063735.1 Patescibacteria group bacterium
CTTTCTTAGGCGTAAATTTTACCCTAAGTGGTGGGATTCGTTTGCGGATCTACTTAGGCCAACTTTGTTGTCCTCTTTTCAAGTAGGGTATCTCACCTGCATTTACGGTTAAGTGCTTAGTAACTGGGCAGGTATTCTTTATAATTGGTCTCGTTAAGTGCAAATCTTGTTAGTTTTCCCTCTAATTTTTGCTTGGCAACTTTTGCACAAATTCCTTTAATCGTACGATCAAGTGTTCTCATCCCGGCGTCAAAGCCAAGAGGCCTCACAATTTGTTGCCAGACATTGTCCGCGATTGCCAGATCTTCCTTATTTAGACCAGAATCGATAATTGCCCTTGGGAAAAGATAGTTTTTGCCAATGATTATCTTTTGCTCATCAGTGTAACTTGGCATTTCAATTATCTCAAGTCTGTCTAAAACCGCAGTTGCTATGCCTGCCGTATTATTGGCTGTGGTTACAAATATTACTTCGGAAAGGTCAAAAGGGTGATCAATAAAGTGATCTAAAAATGAGTTATTCTGTTCGGGGTCAAGTAGCTCGACTAAAACACCCATGATATCGGCTTTGGCTTCATCTGTAACACGGTCAATCTCGTCTAATAAAATAACCGGATTTTTGGTGCCCACTCTTCGCAGCACCTTCATTACCTGCCCCGGCTCAGCATCAGGGTAAGCTCTTGCGCGACCCCGCAATTGGAGAGCATCTCCCATTCCACCCATCGGAATTCTACCGAATTTGCGTCCCAAGCTCTGAGCAATTGAATACGCCATAGTAGTTTTACCGGTTCCTACTAAGCCAAGTAGAAGAAACGCGGGGGCATGAAATTTTTCATTTTTTGCTTTCTTTAAATTTTCTACTGCAATAAACTCCAGAATTCTTTCTTTGATTTTCTCTAGACCGAAATGATTAGAATCTAATACTTTTTTGGCAACGTCAAGTGATAGCACATCTTCACTTTTTTTGTTCCATGGAACACTGGTGATCCAATCAAGAAATCTGGCCACTGAGTCATATTCTTCGCTATATCCTTTTGCAGAAGCAAGCCGAACTAACCGTTCTATGTTTGCCTGAGCTTTTTGCAATAGTTGAGGAGGAAGATTTGAGTTTTTAAGCTTATCCTCTAAAAGTTTGATGTCATCGAACTGGGCAGTAAGTGAATTCATTTAACACTAATTAAACCAGAAAAGGTGTCGTCCTTCAAAGCAAAGGTTGCTTTTTTTATTTTTTGTAAAGATTTTTGTAAAGTGCTCCTGTCTTGTGAGCTGTTAATAGCCTTAGTCAGGAGAAAGTTAAAAAAATCGTCGTTCAGATTTTTATCGGAGTCGTTATAAAAGGCCAACGCCAGTGAGCCGACATTATTTTCTTCCGGGAAAAAGTGGTTTGAGTTTTGTGAGTCTATAATTTTCTTTACCGCTTCCCTTGAGGATACATAGATTTTATACTCCCCAACTTCGGAAAAAAGCCCCACTTGACTGTTTTCTTGCGGTATGTCCAGTGAATAAATCTTTGTCTGATTATCTTCTGACTCCTGGGAGGCTTCGAGCGGTATTTCTTTAAAAGTTTGAGTGTTCAAGTCCTTTTTAAAAAAAAGCGCATAATCAGGTGTCTTGCCAAAAATAATTAAATATTGACCGTCTTCGGAATTTATTTTTTCTTTTACTTGTCTTTGGGAATTTGCATCAAGATTTAATCTGCTTATTAAAAAGTGGCTAAGATTTGGTGCTGCCAGCGCAAAAATGGTGTCTTGCGGAATATTTATTTGCGAGAGATTTGCGTCACTTAAATTTGGACGGCGGGCAAGCTTACCGCTGTAGCTTATTTTTTTGTCGCTTGAGTCAAACGAAGCATTTATTGGAGTTAAAAAGGCCAGTTTGGCCTCTGAAGTTGAGTCTAAATCGAAGGTTATGCCTTGTTTAGTGTCGCTTGGCGCATTAATATTTGACAGTAGGTTATAGAAGTCCCCTTCACTTTTTTTGTCAAGATCAAAGAGAATTTTAAACTCGTTATTTTGAGATGTTAATGTAAGCGAGTTTTTGCTGCCTTTGTTACTTCTTAAAAATATGGTGAGAATAATTAGAACTAGTGTGAGAATAATAACCGAAGATCCCAATAGAATCTTAGGTATTTGTTTCATCGGTTTTTAGAACCTTTTGTTTGATCTTCTTCTGTCTTGGCCCCTATCATTTGAACTTCTTCTGTCATCTCGATTTCCGCCCCTATCAGGTTCTCTTCCTGGTTCTCGTTCGTTATCCCCAAAAACCATTGAAAGGTTTAGTCGTTTCTGATCGTCAATTTCCGTGACTCTAACTTTTACTACCTGCCCTATTTTAACCACATCTTCTACATTTTCAACTCGATATGGAGCCATTTTAGAGATGTGCACCAAACCTTCTTTACCTGGTAATATTTCGACGAAAGCACCGAAATTCATTATTCGCTTTACAGTTCCTTCGTAAACTTCGCCGGGTATAGGGTCTTTAACAATGCCCTCAACCCATGCTGCTGCCTTCTTGCAGGCTTCAATGTCCACACTGCTTATTGTTACGTCACCTTCGTCATTTATATCAATTAGCGCACCGGTTTCTGCAATTATCTTGTTTATTACTTTGCCACCAGAACCAATTACTTCGCCAATTTTTGTTGGATCGATTTTTACCAAAATAACTTTTGGCGCGTGGACAGAAACTTCTTTTCTGTAAGCGGGAATTACTTCAAGTATTTTCTTTAGAATTGTAAGCCTGGCTGTCTTTGCCTTTTCCAAGGCTTCATCTAATACTTTCATCGTTAAGCCGTTAAGCTTAATGTCCATTTGAATTGCTGTTATGCCGTTTTTAGTACCAGCAACTTTAAAGTCCATGTCACCCTGTGCATCTTCCTGGTAGGCAATGTCTGTGATGGTGACATATTTTGAGCGATCGCGTTTATCTGTTATTAAACCAATGGAAATTCCAGCAACCGGTTCTTTAATTGGAACACCCGCATCCATAAGCGCAAGTGTCGATCCACTTACAGCCGCTTGAGAAGTTGAGCCTGCGGACGACAATACTTCGGAAACTACTCTTACCATATATGGAAAATCGTCACTTGATGGAAGAACCGGAATTAAGGCTTTTTCTGCCAAAGCACCGTGGCCTATTTCTCGCCTGCCGGGGGCTCCGCGCCTTTTTACTTCTCCTGATGAGAATGGCGGAAAGTTGTAATAGTGAATATAACGTTTTGTCGATTCCCCTTCCATACCTTCAACCAATTGCTCAAGAGATGATGAACCTAAGGTAACAATGGATAATACCTGGGTTTCTCCCCTTTGAAAAATTGCCGAACCGTGAGTTCTTGGAAGCAGGCCCACTTTTAGGGTTAGTGGCCTGATTTCGTCAGGTTTTCGACCATCTGGACGCTTGTTGTGAACTAAAATGTCATTTCTTAGCTGATCCGTAACGATATCTTCTAAGATTATTGCAAGTATTTTTGAGCTTATTTTATCTACATCTTTGGATGTGTCATCTTTTTTAAGAAATTGAGCTTCAAGAACCTTCATTGAATCGCCAAACCATCCTTCGTCTTGGCTTTTTTTCTCAAAATCTGCCATTAATTCTTTTTCTATAAATGCCCGTATTTTTTCTTCGGCTTTAGGATTTAATTTGTCTACTTCGTACTCCTGCTTTGGTTTTCCGGCTTCTTTTACGAAATCTTCAACTAATTTAATAACTGCCTTTCCCTCGTCCAGTGCAAATTTAAATGCCCCGGAAATTGTCTTTTCGTCGATTTCTTGGGCTAGGGTTTCAATCATTACCACTTCGTCTTGTGTTGATGCGACAATCACTTCGAGTGAGGAAGCTGCTCTTTGCTCGTTTGTAGGGTTAAGAATATACTTACCGTCTTTTTGACCAATTCGAAGCCCGGAAAGGGGGCCGTTCCAAGGGATATCCGACATAGCCAGAGTTGCCGACGTCGCAATGAGTGAAAGCATGTCCGGATCGTTTTCGCCGTCTATTGAAAGTACTGTTATTATTATTTGGACTTCTTGCTGATAATCTTTAGGAAAGAGTGGTCTAATGCTTCTGTCTATTAATCTGCCGGTAAGAATAGCTTTTTCGCTGGGACGATTTTCTCTTTTAATGAATCGGGAGCTCGATATTCTTCCGCCGGCGTAAAGTTTTTCGTCAAAATCGACTGATAGAGGGAAATAACCCAGGTCAACACTTGGCTTTTGAGAAACAGCGGTTACCAGGACAACAGTTTCACCGTAAGTGGCTAGCACCGCCGCATTTGCGTGGTTTGCCAGCTCTCCTGTTTCTAAGGTGAGTTTTTTACCACCTAAATCTATTTCTTTTTTTACAATTTTGTTCATATAGAACTTGGAAGAAGAGATAGGATAGTGTTGGGAGGTTAGAAATCGGGTACTAAGAACGTGTATTCTTACTACTCAACTTCCAACTACCCTGATAGCCTGTTTACTCTTCTTTGCGTTCATTATAACCTATAGGCGAAAACTGTGCAAGCGGGCGGATATTTCCTATTTCGAGAGACTTAACTTATTGATAATGTCTTTGTAGCGATCTGGCGCTTTTCTTGTTAGATAGTGCAGGAGTCTTCTCCTTTTATTGATCATGGAAAGAAGACCTCTTCTTGAGTGGTTGTCGTGAGAGTGAGATTTTAAATGCGAGGCAACGTTGTCAATTCTTTGGGAAAGAAGAGCCACTTGCACCTCAGGCGAACCTGTATCACCTTCGTGTGTTTTAAATTTATCAATAACCTGCTTCTTGGCGTTTACTCCCATAAGGCTTGTTAGTATATAAAAATTATGACTCTATGTCAAAAGACTTGGAACCTCTATAGATCTTCGGCGGTTTTAACCAGTCCTTCTCTGTGGTTTTTTCCATTTCTACATTTTCGATTGGTGTTTCGTTTATTTGCGCAGTAGTTGGTTCGAACGTGTTAGGTCTTGAACTTGGCGTAGGGCTTTGCGCTTCGAATAACCCCTGGGCAAGCCGAGCATTTCCGGCTCCAAATTTAATTAACCAGCTGGCGATTTGGAAAGTTGCCTGAGAGACAAGCCGTGGTGAAAACATTTGAGTTGAAGTAGCAAGTCCGGAATAAAGATTAAAGGCGATATCTTCGTTTAGTGGCAATGCCATTTCTTGAATAAAAATAGCCATTAGCTCTGACAGGCACGTTGTTTGGGGGTCATGAATATTAATCTGTGCAAACTTTTTTGTAGAATCAGTATTTGAGATACTTATTGTATACAAATTTGAGTCTATTTCTTGTTCACGAACAAGATCTGTTTTCAATTGTTCAGAGCTTTCGTAACCAATTGCAAATAGTAGATCGGGTTTTACTTGTGCTCGATCAAATGTGATTTCTTCTGTTGAGATACCGTCTGACTGGGGAAATGCATGGACAACAATTCTTAGTTGAGTACCTTCTAAATAATATGTGACTTTGTCAACATTTTTGACAGCGTTGTCTACCGTGATAACCAAATTTTTTTTATCTTCTTGTTTGTTACCAATTTTATCAACAGCATAGAGCATCCTTGCATCACCAACTGTGGGGGCTTTTGCGTTTATGGAAACATTTTTGCCTAATTTTTTTATAGAAAGGTAGAGAGATAAGGCTGATGCAAGACCGTCGAAGCCACTTTTTTCTACTGCTATTATGTGTACGTTTTGTGCTTGGGCTAACCGGTCTTGTATTTGCTGTTTAATTGTATTATCCATTTATTGGCTTTATTACTAACCTATAATATTTTTAGCCAAGAGATTCTATAATATCGCCAATATCAAAGTCAATATTGGCACCAAAAGTTATTCCACATTCCTGGCCGGTGGCAACGGTGTCAATAGACTTTTTAAATTTTCTAATTGAGGCGATTGTGGTTTCTTTGGTCCCACCGCCTGATGATTTTATTAAAATATTATCCCCTACTTTAATTTTACCTTTTGTAACTTGCGTGCCCGCAACTTTTTTACCTTCGATATCAAAGCTCGCAATAATTTTGGCTGATCCCTTTATTTTAAGCTCGTGTTTTGCTTCTTCAAAGCTTTCGACAATATCAGCAAGATCTGAAATTAGTTCGTATATTACCTTGTATTCTCTTATTAGCACTTTTTCTCTCTCCGCTTGCGATTTGACGTCTGGAGCAACTTTTACGTTGAAGGCCAGGATTGGCGCATTTGCAACTTTGGCAATAGTTACATCCGAGCTTTGCACTTCACCAACGCTCTGGGAAACTATAAATATCTTTTCCGGGGTATTGACAACAATGGCCTCCAGAGAACCCAAAACGTCAGCCTTGATTACCACTTTGAATTTATCTTTGGCTTCTTGTGACTTTGCAATTATTTCTTCCATCGATGCGTGACCCTGGAGTTTTTGTGACTTTGTAACGGTTACATCATTTACGATACTGCCAACGTCTAGAGCTTTTTTAAATCCGAGTATTTCGACGGGAGTTGCCGGTCCCGCTTCTTTTACAACCTTCCCAAGATCGTCCCGCAGCGCTTTAACCGCTATGGACTCCCCGTCTACCTGGATTTTTTGACCAACTGCGAGCGTTCCTTTTTTAACAATTACGTCTACTATTGAGCCTCTAAACTTGTCCATGTAAGATTCTACAACCACTGCTTCAAGCGGTTCGGTTGCCTGGGCCATTTGAGGTGAAATTTGCCAAACTAGCTCAATTATTTCCAGAAGCTCTTTTACACCCTCTCCTTTAGTTGCTGCTACTTCAACTGCTGGTATATTCCCACCGAAACTCTCTACTAAAACGTCTTGGGTTTGCAATTCTTTTTTTGCTTTTTCTATATTTATGTTTGGCAGATCAACTTTTGTAAAAGCCACAATTATCGGTTTGCCGGCTTTTTTAATGTGCTTAATTGCTTCGATTGTTTGGGGTTTTACGCCTTCTGTTGCCGCAACTGTTAAAACGACAATATCAGCAATATCTGCGCCACGGGATCTCATTTTCTCAAAAGCTGCGTGTCCCGGTGTATCTACAAAAGTAATTTTTTTGTCCTGAAAAGTGATTTGGTAGGCCCCAATTCTCTGGGTGATGCCGCCATGCTCACCGGCAACAATATTTGTTTTTCTTATGGCGTCGAGGAGAGTAGTTTTACCATGGTCGACATGACCCATTATGGTCACGACCGGCGGTCTTATGTTTTGACTTTGTTCCATATATATTTAATTTAGACGACAAAGATTTCATCTAGCTATTATTGTCGCCTTCAGATTTTTCCTTATCTGGCTTATTTTCGCTTACAACTTCCTCTTTCTCTGATTTTACTTCAATTTTTTCTGATACGCTTTGCGCTTCCTTTTCTTCTTTTTTCTCCGCTTTATCCGCAATTAATGGTTCTGCGTCTTCTTTTGGTAATTCTTTCGAAGTAGTTTCAGGTGTGAGTAGATCATCTGTTTTGGTGCCCGCGCTATCGGATGGGCTTTGTTGACTCGCATCATCCTGATCGTCTGATGCTACTTGCGCGGGTGAGGGCGCTTGCGACTGGTCGGTTGGTTTTGATTCGGATGTTCCAACATCAGTTACACCGAGCCCCCTTTTGGCTTCCTCTTGTGCTGCTTTTTCTTTGGCTTCTACTTCCTTTGGCGTACCGCTTTTACCACGGATGTCTATTTTATATCCGGTGAGCCTTGCTGCAAGGCGGACATTTTGGCCTTCCCTTCCAATTGCAAGTGATAATTGGTCATCTGGCGCTGTTACTTCGGCGGTTTTTTCTTCATCACTAATAACCACCGATATATCTTTGGCCGGAGAAAGTGCAGCTTTTATAAATTCCATCGGGTCGCTTTGATATGCGATAACGTCTATTTTTTCATCCCCTAATTCGTTGATAACTGCCTGCACCCTAACACCTTTTTGACCAACACAAGATCCGACCGGGTCTACTCCCATTTGCTCGGATGCAACAGCAATTTTAGATCGGGAACCGGCTTCACGGGCAATCACTTTTATTTCAACAGCGCCGGAGGCAATTTCCGGGACCTCCTGGCGGAAAAGTCCTTCCAGGAGTCCATTTGCGCTTCGGGAAACTATTATTTCTTCGCCACGGGATCCTTCTTTAATGCCAACTACAAAGAATTTTAGACGCTGATTAACAAAATATTTTTCGTTGTGAGCTTGTTCTTGTGGTGGCATTATTCCTTCCGCTTTGCCTAGGTTGACAGTAATTA
The DNA here is from genome assembly GCA_038063735.1 of Patescibacteria group bacterium. Lineage (GTDB taxonomy): Bacteria > Patescibacteriota > Microgenomatia > Curtissbacterales > GWA2-41-24 > JBBTUN01. Next base: position 8,194 of record JBBTUN010000014.1, read on the forward strand.
CCGGCCCGGAAATCCTTTGAATAATACCGGAGACTATCGTTTCGATTTTGGATGAGTATTCTTCCAGGATTGCATTTTTCTCTGCTTCTCTTATTCTTTGCAGGATAACTTGTTTTGCAGTTTGGGCTGCAATTCTCCCGAACCCCGGCGGGGTCATATTTTTTTTGTTTTTTGTTAGGGCAACTTCTCCGGTATTTGCATTTAAATCTATTTCGATTCCCTCTGGCTCACCATAGTCTTTGCGGTAGGCCGCCAGAATCGCTTGCTTTATTGATTCGATTACGACTTCGGGTTCCAGGCCACGTTCCGAGCAAACCTGGTTTAGTGCGCTTGCGAATTCTGATCTTGCTTGTATTGCCATTGTTTCAAAAAAAGGCGCCTGATGCGCCCAACCTTTTCTAGCATAATGCTAATCTTGATGCGAATTCTAACAAAATGCTCTTTTCGAGTCAATTATTAGACTAGTCTCTAGAAGGAAATGACATCTAAAATTTTTGAGAGGAACCCCTGTTCTATGTCCAGTAAACTGCCATCTGTTGCTGAAACATACGTTTTTATTTTAAAGTCAAAAGGAATTACTCCCAAGACTTTTTGGCTTTTTATGCCACTTATAATATAAGTCGGTTGGCTATCTTTTTCCGTTAGCTCAATTGATGCGTTTTCGACTGATATTGGCTGGGCCGATTGAGAACTTTCTGGTGGTGTGGCGGCGGTAGGTTCCGTTTCGTCTACTCTTGTTAAAACTCCGGCATTTATCATGTTTTCGATTGCTTGCTGCGGAAGAATGGTTACTACTTTGGTACCGGATGGAGTTGTAACAAAAAGCTCACCTGTTGCCGGATTAATTGAAAGCGGAAAGTTTGTCCTTACTTTTTTACCTTTTTGAATAAATCCGGGTTGAGCAGACTCGGTCGCAACTTCAATATCATCATCCTCCAGTTTCTCGTTAAGGTCGTCTAGGATTTCTGCTTCTTCGGAAGCTTCGAGTTCAACTTCCTCGCCTTGCTCATCCTTAAATTTGGTGACTAATTTGTCCCCTTCGCGCTCAATTTCAATTTTAATTCCTTTGAACTTTACCTTCGTTTTTTCCTTGCCGTTTTCAGTTTCGGTTTCAGATTCAAAGCCGGTTGCTTCATTTTTGGTTTTTATTTTTACTTTATCTTTCTCTTTTTCTATTTCTACTTTTGTCTTGTTTCGAGAATTAGTTGAGTTAGAAGAAGACGATTTATTACTTGAACCTTCATTTTGCTCTGATGCTTTTTTTACGGATTCGCTTTGCAACTCGGCTTCTTTTTTGACAGACTCTTGCGATTTTTCTTCTGCTTGCTTTTCTGCCTCTGATTTTTCGGATAAAACTTTACCAACAGCTTGTTTTTGTCTGGTTTCCGAATTTACAGATACCAGAAAAGCTGATCCTAGAACTAATACGGCTAAAGCAAAAAGGGGTAAAAGGTGGACAAATCCTTTTTTGAACATAACACTTAATTTAAACTAAACACGGGTTGGTTGTCAAACGTTATTAGTTTTAAAATAGACTTATGTTTGCCGCTATTTTAATCCTTGTTATTTCCACTGCCGCCTTTTTTCGCAGGATTAGTGCTTTCCCTTTGCGGAATTGGGACGAGGCATGGTACGCGGAAATCATAAAAAACATGGCCTCGGGCAACTACAGCTTGCTCATTCCCTTCTGGAACGGAAGATACTACTTTGACCATGCACCGTTATATTTTTGGCTTTCTACGCCTATTTTTAGAATATTTGGAGACGGTGAATGGCAGGCAAGGTTTATTTCGGTAGTTTTTGCCGTCTTTGCAACGATGTTTGTGTTTTTGATCGGTAAAAAGTTAGTGGATACCAAGGCCGGTATTTTGTCGACTTTGATTTTTGCAACAATCGGCGGGGTGGTAATCAGATTTGCACACGGTAATTTAGATTCGCTGTTAGTTTGTTTGTTTTTGGCCTCTTTTTATTTTTACCTTGAGGGAGAACGCAGGAACATATACAGTTATTTGGCAGGAATAACACTAGGTTTGGGGTTATTGGTTAAAAGTTGGGGAGTAGGGATTTTCCCGTTATTTCTAATTTTTTCCTATTCTTATTTTAAGCATAGGCGGTTTCCAAAAAAAACACTTGTTTTGATTGTTGTTCCCGCAATTTTTTTTCTACTTTGGTCCGTTATTGGATATTGGAACTTTGGACAAACTTTTATCAAGTGGTATTGGTTTAACCCCTCGGAAAACAGGTTAGGTAATCCAATTGGTAATTTTTCCCTGGAGTACTTCAGATTCGCTATTCGTGACGTGGGGTTTTGGCTTATTGTCCCTGTTCTGTTTTTGGTAGTTGGATTTAAAAAAAAATTCAAGGCCAGTGAGCCGTTTATCGCATCTTCTACTCTTGTCTGTTTTGTGTATATTTTCTTTCTAAACTTTTTAAGTGATAAGTCGGACTGGTATTTAATACCAATTTATCCACTTATCGCACTAATTCTGGGTATTTTTCTTGGCAAGTTGATGGAGGGAGCGTCAAGAGTGATTTTGTTGCTATTTGGAGTGTTATTGGTCGTTGGGTATTTTAACGTTATAAGGATAGAAAATATTTATCCGGACCGCTCGATAGTTGGTGCAAGTTTAGGCGCTGTGGCAAGAGAATTAATTCCATATGATGACGAGGTGGTACTGGACGATCACGATTTTACATCTTTTTTGTACTACTCCAATCAAAACCACATATTTACACTGCAGGAGGACAGAAAGCCAAATGAATGGTGGATAATTAAAAAGGAGGAACTAGTGGATTTTGTGGCTAAAAACCCAAGAAGTTGGATTGTTAAAAATAGGGACTCTCGTCTTCCTTTGGTGTATGCACCGGATCAAATAAAGAAGGTTTGGGGAAATTACGAGTTTATTAAATTATACTGATGGACTATCAGCTATGGGTCTATAACAAGTACTCTTCTGGTTTCGGGTTTTGGCTGAAGATGGCTATCTATTTCTTCTATAAATAAGAGTGCCGTGTGGCGGGACAAATCTTCTGCCGAAAATCCCGGGCGTTCAAACTCAACGTCAATAAATTCTCTATCTTTATCTTCCGGTTGCAAGCTGTCCTTAACGACATCTGCCGCTCTACTTATTTTTATTACGCCAATCTGGATTTCTTGCCCTGTTTTTAAAACTAGGGCACCCCTAAGTGGCATACATTCTTTACCATCTTTAAATTTGTTTCCTGTCATAATTTGGATATGTCCACGGGAATTATCAGAAACATTTTTGCCATTTTTAATCTTGACTGTAAAACGATGCCAAGGGCTTTCTATATCTGTTCTTCCTAACGCGGTGTCGAGGCCCGGTGTGTTGGGCGTAAGAGGTTTGGGAGTTACAAACGTTACGCTTGCATCTTTAAAATCCTGCTCTAAAGCTTGAAATCTACCCACGGCCGGGCCGTATATTGTGCATCTAGCGGGGTTGTAACCGCGGGAATTTTCAACGCATGTTTCGGCAGAACCGAATACTGCTGCAAATGCCAAAGCGGCAAACGCAAAACGCGGTGGGCTAAATCTTTTTCTATCAACAGTCGACATGGAGAGGAATTATAAGAGAATCAGGGGCAAAATTCAACTATAGGTCGACTAGACGCGTTTATCGATTCTTTTTGTTTCTTTAATAAAAAAATCAACTCCGTTGCAAACTAATTTAATATAAGATGTGTTGCCTACATGATATTGACGCATTTGCTCCCGGGTCAAAAATCCCAGATGCAGAAGTAAACTGACAAGAACCCCGCCATGTGTTAAAATCAATATAGTTTTATTAGGGTAAGCAATTGCAACTTCCCGCAAGAACGTGATTATCCTTTCTGTCAAATTTTCGTCATTTTCTATATTTTCCGTTTCGTAGGGGATGTTTTTATCCCTCAGCTCTTCCAAAAGGTCTAAAACTTTTTTGTTACTGCCTTCATATTTTCCGAAGCTTCTTTCGCGAAGGGCTTCTGTTGTTTCAATGGTAAGCTTGTGCTCAAGGGTTGCAATTTCTGCCGTTCTTTTAGCGCGCAGCAGGTCAGATGAGTAAACTGCATCAAATTTTATATTTTTAAATTCGAGGGCCAGATTTTTTGCTTGTTTAACGCCTTCCCTTGTTAATGGAGAATCGGTATGTCCTTGTACTTTGCCCTGGATATTCCACTGTGTTTCGCCGTGACGGGTAACGTAGAGCGTGCAGTAATTATTTTTCTTCATTAGCCGACTAATTCTAGAAGTAGCGGGAACTGTTTGTACGGCTGATTGTAAGTTTCGGAACCAAAGTGGCCGTCGTGTTTAACAATTAACTGTGCGCCTAAGTTGTTTGCCAGCTTTTTACCCGCTTTGTCGTTGCAACCCCAAGGGTCGTTGTCGGAATTGATAATGGTGATATCCTGGCAATTCTTTTTGATCTTTTCCCAGTCGTAAGTTTTTTGGAGCATTGCATCCAGCTTAAAACCTTTTAAAGCTTCGAAAAATGCTGCAACCAATATTGCTTGTTTGATTGGTGTTTTTATATTCTCGAGGATGGACAAAATCAGTGGTGCCCCTACCGAGTGACCGATTAGAATAGTGTCTGAGTCAAAAGTCCCGTTTTTCAAGACAAACGGCAGCCAAATTTTTATGTCTGGATGGTCAGTGCCCGGCAGTTGTGGCAACCAAACTTTATATCCTTTTTTAATAAGCTGGGCTTTTGTCCACGGAAACCAGAAATGGTTTGGCGTTTCGCCGGTGCCATGAAATATCGAGGCGTTTTTCATGAATAGATTGGTTTATTATACAATCTAGACTAGATGAATAAGTTTAGAGGGTTTTTCGCGCTTTTATTAGCAGGGGCAACGCTAGGTTCATTTAGTATTTGGATACGGTTTTTAAATACGGATCTTGGACCGTTCCAGCAAATAGTGATTAGAAATATAATTGCGGTTTTACTCTCAGCTTTATTGATTTTAGGTTTCAGGCGCAAAATAGATTTTAAACAAACTCCAAAAAAATATTTACTTGCTTATACATTTGCCTTCCCACTTTCTATCGTATTTTTTACGCTTTCGGTAGTTATGGGAAAAATAATAACTGCGATTTTCGGCCTATATTTGGCTTCGTTTATGATTTCGTTAGTTGTTGGCATAACTGTTTTTAAAGAAAAAGTTACATCAAAAAAGATTTTTGCCTTGGCACTTGTTTTGGTAGCCCTTTTTGTCTATACCTCGCCGTTTTCGCTCAAAAACTTTCTGGATGCCGGATTTTTATTCGGGGTTTTAGCGGGGTGTGCAGAGGCAACAGCAAACAGCTTTAGGAAATATCTAGGCGGAAAATTGGACAAACTGGTTTTGGTAGCAGTCCAAGGCCTTGGAGCACTGATTTTGGGAATTGTTTTGGTCGTAGCAGCAGGCCAACTTAGCTTACCTGCAGTTTCTACGTTTAACTGGTTTATACTTTTTATTTTTGGTTCACTTCTAGTTTTAATGACTTACTTAACCCTTGTTGGATTTAGTAATTTTGACTTGAATTTGGGAACCGTTGTTATCTCTTCCGAGCTTTTTTTCGGACCATTATTTGCATTTGCCGTTTTTGCAGAAGCACCAACTTTTTTGCAAACAATCGGAGCACTACTGATTATGGGAGCGATCGTGGTATTAAATGTGGATTTTAAATACTTTAAAAAGAAGCTAAATTACTTGATTGGCTTCTAAGGGTCAATAATTTGGCCGTGTAAAGCTACGAGAATATCTATTGGAAAAGCTGGGGGTACAATATAAACGTCGTCTCCAGGAATATATGATACACGAATCCCTGTTACTTCGACTACTTCGTCAAGTTGACGGAGGTCTTCGGCTGAAGGGTTTTCCAAACGTACTCTGAAGCATGAGCTTTGGACTTGTTGCGTTTCTAATCCTGCTATTTGAGGAGTAAGAAGCGTTAATGTTTCTGTCTTTGCCATGTATTTTGTTTTTGAAAAACAAAAAATCCAATTTGCCCCAAGGGAGTCCGGGGTCAATTGAATTAACTTATTATACTATGCCGTGACAAGCGGGCCTAACTTATAGGATGAAAATATACCCAGCGGCAGGTAAAGTGGCGCGGGATTGTAAGGCATTACCAGTTAATTATTTTGCGCCGACGTCCTTTACTAGACCCCTTTCGATATTCGGGTTACGTCTAAAGCCTAAGCTTTCATAATATCTTACCAAGTCGTCATTTTCTGCCTCGATTGTAATTTCGGCAAACCCATCAGCTTCTGCCTGTTCCTGGGCAACTTTAAGCATTTCGGCAGCGATGCCCTGCTTTCTGCACTCTTTTCTTACAATCAAACTGTGAAGGTTGGCCTGATTCTCATAGGGAGTATAAAAAAGGCTTCCTACCTTCTCAGTGCCATTTTCAGCAATAAAAATTATTTCACCTTGCTGGCGAATAACGTCTGCGGTTATAAAGCTGCGAAAGGGATTAGTTGGCCAATTCACCATATACAAACGCTTTAATGCTTCGTAGTCTCCTGGACCATATTGTCTAATAATAACGTAGTCTAGTTTTTCTCTTTCTACTTCTGCCCCCATGAGGGGAAAATATAATCTTTTTATTGGCTGAAATCAAATCCGCGGTAGGGAAATAGAAAGGTAAATAATTAGCTATTTAAAATAATCAGTTTTGTTCTCTCTATCTATCATAGCGTGGGCTTTGTGCATTTCCTGCGGAGTATAAATATAAATTATTTTAAATTTCCCGGAAGTTGTTTTTTTAACATAATCGCAAGTTGTTTCCAAAACATGGATTAATCCCCAATAAAGCCACTTGCCGTTTATGTTTTGGACTAGAAAGTTACGTATCGGCGGGATTTTATAAACCCTGATCTCCGATTTATTGTGAAATTCAAAAACGCGCCCTTCAAAATTATCTGCTTTCAAAGGTTTTCGTTTGTGTTTTTCAAAATCTAATTCTTTTGGAAAACCCTGTTCGGAAGTTAGCTGTAACGTGTCATTAAGTTCTATAAAGGAACCCATATGGAAAAATTATAGCAAAATTAAATCCTGATGGCGGGAAAATGGTGTAGGGAAGGAAAATTATTGATCTAATTTTTTGGGAGGTTCGTCAGTAGCACCCATAACAAACTTTATGTCGTCGACAGTTAAGCCTGTATCATCTGCAAGGTGTTGATACATGCTTGTTACTCTTCTTTCTTCAAGAATTCTTAACCTATTTAGCTCACGTTCTCTGCGTGCTTCTGGATTCAGCTGCGCATGAACACCTTTAAACCTGTCGCCTACAGTGCTAAATCTGTCAGACCTGAATCTTGATTGAATTTCTGCAAGAAGTCTTGAGCCACCTCTACCTTCTAAGTCTGCCATTTGTTGTAAATATTATACTTTTGAAATTTTCAAGTCAAATTGTCTAATTCCTCAAGGAGGTGTTTTTGGTCGCGGGAGAGCTTGGTCGGGATTATGAGACGGATGATGACGTAGTGGTCGCCCTGGCCACGGCCGGTGATGTGTTTAACGCCCTTACCGCGAAGACGGATTTGCGTACCCGGTTGGGTGCCTGCCGGAATGCGGATTTTGACCGGACCTTCGACTGTTTCTATTTCGGCTATTGAGCCCAGGGCTGCCTGCGAAAAAGATATTTCGTGTTCGGAGATGATATCGTAGCCACGTCTGCGGAATTTATTGGATTGTTTTACTTGGCACACCAAGATGAAGTTTGAAAATTTAATTTCTGTGCCGTCATCTGCACCTGCGGGGATTTTGATTTTTTGACGTTTGCCCTCTATTTCTAACTCTTTTTCAACTCCATGGATGGCTTCATCAAAAGTTAGGTTAATGGCATAACGGGGAAGCCTGGCTTGCCTGCCAAACGGAGATTGGCCACCAAAAAATGCTTCGAAAATATCAAAAGGATCGGCAAATCCGCCGGCATCACCACCGCCACTACTCCAAGTATATGTTTGGTAACCCCCTTGTTGGCCACCGAATCCACCACCAAATGGGCCGCCTGATGCTGATCCCATTCCGCCCTGCTCAAAAGCCGCATGGCCGTATTGGTCGTAAGCTGCTTTTTTCTGAGGGTCGGAAAGAACTTGGTAGGCTTCGTTTATTCCTTTGAATTTCTCTTCGGCACCTGCGGATTTATCGACATCCGGATGGTGTTTTCTGGCCATAGTGCGATAAGCTTTTTTCAGCTCGTCTGCAGTGGAGTTTTTGCTGACTCCAAGAATTTCGTAGTAATCACGTTTGTTAGCCATGGGTAAATTATATGATAAAAGGATACAAAAGGCGCAAAATGGTCAAAAGGGACAAATTGTTCTTTCGATCATTAACTTTTGACTCGTTTGATCCATTTGATACTTTTGATACTTCTAATTTGGTATTTTCTTCCCCTGAAGATCTTGCCCCTGGTATGTTGCAGTGGTTTTATTGACACGATATTCCAACTCACCAATAATGTCTTTTCCACTGAATAGTTGGATTTTGTGCGTACCTGTTGCCTGGAGTGGAAAATTGACAAGTTCCGTCATTACATTTGCTTTGCCGTTTTGGCCAAGTTTTATTTTAAATTCTTTATCCGGGAATTGATCCTGAGTTTTTTGAGGTGCAATAAGCTTTAGTGTTAAATCGTATTCTTCACTAGCCTCTCCGCGCACAACCGCAACAAGGTACATTTTTGGCCAGACAGTTGGCAGGTTGGCTACAAAAAACTGATCAAAAATTCCAATAATACTTAATTTTTGTTCCTGGGATACAACTGCTTGGTCGCAAAGGACAAAGATATCTGTTGAAAGTTTTGCCATTTATTCTTTAACTACTTCCCCTTCTTCGACTTTGTCCGAAGCACTGTCGCCATTTGCCTTTTGGCTTTGGCCATTAGACTGTTCATCTGACGTTTGGCCGTCAGCATCTGGAGTTGGCTCAGATGTTGGAGCCTCTTGGCCTTTATACATTGATTCGCCTATTTTGGAAAGAGCTGCAGATAGTTCTTCTGTTTTTGCTTTGACTTCGTCTATTGGTCCGCCCGGGGCAATCTCGCGCAGAGTCTTAATCTTTTCTTCAACCTCTGTTCTAATTTCCGTTGGGACTTTATCTCCACCATCTTTTAGCGCTTTTTCGGATTGATAAATTAAGGAATCCGCGTGGTTTCTTGTTTCAATCTCCCCTTTTCTCTCTTCGTCTTCTTTGGCGTGTTCCTCGGCTTCCTTAGTCATGCGGGTGATTTCTTCGTCGGTTAAGCCGGTTGAGCCGGTTATTTTGATGGATTGTTCTTTACCGGTTGCTTTGTCTTTTGCCTTAACGTGCAGGATGCCGGACGCATCAAGATCGAAAGTTACTTCAACCTGAGGCATACCACGAGGCGCAGGCGGAATTCCGTCTAAAATAAAGCGGCCGAGAGATTTGTTGTCACTGGCCATGGGGCGCTCTCCCTGTAAGACATTGATTTCGACAGACGTTTGGTTGTCTGCAGCTGTAGAGAAGGTTTCGGATTTTGATGTTGGTACAGTCGTGTTTCTGGTTATGAGTGGCGTGGATACTCCCCCCAATGTTTCCAGACCAAGTGTGAGTGGTGTAACATCCAAAAGCACCATTTCTTTCATTTCGCCTGTTAATACTGCGCCCTGAACTGCTGCACCAATGGCAACTACTTCGTCGGGGTTCAGGCCTTTATGCGGTTCGCGGCCGAAAAATTCCTGGACTTTTTGGATAACCAATGGCATTCTGGTCATGCCGCCAACCAAAACTACCTCGTCAATGTTTTTGATATCTATCTTGGCATCTTTAAGACAGGCTTTGGCCGGAACCAATGTTTTTTCGACCAATTCGCCAACTATTGATTCAAGTTTGGCGCGGGAAAGTTTAAGCGCCAAATGTTTGGGGCCTGTGTTGTCTGCTGTTAGGTACGGAATTGAGATTTCCGTTTCTGTTGCGGAAGAAAGTTCGATTTTGGCTTTTTCGGCTGCATCCCTTAACCTTTGAAGCGCTTGTCTGTCTGCTTTAACGTCAATACCGGATTCTTTTTTGAATTCGTCGGCTAAATATTCAACGATTTTAGAATCAAAATCGTCGCCACCCAAATGTGTGTCTCCGTTGGTAGCCTTAACTTCGAAAACTCCCTCTCCGAGTTCTAAAATTGAAATATCGAAAGTTCCACCACCAAGATCGTAAACGGCAATTGTGTGGCCATGAGATTTATCAAGGCCATAAGCAAGAGCTGCTGCTGTTGGTTCGTTGATGATACGCTCGACGGTAAGCCCGGCAATTTCACCAGCTTGTTTGGTTGCTTGTCTTTGCGAATCGTCAAAATAGGCGGGGACTGTGATCACAGCTTTATCAACTTTTTCACCTAAGTATGCCTCGGCATCTGCCTTGATTTTGCCAAGGACCATTGCCGAAATTTCCTGTGGCGTATAATCTTTGCCTTCGACATTGACAACTGCCATGCCTTCGCGACCACTTTTGACTTCATATGGAAGCCATTTTGTGTCTTTTTGGACTTCCGGGTCTTTGAATTTTCGGCCCATTAAACGTTTTACAGAAAAAATTGTGGTTTTAGGGTTAACTATTTGTTGACGCTTGGCAACATCTCCAACGATGTGCTTTGTGGGGTCGACAACAGACGGAATAATGTTACGGCCTTCCGCCGAGTGGATTACTTTGGGCTTACCACCCTCCACTACCGCAACTACGGAATTGGTTGTTCCTAAATCTATACCAATGACTTTAGACATTTTCTATTACCTCCATATTTTGTTCTTCTTGGTTCACATTATCTACTTTTTTTGTAACTATCACTTTTGCCGGCCTAAGTACCTTATCTTCTATTTTATAACCTTTTGTAACCACTCTTGCTACTTTGTTGTCTGTTTCCCCCGCCTGTGCGTCTATGGCCTCGTGGAACCTCGGGTCAAATTCCTGACCCTGGGCATTAATCTCTTCCACCCCTTCGCTTTGCAGTGTTTCTTTAAATTGCTTAATTACCAATTCCAGGCCCTGGTCGCTTAAATGCTTTTGTGCATTTTCTATGTTATCAAGAACAGGCAAGAGTTTTTCTATTAAAAGCGCTGCCGAAAGTTTTGATAGCAGTTTTCTTTCTTCTTCTATCCTGCGCTCTAAATTTTGATAATCCGCCAAGGTTCGCTTTAGCTGATTTTCAAGTTCCTCTTGGCTTGTATTTTTCTGCTTTTTATCCTTATTTGGTGTGTGTGTTTTTGCCATATTTTAATCACCTATGTCGGATAAAAGCTGCGAAAAATACCTCATTGTCGGGATAATTGTCGGATAATTAAGCCTGGATGGGCCGATTATTCCCAAGTAACCCCTGTGACTAGCCATTTGAAACCTGGTTAAAACAAAACCGCAGGGTTCTAAGAACGGAATATCAAGTTCGTCTCCAAAGAAAATGCGTGTTTGCTCTTCTGCCCGAACCAGGTCAATAAGTTGTTTGAATAAGTCGAACCTGTCTACCATAGAAAGGACCGCACGAGTTATGTCGATATCGAAAAACTCCGGCATGTCTAAAATATTGGCCATACCTGCTGCATAAATATCGCCATCTTCGTCTGTTGCGATTGCAAGCGAATGCGTTTGATTGGCCAGTACCCGGGTTGTATGTTTTAGGAGTTTTTCAAATTCCTCTTTTGTGTCTGTAAGCTCTTCTTTAATGGCAACTTCGTCACGAAGTGAGAGAGATTTTTCTTCCATCAATTGGTCTACGTAAAACTTCATACCCATAGATGTTGGCGTGCGGCCGGCTGATGTGTGAGGCTGCCTCAAGTATCCAAGTGCGGTTAGTTTAACCATTTCGTTACGAATAGTTGCCGGGCTAACTCCGAGGCCGGCTTCTTTTTCTATGGTTTCAGAACCGATGGGTTCGGCGGTATCTACATATTTTTCAATTACAGACCTAAGCAGATTTTTTTGGCGTTCGGTTAAATCGATCATGAGTTACTTTTTTAACGGATTAGGTTTAGATTAGCAATAGATTATCACGAGTGCTAATAGTTGTCAAGAGGAATAATGTCTACGGCTGAGGTGCCTCTGGCTGCGGTTCTGGTGTGCGTCTACCGATACTTCGCAGCTTGTTTAGCAACCTTTGCAGTGCGTTGACCTGGCTCGGTCTCTCAACCCTTATGAAGCTGGGTTCTTTGGATGTTTGCCCGCTGCCTTGATCTGGTATCGATGGCCCTTCCGGGTTTACGTCTGCCATTACCTTTAAAGCATTTCATATTTATTTGTTTTGGTCAAGTCTTACCTAGAATTTAAAAAAAATTGGATTATCTCGTAATGGTCGAAGGCAAAATCTTTGGCTTCGGGCAAATGGTTGAGCGGAAACCAGTGGACGGATTTAGTTTCATCGTCTGACTCGCCTACTTTTTCCCCGACCTCGATTTGATAAATAAATGAAACATTTTGCCTGTCTTCATTTTTTCTTTTCGGATCGTCGAGGACTTTTATAAGTTTGACTATTTTACCGTTATAACCTGTTTCTTCTTTTAATTCGCGTAGTGTTGCTTCTTTTGTCGTTTCATCCAGGTTTAAAAAACCGCCAGGCAAAGCATATTTGCCGGATTGAAGAATTTTGTTAGAGCGCTTAACTAAAAGAATTTTATTGTCTTTTAAACAAATTGCATCGACAACGACATGTCTTAGAGATGCTTTGTGGCCGTTTTCAAAAGTGCAGTTGATCATTTTCCAAAAAGGTTGGGGTGAAGAAACCTTGTTAATGCAGAAATAACACCGTGCTGGTAGGCTTCTTCCCTCATAAGCGCCCCTTTTGACATCAGTCCGAAGTGCCCTTGTTTGTGCTTTGTGTTCTTCTTGCCAAAAAGCATGTCGTCGATGTCGCCCAGTTCCATCCCCTTTTTAACATATTTCATCATTGCGGGAGGGCTTTGCATACGGATTGATGTACCGATTCCGAGCGTTCCTTTTTTATCGACGACAACTGCCCAGCCTGTATCAAACCACATACCATTTGTCTTATGGATTCCGCCCTCGAGGCCGACGCCAAAATCGGCTTTGCCTAATTTTAGCGCGCCTTTTGCACGGTTAGTGGCACCTTTTATGGATTCGGCGTCTGACATTGGCTGGTTGGAGACGCCGGAGTAAATTGCCAAACCTATCACTTCCCACTTTTTCTTAGGCCAGACTTTTTCGAACGCTTGTTTGGTGGCATTAATTTTTACAGGATTTGTAGAACCGACTGCTATCTTCATTACTTAAATTTGTACAAGCTTACTTGGGGCATGGGAAAATGTTTCCGGTTATATGTCACAAGAGTCGAATTTGTAATGGCTGCTGAGGCGGCAATTAACATGTCGGCTATATCTAGGTTGTATTTCTGTTTAAATTCACCTGCTAGTTCGGCTATTTTTGGTGTAATATCAATTGGAATGAAGATATCTTTCAAGCCACTTATAATTTTTTGGGGGCTTATTGTTAGGCCGACCCTTACTTCAGTTATTGTGACTACGGAAAACAGTAATTTACCTTGCTTTGAAAGGTCTTCAAGAAGTTCTGCCTCTTTTTCCCTGCCTTTAAGATACCAAATAATTATATCCGAATCTACGAGAAATTTATTCACCGTTTGAAAGTTTAGACTCGAAAGAAGACCATAATGATCTGCGCCAAGCACGTAAGTCTTTATCCGTTTTGATTTTAACTCCCCCAGATTTCTCCCAAACTCCTTTTAATTTTTTTAAACTTTCTTTTCTTTTCATATCTGCAATTTTTTCACTTAGGGCGCTTGCTATAATGGCGCTTCTATACCTGGGTGGTATAGTTTTTTTAAGTTCTACAATCAGTTCTTTTGGTAAAGTTATGTTTATTCTAGAAACAACATTGGTCATATCTAATACTTATTATTAATACACACTTTGTGTGTGTATGTCAAGTGTGTTTGCCATTTGTCAAAACCCTAGATTTTGTTGAGGCTTAAATTTTTTTACTGGATTTGTGGAACCAACTGCGATTTTCATCTGTTAATTGTAAAGGTATTTGTCAATATATTTGTAAACTAATGAGGTTTTAGGAATTTTTGAACTAATTGTGATTTTCAGCAACATCTAGTGGAGTTTTTACTCTTCTGATTTGGGTTCAGGTTTTTCTGTTTGGCTATCGCCGAAATGTTTCTCTTTCTGCGCATCGGACATTAGTCGGTGATGCACAGGTATGTTCATTTTCATAAAAGGAAAAGTTCTCTTGTTTCGCGGAGTGTAATCTGGGTCTAGTTTTTCTGGTGTCTCTTCGTCCATTCTTTCCGCCATTCTACGTGCTGTTTCATTACTAGGAAGTTGCCTCGTTTCTTTTCTTTTTCCTCTTAATTCGTAAAATCTGTTGATTAATCTTCTAACGCGTCCCGGCGTTTCTGTGCCTTCTCCCATATGATGATCGATGTGCCTTCCTTCAAAGAAATTATGCTGACTTTTACGGTCACTTACTATGTGATTTTCTGCTTTGGGATCTTGGTGTCCAGAACCAGATTCGTGATCTTCTGTCATAAATAGATTATCTCACTAAATTTTTAGCACGGCAAGGAAGGCTTCTTGAGGAATATCCACTGAACCGAAGCGGCGCATGCGTTTTTTGCCTTTTTTCTGCTTTTCCAAAAGTTTATTTTTGCGGGTGACGTCGCCGCCGTAGAGCTTGGCGGTTACATCTTTTCTAAATGCAGCAACTGTTTCGCGGGCAATTATTTTGCCGCCGATGGCAGCCTGGATTGGGATTGGGATATTTTGGCGCGGGATTGCGTCTTTTAACTTATCTACAAATTTGCGGCCGAATTCTTCGGCGTGTTCGGTCGGGATAATTTGGGCCAAGCCCTCGACCGGTTCGTGGTTTACCAAAATATCAAGTTTTACAAGCTTGGCAGGCCTGTATTCCGTAACTTCAAAATCGAAAGAGGCGTAACCAGAAGTTTGGGTTTTTAGTTGATCATAAAAGCCAATTAAGATTTCGATAAGCGGTATTTTAGCTTCAATTTTTTGGGAAGCACCTAAATTTTCCAAACCCGTTTGCTCCCCCCTTTTTTCGTAGATGAGTTGTGAAATCACGCCATAATATTTTGCCGGTGCAAAAATTGTAACTCTGGCGTATGGTTCTTTAATGTTTTTTGCTGTCGGGTCAAAGTCGCTGGGTTTATTAATAATTTCCCCGTTTTGCTCAAAGTTTACAGAGGGAGAAGTGACAATTATGTCCAGGTCGTATTCCCGCTCCAGCCGCTCTTGCGTGATTTGTGTGTGCAATAGGCCCAAAAATCCCAAACGAAACCCCTGGCCTAAGGAGAGTGAAGCCTCCGGAGTAAAAGTTAAGGCAGCATCGTTTAATTTTAGTTTTTCCAAACCCGTTTTTAGTTTTTGAAGGTCGTGAGGGTCTGTCGGGTAAAAACTTAAAAATACAACCGGTTTTGCTTCCTGGTAACCGGGAAGCGCACCGGTGGGATTTGTAGGACTCGTGACTGTGTCCCCTACTTTTACTTTGCCAAGGTCTTTGAGATTGGTAACAACAAACCCGACGTCTCCGCTTGATAACTTTTTAACGTATGTTGGTTTTGGGCAAAGATAACCAAGCTGCAGGATCTGCCCTGTTGCACCCGTTGCTAAGAACTTGACGGTGTCTCCTTCCTCGATTTTGCCACTAAACATTCGGACTGTTGCAACAACCCCTTTATATGGGTCCAGGGAGGAATCGAAGATGAGAGCTTGAGGATTTTCGGATTTATCGGCAGGAGGCGGCATTTTTTTGATGATTTCCTCTATTAACTCTTCTACCCCTTCACCTGTTTTTGAACTGACTTTTAAGATTTCGGGACCTGTAAAGCCCAACAATTTTAGCTCTTCGATTGTTTCTTCTATATTTGCTGCGGGACTATCTATTTTGTTGACTACCGGGATCAAGGTGAGATTTGCCTCTAGTGATAAGTTAAAGTTTGCCAGGGTTTGCGCCTGAATCCCTTTTGTCGCATCTACAACTAACACTGCGCCTTCTACAGATGCAAGAGATCTGGATACTTCGTAACCAAAGTCGACGTGGCCGGGAGTATCAATGAGGTTCAAAACGTAGTTTTGAATCGGTTGATGGTTCATGGTTAATGGTTTATGGTCAGATGCATCTTTGCTATGAACTATGAACGATGAACTATATTCCAACCTTATGGCTTTAAGTTTGATGGTGATTCCGTGTTCGCGCTCCAGTTCTAAACTATCTAAAAGTTGAGCCTGATGATCTGCGCCAACAGCACCGCAGATTTCCATGATGCGGTCGGCGAGCGTTGATTTGCCATGGTCAATGTGGGCAATAATTGCAAAGTTTCGGATATTTTGCGAATTCATAGTCTCTAAGTATAACGGAAGTGAAACGCAGGTCAAAGCTAGCTTTGCTAAAGCCAGGCTTTTTGCCCAGTTCTGAGTTGCCTGAATTTCCCGAGTTCGCTGAACTTATTTGTAACTTATGTCTGATTTTTAACGTCGCCGATGGCTGTGGGAGATGGCGGGTTGAGACGACTGGGGAAAGTTATTACCCTTTTGCCAAATTTTGTAAAAATAGCAAGCTGTTCAACTTTAAAAATCCAGGACAGCAAGATGTAAACTGCGAGACCACTAGCGCTTGCAATACTCGTTAAAACAATTAGACCAATTACTTTTGTGGTGTCAAAGACCAGTTGATCCAAAAATTTCATCGGGATATAAAGAGCAACAGCGGTAAGCACTGAAATAATAATCATCTTTATAGTCGGAATTAACAGTTTGGCTCTATCAAAACCGCCAACTTTTTTATCCAAAAAGTACATTAAACCGACAAAGGCTAAAATGTTAGAAATTGAGTAGGCAACTGCAAGATAGATTATTGAAAGCTTAAAGCCAAGGATGAAAATAAATGCCAGTGCAATGTTTAAACTTGTGGTGACAAGGCTTATTTTAACCGGCGTATAACTGTCCCGAACTGCATGGAAACCACGAGTAAGAAGCAGATTTACGGCGGCTGCCGAAATTCCGATTGAAAAAGCAAGAAGTGTGCGTGATGCCAAAACAGTAGTCTCCCAAGGTAAGTCTTTAGCTCCAAAAACAAGTCTTACAACCGGAACACGAAGGACTGCCAGAATTGCTGCTGCCGGTAGAACTAAAAATAGAATCTGATGAAGTGACTCTAAAAAGAGGCTTTTAAACTGGTCTTTTTTACCTTTGTTGTATTCTATTGACATAAAAACGAAGGCGGCTTGAGCTATGGATGCTGCAAAAAAAGCCGCCGGCACAACTTGCAGAACCTGGGCAAAATTAAGGGCAACTATAGAACCAACAGCAGCAGATGAAGCAAGGGCTACATTAACAACGTCCGAAAGCCGGGTTAGGCCGATGGTTATAGAGCGCGGCCACATTAAAATTAATACCGCCTTAACATCCGGATCTTTTAGATTTAGGTTAAATTTAAATTTAAATTTAAGAGAAAGTATTAAGGGGAGTTGCACTAAAAAATGAAGGAGGGCACCAAAAATCATACCGATGGCGGCAGAATAGATGCCAAAAAGGGGAGACAGGAAGATAATCGAGCTTATTATCCCTACGTTATAAAAAATAGATGCGATAGAGGGGATAAGAAATCTTTTGAAGGAGTGCAGGACACCTGTTAAAAATATGGATATAACAAAAAGTGACTGAGACAAGACCATAATTTGCAAAAGGTGTGATATTTTTGCTTGAGTTTCCGGAAATTTCTGCACCAAGCCCGGCGCAATAAGAGCTGCAATCTCGTTTGAGAAAAAGAAGAATATAACCGCGAAGAACATGAAGCATAAAAATCCCATTGTCATGAGAGTGGATGCCAGCTGCCACGCTTTATTTAACTTTTCTTTACCCAAATATTTTGAGAATACGGGGATAAAGGCAAGAGCTATTGAGCCAAATATAAATGTTTCAAAAATTGAATCCAGAAGTGTAGTTGCTGCAAAATAACCGTCCAGGAGTTGAATTTCGTCACCAAAGTAGCCTGCCAGAAGCCTGTAACGAATAAGTCCCAGTATGCGGGAAAGGGCAACGGCGGCGGCAATTACAAATGCTGCGGAGAGTATATCGTCCTGTTTTTTATTAAAAATAGTTTTTGCACCGTTTTTGAGAAAATGCCACATAAATAAATTACTGATTGACCTCACCCGTCTAATTGACCTAAAATACCAGATTAAACTTAAATTAGAAAGGTTACATTTACTAAAGTAAGATAGTAACTTGTGTAATTAGAAATTTTAAAGACATGCCGGTAACAAAACAAGCAATCAAAAAAGTAAGACAAGACAGGCGAAAAACAGCCACGAACGCGATTGTTAAGAAAGCATATAAGAAAGCTGTTGTTGAAGCAAGAAAAAGTGCAACGAGCGCCAATCTTGCAAAAGCGTTTAGCGCGCTGGATCGTGCCGCAAAAGTAAATATTATTCATAAAAATAAAGCAGGAAGACTTAAGTCACGTCTGTCTAAGAAGGTTAAGGGCGATGCTTCGCAGTCTACTAAACCTGCTACCTCTAAGGCCGCTGCTCCCAAAGCTAAAAAGTCCAAAAAACAGTAAAATTGAACAGGGCTGGTATGTTTCCGTAAATATCCGGCACTAACCCCTTTCAAGAGGTGGTCTCA
>JBBTUN010000015.1:0-1102 GCA_038063735.1 Patescibacteria group bacterium
GGTGGAGACATCTTAACGGCATCTGCGTCCGGTACTACAAGACTCTTTGTTACTTCGGCAGGAACGCTAACCTTTTCAGGCGCTATCGCAACGGACATAACAACCGATACGAATAACCCCCTAAACATAGGAGCAAACGGCACCGGAAACATAGTTCTTGGCCTTGATTCGGATACGGTTCTTGACACGGGTACCGGTTCAAACGTAATTCTCGCAACAGACCTTAATTTCCTAGACGCAGAGTCCGGCAACCTCCTCGCAGAGATTACAGACAACGGAACAAACGGAGTCTTAAACGTTACGGGAAGATACGATATTAACGGAACCGCCGGTGTAACGGTAGCAACCGCCTCGTGTATCACCTCGACACTCGGTATCGTGACAGGCTCTGCCGCCTGTCCTGCATCTGGCTCATCAAACTGGGACGTTATATCAGGCGCCATCACTCCCAAATTAACCTCAACTCTCGACCTTATTTTAGGCTCTACCGCAACGGCATCTGCCGAATTTGCCGTAACCGGTATTAACGACAGTGCTCCTGTTGCAACTCTTTCTGCAACCACAAACGGCAACGGAATATCGTTAACCGGTTCAAATGCCACCATACAGTCTTTAAGAAACAACACGCTTAATATCGGAGGAGGAACAACGGGTAACATTATACTTGCTCCTTTAAATGGAGCAGCAGGCTCCCTATTAACAGTTAATGCGGTTAATCAAACCTGGTCGGGAACGACAACTCTAACAGCATCTAGCCTTACCAACATAACTTCTGCAGCGACTCTTGCCTTTTCAGGAGACATAACAATTACAGGAAACGATATTACAAACACTACCCTAAATCTTGGCAACGGGGGAGCCGCAACCCTTGGTACTGTTTCAGACGACGATCTTACGATTACTCCAAATGGTACAGGCAACCTAGTTCTAACAGGCGACTTTGATAGCGGGGTATTAATAGGAGCAACAGGCGCAACAACAGAATTTCCTTTACTCGTTCGCTCGGGTATCGGTTCAAACGCAGCACTTGCCATAGACAACCTAAACGGTGGAGACATCTTAACGGCATCTGCGTCCGGTACTACAAGACTCTTTGTTACTT
>JBBTUN010000016.1:0-1272 GCA_038063735.1 Patescibacteria group bacterium
TTTAATATGTTTGTTAAGCCCTCTTTGATCTGAAGTGCGGAACCGCTTCCGCCACCAGTTTGATCAGTACTGCATGAGAACTTGCCGGTTGTCGCATCCCATAATAGTTTTGACGTTGATGTTACATCGCAATCCGTTAAGCCGGAGCCGAATGTTTTAGAGGCGGATGCAAAACCAGATACCTCAAAGTTTGTGGATACGGAAGCGCTGCCGTCAAAGTACGCCTGTCCATCCACCTCTAGCATGCCGGAGATGAGCAGGTCAGAAGCCACAGAGAGACTGTGTCCGGTGGCAGCAGTGCCGAATCTTGAGTATGAGACGGAAGCGCCGCCTGCAACCTGTAGACCGCCGGTGGTGAGGAGGTGGGATGCGGAGGCAGTGCCTTGGACTTCGAGCTTGGTGAGCGGGGTGGTGGTCCCGATACCGATGTTGCCCAGGGCAGTTAGGTCGGTGAGCTTCAGACTGCCTGCAAAACTGGCCGCGGAACCGGTGCCGACACCAATCAGACCTGCGGAAATGCGGGAGAGACCAGTGTCCCTCGTGCCACTGATCCACGTGGCATTGTCCCTCCAATAGACTGCCCCACCACTGTTCAAATCAAATGCTCCATCAGTGTTAATGCCAAGTTTTGCAGATCCGCCGACAGAAACGGCGAGAATGCCCGAAGTCGTGTAAAAGCCGGTAGTGGTACCGGATAACGCAATCGCAGGAGCTGCCGCAGTTCCGATTGCGGTTGTATTTATCACGCCACCAACTGAAAGTGCTCCGGAAACCGATGCCGTCCCGCCAATTTCAAGTCTGGATGAAATAGACGCACTCCCATCAAAGAATGCGTTGCCATCCACTTCAAGATTTCCGGAGAGGAGCAGATCGGATGCCGCAGCGAGACTGTGGCCGGTGGTGGCAGTGCCGAATCTTGAGTAGGAGACGGATGCTCCGCCGGCGACCTGCAGACCGCCCGTGGTGAGGAGGTGGGATGCAGAGGCGGTGCCTTGGACTTCAAGCATGGTGGTGGGGGCGGTAGTGCCGATGCCAACCCGACCGGCAGAATCTATTCTAAATCTCTCAACACCAAGCGTAGATAAGGCTAATGTGTTTGTTGTAGGTCTCCACATCCCCGTATCTTGATCAGCTCTGAACGAGAAGCTGGGAGAGGCGGCAGTGCCGTTGCCAGCGTAGAATAAGGAGGCAGAAGCGGTTACAAAGTTTGTAGTGCCATCAAAGTACGCATTCCCATCCACTTCTAGGTCTCCAGAAATGAGAAGGTCGTTG
>JBBTUN010000017.1:0-3359 GCA_038063735.1 Patescibacteria group bacterium
CTTTCTTAGGCGTAAATTTTACCCTAAGTGGTGGGATTCGTTTGCGGATCTACTTTGCCATTCTAGACCACTTTTTTTACAAGTTCTGCGAAGGCTTTGGGATCTTCCAGGGCAATTTGAGAGAGGACTTTTCTGTCCAGCTCTATGTTCTTTTTCTTCAAGTCGTTTATAAATTTGTTATAAGAAACGTTGTGTGCAGAAAGTGCCGCATTAATTCTAATTATCCAAAGTGACCTGTTGTCCCGCTTCTTTTGTTTTCTACCCCTGTAGGCGTCGGCGCCGGCGTGCATTACGGCCGTTTTGGCTTCCTTGATAAGCTTAGAACGACCGCCGCGGTAGCCTTTTGCAAGCTCTAGTATTCTTTTATGGCGGGCGTGGGTGGTTACTCCTCGTTTGACTCTCATGACTGGTTAATAGTTAATCGCAGGTAGCTGATCGATTAATTGTATGGAAGCATCCTCTCTATATTTTTCTTTTCTATGTCCGAAACTTTTGCGACCGTTTTGTATCGGCGAATAGCGGTTGTCGATTTTGCGGACTTTAGATGATTTTTCATCTGTCTGCCACGAAGAATTTTCCCGCTTGGGGTAATCTTAAATCTTTTTGCAACTGCTTTTTTAGTTTTTTGTTTGCTCATCTTTGACGTGTGATTCTTGTTTGTTCGGTTCTATAAGTTCTTTTTCGGCCTGGTGTTTTTCTTCTGTTTTTTCCTGTTGAACTTTTTGTACAAAATTCTTGTTAGGTTTTAGTGTCGAAACAAATCTTCTTCCTTCAAACCTTCCCGGCCTATCCAGCTCGGCCATTCCATTGAGTAGCCCCAGTATTCTTTCCAGGAGTCTTGGGCCAAACTCGGTATGGGCCATTTGTCTTCCTTTGAAGACAACGCTCAATTTAACCATATCGCCGTCGCCTACAAACCTCCTAACTTTTTTAAGTGCTACTTCCAGATCATGGTCCCCAATAAAGGGAGAAACTCTTACTTCTTTTAATTCCGTTTCTCTTGTATGCTTTCTTGCCTCTTTCTGTTTTCTTTCTTCCAGGTACTGGAACTTTTTATAATCTATTATTTTTGCAACCGGAGGTTTTGCTTCCGGCGCAATTTCTACCAAGTCCAATTCTGCTGCCAGTGCTTTTTTTAGGGCTTCTTCTTTACTGATAACGCCCAGTTGTTTGCCTTCGGCATCAATTACCCGAAGTTCGGGTGCACTAATTTGATGGTTTAGCCGATAATATTTCTTTATTTGTTATCTCCCGGATTCAACTTCAAACATTAATTGAAAGCTTAACTCGTGATTTTACCACCAGTTATGCTTTAGTTTCAATATCTTTGGTGATTTTGGTTATGAACTCGTCCACAGTTATTTGCCCGCCATCTTTGCCTTCCCGCGTTCTTACTGCAACCTTCTTTGCCTCTTCTTCTTTGCCACCAACAACAAGAAGATAGTTAACTTTGTCCATTGTTGCATTTCTGATTTTTGCCTGCAGTGTTTCGTTTTTTTCATCCACTTCTGCCCGAATGCCCGTTTCCTTTAGAGCGTCGGCCACTTTGTTTGCGTAGTCCAAATTTTTGTCGGAAATTGGCAGAACGACCACTTGAGTTGGAGAAAGCCAGGTTGGAAAAGCACCCTGGTAGTGTTCTGTCAAAATAGCGATAAACCTTTCGAAGGAACCAAAGATGGCGCGGTGAATCATGACCGGCCTCTTTTGTTCACCTTTTTCGTCTATGTACTTCAGGCCGAACGCTTCCGGTTGGTGAAAGTCCAGTTGAACGGTAGCCAGCTGCCATTCGCGGCCTTGTGCGTCTTTTATATGCACATCTATTTTGGGTCCATAAAATGCGCCGTCCCGGTCTTTCGGAGAATAGGTGAGTTTTTTTTCTTCAAGTATGCCCTCAAGCGTTTTTTCGGCTTTGTCCCAGTCGGCATCTTTGCCGGCTCTTTCTTGCGGACGGGTTGCCAGTTTGAATTCGTAGTGGAAGCCAAAGCTTTCGTAAAACTTAACCATGGTGTCCAGAATGTTGCTTATTTCAGCTTCCATTTGGTTCTCCCTGGCATATATGTGGGCGTCGTCCATGGTTAGCTGGCGGACTCTGAGAAGGCCGTTGACTTCCCCGGATTTTTCTCTGCGGTGCAAGCGGCCGATTTCCGAAAACCTAAGGGGTAGTTCTTTATAGCTCCTTGGCCTAAATCTGTAGAGAATTGTGGATTCCGGACAGTTCATTGGTTTTAGGGTGTAGGAGACAGGTTTTTTGTCATCATCCTCGTCCGTAAGAGCTAGGTTATACATATTGGCTTGACCGAATTTTGTCCAGTGGCCGGATTTTTTGAATATATCGCTTTTGACCATTATCGGGGTGGATGTTTCTAGGTAGCCGGCGCCGGCTGTAAGTTCCCTTATAAATTTTTCCAGTTGCTTAAAAATAACCATGCCCCGCGGTAGCCAAAAGGGAGCACCGGGTGCAATGTCATTTGTGAAGAAAAGTTCCAGCTCGCGGCCTATTTCTTTGTGGTCTTTTAAGTCGCTCATCGTTTTAGGTTTGGTTGGGCGGCTTTAATGACGTCTGCTAAAAATTGACCCAAAACAGGCTGCAAATCGATCTTGGAGAGGAAAACTCCAAGCAATATAAAGAAGATTGACGTGCCCAGTGTCAGGCCGACCCCATAACCTAAGCCGCTAAAAAGCCCTGCTATAAATTTTTTCCTGTTAGAGGGTGACACCTCTATGTAGTGTTTTTCAACTACCTGGAATTTGTCGTCGAGTTTCATTTTTTCTTTTTCCCTTTTTCTGCCCAACGAAGGGTCTCTCTGGTGATTTTCCACATTTGCCTATTTGCCTTGTCCATTTCGGCCGGTGTCGGTCCGCCCGACGGGACAGCTAATGGTGCTGCGTCTTTGGGCTGGATTTTATGTGTTCCACGAGTTGTTTGAATTTGATCAATAGGGATTTTTTCACCTTCCAGCGTATATTGACCCACGGACGGTATTTGAGTTTGGACGCCATCTCTTGTTGTTGTGTTTATAAAACCACCTGTTGGTGGTAGGTCTTTAAGGCGATTTTCCGTGTCTGTAGGAGGTTTGGCTTGGGATCTCAAAGTTTGGGATCCTGTTGGACCCATTTCTTGGCCCTGCAACGGACGCTTTGAATCTGGGTTTCGTCTTCTTAACCCCGTGGGAAGTGATTCCGGCCCTTTTATGCTCATATGAGTATTTTACCTGTTAGGCAGAGACTTTGCTACATTGAATGATAGTGAGTGCAGATTGTTTGAAGCTTTTTCTTTCTAGAATCGAGTGCAAAACTCCTCGCTTTTTGGGTGTCTCTATTGTACCAAACTCGCACCTATTTCCAAAACAAAGTGAGGT